>JAJDDG010000010.1 GCA_029260435.1 Phycisphaerales bacterium | reverse complement strand
GCTGTCGCGGTGGATTGCTCCTCGGTCGCGGCGGCGATGGACTGGATCATGTGCGCGACATCCTGTGTCGCGGACACGATCTGGGTGAGGGCGTGCCCGGTTTCGGAGGCCTGGGACACACCAGCTTCGACCTGCTCGGCGCCGGTGTTCATCCGTTCGACAGCCTCGGCGGTGCCGGACTGGATCTGCTGGATGGACTGTGCGATCTCGTGTGTCGCGCTGGTCGTGCGGTCGGCGAGCTTGCGGACCTCGTCGGCGACGACGGCGAAGCCGCGGCCGTGCTCGCCCGCTCTTGCTGCTTCGATCGCGGCGTTGAGGGCGAGGAGGTTGGTCTGGTCTGCGATGTCGTTGATGACTTCGATGACCTCACCGATCTGCTGTCCGAGGACGCCGAGGTTCTTGACGGACTCGGACGAGGACGAGACGGCGTCGTTGATGGACTGCATGCCCGCGACAGTCTGCTGGACGGCGTTGCCACCGTCCTCTGC
Source organism: Phycisphaerales bacterium (assembly GCA_029260435.1). Lineage (GTDB taxonomy): Bacteria > Planctomycetota > Phycisphaerae > Phycisphaerales > UBA1924 > OFTM74. The sequence continues at coordinate 94,492 of JAJDDG010000010.1, read as the reverse complement.
GGTGCGACCCGCTTCGGACGCGGAGTTTGCGGCGTCGGCAGATTTCTGGGCGACGTCATTTACCGAGTTGGAGACGTCGTCCATGACGGCGCGGACCTGGCCGAGGCGATCGGACTGCTGGTTGATGCCAGAGCTGATCTGATCGGCGGACGCGGATAGTTCGACGGATGCGGAGGCGACTTCGCTTGCGGCGCCATCGACGTTCACGATGATCTCGTGGAGTCGGTCGAGGAAACCGTTCATGAAGTTGCCCATGCGTCCGATCTCGTCCTCGCGTTTGATCTCGACGCGCTGGGTGAGATCGCCTTCGGAGACCTTGGCGATCAGATCCACGATGGCGTTGAGTGGCTTGGCGAGGAGGTTCCGCAGGAGGAAGATCAGCCCGAAGATCGCACCGATCATGACGGGTCCGGTCCATGCCATGCCCGAGGTGATGAATGAGGCGACCTGGGAGTCGAGCTTCGAGAGGGGGACCTGGACGTGGTAGACGCCGTGCATGTCGCCGACGGTCCAGTCTTCCATCTTGAAGCCGATGATATCGATGCCGTCGCCTTCTGGGTCGAATTCGTTGCCGGGGACGCCGTGGCACATCATGCAGGATTCGTCGAGGATGATGGATCGCATGTAGTGGAGTGTGTTGGTTTCGGTATCGATGCGGTTCATCGAGAGCTGTTCACCATTTCTGAAGTTGGCACGAACATCAGAAATGAGCTGCTCTTCGAACGAGCCTGGTGCAACCCGGTTGTCTTTGTTTCGGACCTCGACGAGGGCTTTGACGGAGAAATCGATGTTCTCGCGTTCGGCTGCCTTTGCGGCGGCGGACCACCCGGCGATGACGGGGATGGTCTTGAAGATCTTGGTGTCGGCGTAGTTGATGCCATTTTCCTGCGCTTCTTTGACGTCCGCGACCATTTTATCGACGTGGAACGAGCCGTCGGCGTAGAGCCCGGCGACGTGGTTCTTGGTTTCGTCGGCGAGCGCGGTGAACCCGGCGGCCTGTTTGATCATTTCGTCCTGCATGCTTGATTTAAACTTCGTGATGAACACGAAGTAGTTCACGCTGACAACTACAGCGAGCATGATGATCGTGAGTGTGATGATTCGAGCGCCGAGGCCGAGTTTCTTAAACCGGGAGATCATGATTACTGCTCCGTTGCCTGTATGCGTGCTCTTAATGGTTTTTTCCTAAACACCGTTTCTAGATTCGGATAGGACTTCGCTGGTGATTAGCTTGGCGTGGGAGGATTTTTGTTTATCCGCACGAGTGGAGTTCGAAGCGGGGAGCATGAGCGAGGGGAAAGAGGAACCGAAACGGGGTGGTTGCGGCGGGGTTATCAGGTGTAGAATCTGGACGTGTTATATTTAGATTCAGTCCCCTCTACATTGGGAGTGTGAAATGGTTTCTCTGATTGAACTGTGGCTACCGATTTTGATATCGGGCGTTGTTGTGTTTATCGGGGGGTTCCTCGCGTGGATGGCGCTGCCTCACCACAAGAAAGACTGGGTGGGGTTGGGTGATGAGGATGCGTTTTTCGGGGCAATCAAAGATCTCGGGATCAAGCCGGGTGAGTACATGTTCCCGTGGTGTCACGGGGTCGAGAAGTCGGTGATCACTGAGCGGTACGCGGCGGGGCCTTGGGGGACGTTTTATCTGCAGGGCAAGAGACCGAATTTCGGCAGGAACCTGGTGCTGACGTTCGCGTTTTATGTGCTGGTGAGCCTGCTGTCGGGGTATGTGGCGAGCATTTCTATTCCCGCGGGTGCGGAGCCGATGCGGGTGTTTCGGGTGGTGAGTGTGTGCGCGATGATGGGGTATTGCCTGGGTTCGTTCCCGGGGGATGTGTTTACCGGGCGGCGCGTGCGGCCCATGCTCGCGTGCTTCGCGGATGGGTTTGTGTTCGCGCTGATCACGGGCGGGATCTTTGCCTGGTTGTGGCCCGGTGGGGCGGCTTCGTTGACGGTGTAGCGGGACAGGATCTGGTCGGTAGAATGCGGCCCCTTCGGACGGCTCGGCGAGCCGTCCGGATCCCACGGTGGGATGGCCGAGTGGCTGAAGGCGCCGGTCTTGAAAACCGGTAGATCCTTATGGGTCTCGCGGGTTCGAATCCCGCTCCCACCGCTTCCCCCCCCACCCCGCCTGTTTTTCATCAAAGCGCTCGCGGGAGCGTTCATGGGCGATGGGTGCGCGCAGTCTTTTACGGCGCGAGCGGGAGGGAGATCGCTGAAACAAAGCGGAGGATGATGACGAGCCACGCGTCGAGCGAGGAGGCGCTGTCGAGCTGCTTGAGCAATGTGGTGCGAGCGGCGCGGGCTGCGGGTGCGTTGTAGTTGGAGAGGGGGGAAGGGGAAACGAGGGCAGCGCGGGTTGCGTCGAGAGAGTTTGCGATAGCTGTTTCGATGTCGGCGGTATCTGAGGCGAATGATTCGAGCAGGGCCTGCTGTCTGGCGATGAGCGCTTGGGAGGTGGCGAGCTGCGCGAGCGCGGCACGGAGGAGCGCGGCCTGTTGGGTTGAGAGGGTGGGGGAGTCTGATGCGGAGAGCAGTTGGGCGAGGGGTTCGATGTCGATGGGCATGACTATGGATTCCTTTGTGTGGTGTTTACTGGGCGAGGATGTCGTCGAGGAGTTGGAGGACTGCGGCTTGGCGCGCGGGGTCGGAGATTGCGTTTGTGATGAGGTGTTGCCAGAGGGTGCGTGCGTCGGGCGCGGTGAGGCGGGAGTCGAAGGGAGTGGATGTGGTGTATGCGGATAGCGCGGTGTTGGAGTCTGTGAGTTCGGAGAAGAGGTGCGCAATGTCCTGTTCGTGCGCTGCGAGTGAGGCGTTGAGCGCGGCGGTAGCGTCGGTGAGTTGGCGCATGGGGTGGAGTGTTGCGAGCGCTTCACGCTGGAGGCGGAGGGCATCGGAGTGGATGGTGAGGAGGGCGTAGTCGGTGAGGAAGCGGGGGGCCTGCTCGGCGGTCATGCGACCCGTACGGACTTCGAGGACGAGCGTGGCGGTTGATTCCGGATCGGAGAGGGCGGCGTCGAAGGATTGCGTGTCTGCGGAGGCGGTGGGGGTGATGAAGCCTTGCTCGATCAACTCGCGGTGGAGCGAGCCGAGGGTTGAGGTGCGGCGGATGTTGAGGAGAGCGTTTGTTTGTGCTCGGAGGAGTGCGAGATCGTTTGCGTATGCGAGGGAGAGGGTGTTGATGGCGTCGCGTTGGAAGGCGACGGTCGGGGCTGCGGCTTGCGGTGAGACGCAGGCGGTGAGGGAGAGGAGGAGGGGGACGAGGAGGATGGTTCGTGGCATAGTTTGTTCCTGTGTGTTCGGGTTTCGGGTTCGACACGGAGAACATCTGCGCGGAGCGGGGGCTGGGCAAGAGGGGGATGTGTAAAAATGTGTGGGCGTGCGTGCGGTTGCGCACGGGTACGCGATGTGTGCGCGCGGGGGCGGCTTACGCGGTGTAGTGCTCGTTGAGCACGGTGAGCCATTCGTCGGTGGTGTTCACCTTTATGAATTCAACGCGGACGGCTTCGGCGGTTGGATGATGCGCGCTGAAGCGGATGCCGAACTTGCGCATGAGGCGCCCGGCGAGGGCTTCGCCGTTGACTGCGACGGAGAGTCGGAAGTGGTCTTCGAGGACTTGTCGCTGCTCGGCGATAGTGGGGGGCTCGGGTTTTATACCGGTCATCAATTGGCGGGCCTGCTGGAATATCCAGGGGTTTCCGATGCACCCGCGCGCGACGGCGACGGCGTGGATACCGGTGAAGGCGATCATGCGGAAGATGTCTTCGGCTTGCCAGATATCGCCCGAGGCGAAGATGATCTTGTCGGGGTGGCGGGCGGTGAGGTCTTTGAGGAATGTCCAGCGGGATGGGCCGACGTATTTCTGCTCGACGGTGCGGGCGTGGACGGTTGTCCATGCGTACCCGAGGTCGTAGGCGGCGTTGAAGATGCGATCGAAGTTTTGCGCGGCTTGCGGGGAGTCGTCCGACCCGCGCCGGAGTTTGACGGTGGTGTTGATTTCTAGGGGCAGGGCGTGGCGCACGGCGCGGAGGATGTCGATCGCGCCATCGGGCTCGCGGAGCCAGTGCCCGCCGCGGGCTTTGGCTTTGATTTTTTTGACGGGGCAGGCGAGGTTGACATCGATTGTGGAGAAGGATCGGTTGCTCTTAGAGGGTTCGACCGCTTTGCCTTCTGGCGCGGCATCGAAGCCGCGTTCGCGGATTTTTCGGTATTCGTGCGCGGGTCGTTTGGCCTGTTCGATGAGTTTGACGGCGGCGGCGGCCATTTCGTTTGGATCGGAGCCCATGATCTGCCCGGCGAGCGGATGGTCTTCTGCGCCTCCCGGGACGTTGTCGGCGAGGTTTTCGAGGTTCGCCTTCGCGAAACCCTTGCCTCCGCCGAGGAGTGTGCGGTCGAGGAGTGCTTCGGTGACGCAGTAGGGACAGCCGTGTCTGCGGGCGATGATTCGCATGGCGGCGTCGGAGTATCCGGCGAGCCCGGCTTGGAAGAAGGGGGCATCGAAGCCCGGGACGAGGGCGGGGATGCGGGGGTCGATGGTGAAGGTACGCGCGACCTGCGCGGGGTCGATGGATTCGACGCCCGGGGCGATGGCGGGCTCGGGTGGGGTGGCGTTGTTGCTCTGGCAGGGCATCGAGGTGAGTATGTACCCCATGCACGGATCAGGAAAGCTGGTACTTGGTGGATTGATCGGGATTTACGGCGCGGGAGTCGCGGGGTGCGGCGTTTTTGTGCCGGTTCACGATGCGCGGGCGTATCCGGATGGGGCGGTTCAGAGCCGGGTGGTCGATGCGCAGGCGTACCGTGACGGTACTGATCTGGTGGTGACGAATACGACTGCGGAGCGGTGGGCGGCGGGGACGGTGTGGCTGAACGGGCAGTTTTCGAGAAAAATCGATGGGCTCGATCTGGGCGAGGCGGTTCGGCTCCCGCTCGGGGAGTTCCGGAACGAGCATGGCGAGGCGTTCAGGGCTGGCGGATTCTTTTCGACAGAGCGGCCGGACACGGTTGTACTTGTGCAGCTTGAGCAGGGAGAGGAATTGGTCGGTGTGGTGGTGGTACAGGGTCGGCAGCCCTGAGTATTGCGTTTTTGGGCAATAAAAAAGCCTGCAGCACCGGGGGACAGCACTGCAGGCAAGAGGGAAGAAACACGTCGCTTGGAATATAGCTCGTGGATCAGGCGGGGCACGAAGAATCTGCGGAATGGGTGCTGTGGGGGTGTTAGGGGTTCACGGGTGGGTTGTCGGATCGCCGATGGATTCGGAACAGGAGATGTGATCGGACGTCCTACTGGGCGGGCATCTTGCGAGGGCGGATGGCGGTACACGGGGCGTAGCCGGAGGCATCTATCAATGACTAGCAGGGTTGCTCGATGGGCTAGATATGGGTTGGTGGCATGTCTGGCGTTGGGATTGTGGAGTGCGGGCGCGATTGCGCAGACACCGGGCGATCGGGTGAGTCGTGCGCCGGAGCAGGGGGATGAGGTGGTTGTGGTATTCCGCGACGGGCGGCGGATGAACGGGGCGTTTGTATCGCATGACGGGACGACGCTGGTGGTCGAGGTGAGCGGGGTGCAGATCGAACTTCATGCGACGAGTTACCGCGAGCTTGTGGTGCTTGAGCCTGCGCGGGTTCGGTACAAGCGGATGAGCGAGCTGGTGGGGGAAGATGCGCGCAAGCGGATGAATCTTGCGGAGTGGTGCAGGCGGCGCGAGATGTTTGTCGAGGCGTTGGGCGAGGTTGATCTGGTGCTGCAGCTTGATCCGTACATGGAGGGCGCTGCGAAGCTGCGGGCGCTGATCGTGCAGGAGATCGAGTTGCAGCGCGTACGGGGGACAGGCAAGGGCACGGAGCCTGAGCAGGAAGATCGTGCCGAGGACTTTGCGCGCCGCCCGCTGCCGGGCGAGTTTCCGCTATTGAGCGAGGAGCAGATCAATCTGATCAAGGTGTACGAGCTGGATATCACGGATCCGCCGAAGCTGAAGATCGATCGTAAAGTGGTTGAGGAGTTGCTGCGGGATTACTCGGATTCGGCGTTGATCCCGAGCACGCGTGAGGGGCGTGAAGAGATTTTACGGTGGGATGAGGCGAGAGTGCTGGATCTGATGTTCAGGGTGCGGGCGCGGGAGCTGTACGGGAAGGTGCGGGTGCTCGGGCAGCCCACGAGCATGAAGAATTTTCGGGATCGTGTGCACTCGCGGTGGTTGATGAACAACGCTGCGACGACGAAGTGCCACGGCGGGACGGGAGCGGGGCGGTTTCGGCTGACAAACCGCAAGCCGCGGTCGGACGCGAGTGTGTATACGAATTTCCTGATCATTGATCGGTACGAGACAGAGTCCGGGCAGGGGCTGATCAACTATGAGGATCCGGCGAGTTCGGTGCTTCTTCAGATGGGGCTCCCCAGGGACGACTCGGCGTCTCCGCACCCGGAGGTTCGAGGGTGGAGAGCGGTTTTTCGGTCGCGGGATTCGCGGGGGTACCGGCAGGCGGTTGAGTGGATTGAATCGATGTACCGCCCGAGGCCGGAGTATGGGATTGAATATGAGTCGCCCGGTGGTGAGGGTGGGGCGGGCGGGGGTGTGGAGCGGTAGATGGATGGGGTGGAACCGGGCGGGAACAAAGCGAGTAAGGATCTTCTAGACTGACCCTCCACCCCCAATCTGCCACCCTTGCGTGTGGTGGCGGTTTGCGGTGGTCCTGAGGGTGTGGGTCTGGAGGTCTTTGAGATGTTGGATGGCGTCAAGCGGTTGATCCTGTGCGGAGTGTTGAGCGTCGGTGCGGCGTGTCTGATCGGGTGCGAGCCCGAGAAGGACGAGCTGAGCCAGGCGATGGACAAGGCGCGGGCGGAGTTGGGCGCTATTCATACGAGCGGTGGGCGGGCGGCACCGGACGAGCTTCGCGAGGAGGTGTACGGGCGGGTGATCTCTTCGCTCAAGAGCAAGCAGAATGCAGGCTCGGAAGGATCGAAGGGGGCTGCGGGGCTCATGATGAGCGAGGCGCAGCGGGGGCTCGCGGAGATCGCGTCGGGTCGCGCTCGGGCGGCGGACAGCAAGGTCACGTACCTGATGTCGGGCGTTTTGTCGCAGCTGTCGGTGTACCGGAAGCAAACTACTCTTTCGGAGTCGTTGTCTGCGTATGACCCGGCGGGGGATATCGAGGGGTATCAGGCGCAGATCGATCTCAACACAGGGCAGGTGGAAACACTGTCGGGCGAGATCGCGTCGCTCGAAAAAGACATGGAACTCAAGCGTGCATTCGTTGCGACGAAGCTCGATGCGGCGAAGGCGAGCCGGGCACAGTCGAGCGAGGTGCGTGGTCGGTTGATGGATGCGGTGGCGAGCGGGCGTGTTGCGCTTGCTGAGGAGGCGGTGTCGTTCCAGCGGACTGCGGATTCCTTCGAGCGGGAGGGTGCGCTCGCGGAGATCGAAGCGTCTGAATACGAGCCGAAGATCGAGAGCGTGCGCCGGGAAATTCTGCTGCTGCGTGGTCGTCGCAAGGCGCTGGAGGAAGGGATCGAGCGGGCTCGGGGTGCTGCTTCGCGGTGGGGCGAGCAAGCGAAGAGCGCGAAGCGGGACGCGGATCGTGCGGGGCGGGAGGTGAGCGAGGCGTTGAACGAGATCGCTTCGCTCTACGAGAAGGAAGTTTCTGTGCAGTACACGGCGGCGTTGGAGAAGCTGGAAGAGGCGTCGTCGAGCGCGAGAAAAGCGCGGGGAGACCGTGAAGCAAAGCAGGCAGCGGAAGCGGCGATCGGGCACGCCCAGGCGAGTATCCAGATCGAGCACGCGCAGGCGGCGGCGCGGCTTGCGGGGTTCATTGATGAAGCGGTTCGTTCGCCGAGCCCCTCGGGCGTGCGATCGATGCGCTCGATGGCGGGGAAGCTGCGGGGTACGAGTGGTGAGATGTTGGAAGGTGCGGGGCAGGCGTACGAGCAGGCGGAGCAGGCGTACTCCGGGTTGCGCATCAAGGATGCCTATACGCAGGGTCAACTCGATTCGCTCGGGCAGAAACTCAGCGAGATCGGCGCGGCTCTGCGGGGTGATGAGCTTGATGTAGAGGAATCGACGGGTACGGAGGAGGCGCTCGACGAAGGGGCACCGGTCGAAGACGAGGTGCCCGCGGGCAGAGGGCGGGAGCGGAAGTAGGCGGGGGATTAGCGGGAGCTGGGGAGAGTCGAATCGCGCCAGAGCGCGAGGAGTTGGTTGCGGTTGGTGGGTTCCATAACGACACCGCTGGCGAGGGTTTGTCTGAGCAGGCGCCCGTTTGCGTCGCGGATGGTTTCGTGGGTGGTGGCGTCTTCGGTGAGTTTGGTTGTCTGTAGCCATCCTTTGCCCGAATTGCGGGAGGAAAACGTCTCGCGGCGCAGGGTGAGCTTGTTGAGTTGGGGATCGAAGTTGTAGAAGGCGAAGGAGACGGGGACGTTCATCTTTGCAACGAGCGAGGGCAGGAGGTAGACCTCGACGCGGGAGATGTAGCCCTTGTCCGGGACGCGGTAGTCCACGGTGCTGGGGGATGAGCCGGGGCTTTCGGTTCTGATGGTGAGGTGCTTGTCGTCGCGGACGAGTGTCTGGGTCTGGGAATCGAGCACTCTTTTTCCATCAATAACTTCGGTCTTGAGGGACCAGCGTTCGGTTTTGCGGTCGCGGGAGAGGAAGAACAGCCCCTTTGTATCGAGGGTCTTATCTTTAACGAGGGCGCGGGCATCTACGGTGACGAGGTACCCGAACTCGCGCTCGGGCTGGCTCCAAGAGGTTTTCGGGCGGTTGGGGTTGAGGTCGCCGAGTTGTCCGAGTTTGATCTGGACGCGCTGCCATGCGATTTCTTCTGATGTTGACGGTGCGTAGAGGCGGTAGAAGACGGTGCGGTCCTCGGCCGCCTGGTCGTAGTCTTTTTTGGTGAGCATTTCGAGGAATGAGGCACCGGCTAGCAGGGGGGTCGCACGTTCGGCGTTGATTTCTACAGGGTCTCGGAAGTGGGCGAGGGTGATGATGGTTTCGTAGGTCAGGCGTGCGGCGGCGAAGGAGTCCTGCGGTGCCTGGAGCTGGAAGATGACGAATTGTCCTCGCCCGGTCTGGAAGACGGTGTATCCGCGGGCGACTCCCGATTTGACGTTTGGTACGTCCAAGTAGGCGCGTGCGGCGTGGTGCCTTGCTGAGCCTACGAGGAGGTTGTCATCTCGACGGATGAGGCGGACGAGTGTGGCGGGGTTCTGCCCCATCTTTGCGTTTGGGTTCGGGCGGGCGCGTTCGAGGTTGACGGGGTATAGGGCTTCAAAGGAGCTGATGAGTGCATCGAGGGCGGTATTGGCGTTCTGGGAGCGGTCGGAGGTGATGGACGAGAAGACGGTGATGTGCCATCCCTCGGATTCGTCCTGGGGCCAGATGCGGGCACCGGTTGCGCCAGCGGTGGGGGGCGCCATATCGAGGATGGCGTCTGCAGGTATGCGGAGGGTCAGCCCGAGGCTCGGGATAGTGAACGGTTTGTCCGACATCTGCGGCGCGCGGATATATTTAGGCTGGGTATCAGGCTGATTTTGTGCGGAGAGGGATGTGGAGAGCAGCCCGGTGAGGAGGAGGGCATAACAGATCGGTTTGGATGTTCGGATGATGGTTGGGAATTGCATCGATCCCTCCTTCGGGTGATCTCGGTGATTGTAGTTCGCTTGGGGGGAGCGACCAGGTATGGATCGGCGAGGTGGGTGGGGTCTCTCAAGTGGACGGTTGAAGATGAGTGATTGCCTGAGTTGACACCCACGGAGGGATGGTTATCCTTCGCGGCTCGACCTTGGCGGCAGCTGGGGCGAGATTCGTAGATCAGAGCGGGGCAGCGATGGATCGCGGCTCCGGCGTGGGTCTCTCAAAGGACTTACGCAGGAGCGGGTTGATTTCTGTCTGCTCTGATCGTGTTGGACAAGACGTATACCTCATAGTTCCGAGGCTCCATGAGCGGCGGCAAAATCAGAATCCGGATGGAAGCGTACGATCACCAGGCGTTAGATGCGTCTGCCAAGGAGATCGTCGATCACGCGAAACGCACGAGCGCCAAGGTCTCGGGTCCGATCCCGTTGCCGACGCGGATCGAGCGTTATACCGTGTTGCGCGGCCCGTTTATCGACAAGAAGTCTCGTGAGCAGTTCGAGATCCGTACGCATAAGCGGATCATTGATATCACGGAGCCGAACGCGCGGACTGTTGAAGCGCTGAACCGACTCGTGATCCCCGCCGGTGTCTTTGTGAAGATCAAGGCGTAACGCAGCAATTCAAGGCCGGCTCTTCGGAAGAAGGGCCGGCTTTTTCAATCAGGTTTCTACGGTTCCTCTGGGGTTTGGCGTGTCGCTGAACGAGCCACGAATCGGCCCGGGAAGGGCAGCCGGTTTCCGCAGTGTGCGGCACTGGTGCAGCGAAAGGAATGGAACGATGGGTCTGACACTTCTGGGCACAAAGCTCGGGATGACGCGGGTATTCACGGACGAGGGCATTAGTGTGCCCGTGACCGTGCTGCGCGTTGGGCCCTGTATCGTGACGCAGGTGAAGACCGAGGAAACGGACGGGTACAACGGGGTGCAGATCGGGTTCGATGATGTGAAGGCTCGTCGTTCGACGATGCAGCTCATCGGTCACGACGCGAAGGCGGGTACAAGTCCGAAGCGCCGGCACGTTGAATTCCGCGTCGATGACGCGAGTGATTACGAGCTGGGGCAGGTCTTGAAGGTTGACGCGATCGCGGATCTCGCGTTCGTTGATGTCCGTGGGGTGAGCAAGGGCAAGGGGTTCCAGGGATCGATGAAGCGGCACAACTTCCGCGGGCTCGAAGCGAGCCACGGTGTGGAGCGCAAGCATCGTTCGCCCGGTTCGATCGGCGGTCACGCGACGAACCTTGGCACCGGCCCGAAGGTGAAGAAGGGCAAGAAGATGGCGGGGCAGATGGGGAACAAGAACATCACAGTTCGTTCGCTCGATGTGATTCGGGTGATCGCGGATGAGGGATTGCTGCTTGTGAAGGGTCCGGTGCCGGGTCCGAACAAGGGCATTCTTGAGATCAAGACGCCCCCGCGGCTGTACCGGCCGAAGGCTCGGAAGCAGAAGGAAGCGCTGGGTGCGTAGACGGTAGATTTTTTACTGGTGGTTCGGTTTGATCCGGGTCACTGGGCTTCGCAGGTCCGGACGGAACCGGAAACCACGGGGCAACATCAGCAGGAGCACGATGTGCCGAGTTGAAGTCGGTGTGTCCCACTGAGTTACAGGGACACGGCCGATCGAGGCGAGGGGCAGAAGCCGATAGTTCCGCTCGAAGGTCGAGCGGCGGCGGGAGCCCGGAGGCGCACGACGAGGTTTACTTCAGATGGAAGTTCCCGTCTTAGATAAGAACGGCAAAGAGGTCGGCAAGATCTCGGTCGACGAGGCAGCTCTCGGCGGCGAGGTGAATCCGGCGCTCATCAAGCAGGCATTTGTTCGCTATCACGCGAACAAGCGTCAGGGCTCGGCGCGGACCAAGGGGCGGTCCGATGTTGATGGCTCGACGCGCAAGCTTTTTAAGCAGAAGGGCACGGGCAACGCTCGTGTGGGTAACCGCAGGACGGGTATCCGCAGGGGCGGCGGTGTCATTTTCGCCAAGCGACGTAAGCGCGAGGATTTCCGGCAGGACATGCCGATCAAGATGCGTCGGCGTGCGAACCGCAACGCGCTGCTCGCCAAGCTCATTGATAACGAGGTGAAGGTCATCGATGACCTGAACTTCAAGGTGCCATCGACCAGCTTGTTCCGGAAGATGCTCGCGAGCTGCGCGATCAACCGAACCTGTCTTATCGCGGTGGATCCGAAGAACATGAACGCGGGGCTGAGCGCTCGGAACCTGGATCGGGTTTCGGTGTGCGATTCGACCTCGATGACCTGTTTCGAGATGCTGAACCATCGGTTCCTGGTGATCTCGAAGGGTGATCTTGAGGCGTGGATCAACGGCCCGAGCGCGAAGACGGACAAGAGCGTGAAGCGTGGTCAGGAGGTGGCGTGATGGAATCGATCTACGTGATCAAGAAGCCGCTTCTCACCGAGAAGCACACGTTCGCGTCCAACGAGTTCAACCGGTACGGGTTCCTCGTTGAACGCACGGCGAGTAAAGACGAGATCAAGAAGGCGATCGAGGATCTGTACAAGGTTCGCGTCGTCGGTGTGGCGACCCATAATCGCAAGGCGCGGACGCGCCGCATGAAGTATGGGTATGTCCCGGGTAAAACTACGAAGCGGGCGATCGTGCGGGTTCATCCTGACGATCGCATCGAGTTGTTCTGAGGCACTGGGAAAGAGAAGCGGAGTAAGAGATGCCGATTCGCGTCTACAAACCAACCAGCGCAGGGCGACGCAACGCCTCGGTGAATATTCACGCCGAGGTGACGAAGAAGAAGCCCGAGAAGTCGCTGACCGAGCCGATCACGAAGAACGGTGGTCGGAACAACCACGGCAAGATCACGGTGCGTGGTCGTGGCGGTGGTCACAAGCGGATGTACAGGAAGATCGATTTCCGTCGCGCTGATCGTGTGGATATCCCCGGAGAGGTGATCGGGATCGAGTACGACCCGAACCGCTCGTGCCACATCGCGTTGGTGCAGTACCAGGACGACGTAAAGCGGTACATCCCCGCGCCGAAGGGTCTTAACGACGGTGACAGTGTGCTGACATCTGATTCGGCCATCGAGCCGAAGCCCGGCAACTGCATGAAGATCAAGCACATTCCGACGGGATTGGATGTGCACTGCATCGAGTTGCAGCCCGGCAAGGGCGCACAGATGTGTCGCTCGGCGGGTTCGAGCGCTCGGTTGAGCAACCGCGAGGGCAAGTTCGCGACTTTGGTGCTGCCTTCCGGCGAGTTGCGTCGGGTGAGTGTGGAGTGTCGGGCGACAATCGGCGTTGTCGGGAACTCGGATCACTCGCAGCGTCGGTTGGGCAAGGCGGGCAAGAGCCGTCACCTGGGGCGTCGTCCGAAGACACGCGGTGTGGCGATGGCCCACCACGCGCACCCGCTGGGTGGTGGCGAGGGTCGCTCGAAGGGCAACCGCGCCCCGGCGAGCAAGTCGGGTGTTCTGTCGAAGGGCGGGAGCACACGCAACCGCAAGCAGTATTCGGAACAGTTGATTATCAGGCGTCGCAAGAGCAAGCGTTACGGGCAGTTAAAGTAACTCGTTCGAGGATTGGATAGATGGCACGCAGTCTGAAAAAAGGTCCGTACGTGGACGAAAGGCTCTACCTGAAGGTGGAGAAGATGAACGAGCAGAGCAAGCGCGATCCCATGAAGACATGGTCGCGGGCGTGCACGATCGTTCCCGAGTTTGTCGGGCACACGTTCAAGGTGCACAACGGGCGGGTTTTCAACGACGTGTTTGTTACCGAGGACATGGTGGGTCACAAGCTGGGTGAGTTCAGCCCGACCCGCACGTTCCGCGGTCACACGAATAAGAAGGAAGGCGTCAAGTCCGGGCGATAAGCCCAGGCGAGAGGCACTGAAGGATTCACAGCCGTGAAGATCAACGATCAAAAACTACGCGAGCGGATGGAAGAGTCGGGCGTCAGCGCCGAGGATCTATCCTCTGCGATCGCTGGCGGCCCGAGCGAGAAGCAGCAGAAGCTCGCTACGAAGAAGGTCAAGAACTGGCTCGCGGGGCGGAATCTTCCGGTTGCGCGGGCGGGTGAGATCGAAGCCATGGGTGAGGCGATGGGATGCCATGCCAAGGATCTGGCGAAGTTCACAAGCCAGGCGCGGTGGGTTCGTTCGAGCCCGCAGAAGGCGCGGCTCGTGATCGACATGATCCGCGGGCACCGCGTCGATGACGCGCTGTCGATGCTGGAGTTCAGCCCCAAGCGTGCTGCGGTGATGGCTCGCAAGGCGTTGGACGCGGCGATTGCGGATGCGGAGGGCGCCGACGCGGATGTGTCGCGTCTGATCGTGTCTGAAGCGAAGGTGGATGCAGGGATGATTATCAAGCGGTTCCAGCCGAAGGACCGCGGTCGGGCGCACCCGATCCAGAAGAAGACAAGCCATATCACGGTGAGCGTGGAGGAAGCTGGCTAATGGGACAGAAAGTTCACCCATACGGTTTTCGCGTCGGGATCACAGAGGTCCACAAGAGTCGGTGGTACGCGCCCAAGGCGTTGTACGGCAGCCTGCTCGTCGAGGACTTCAAGATCCGCGAGTTCGTTGACAAGCGGTTGAACCGCACGCCCCCGTTCGCGGCGGTGTCGGACATCCACATCGAGCGGACGCGTACAGAGCTGAAAGTGATCATCAAGACCGCCCGTCCTGGGCTGGTCATCGGCCCGAAGGGCGCCGAGGTCGATCGCCTGACGCAGGAATTGCAGTACATGACGGGCCGGTCGGTCTCGCTGAGCATTGTCGAGATCAAGAACCCGGACATGGATGCGCAGCTTGTTGCGGAGGGCATTGCCGAGCAACTCAAGAAACGTGCGAGCTACCGGCGCATCGTGAAGATGCGTGCGGAAGGCACGATGCAGGCGGGGGCACAGGGTGTCCGCTTGCTGCTTGCTGGTCGTCTTGGCGGTGCCGAGATGAGTCGGCGTCTGGACACGCGGCTCGGGTCGATGCCTTTGAGTTCGCTCCAGGCGCATATCGACTACGGCTTCGCCCAGTCGTTCACGACGTACGGGACGATCGGTGTGAAGTGCTGGGTCTACAAGGGTGAGTACAGCGAGAGCGGCGAGGACGACATCGAGACGACGGCCGCTGGCGGTCGGGCTCGTGCGCGAGGCCGCAGGTAATCGGATTGGTTTGAGATTGATTCCCGCTCGGATGTTCCGGGCGGCTTGAGTGAACGAGAGGACGACGCACCATGCCCCGTATGCCCAAAAGGGTGAAGTTCCGCAAGGAGATGCGACGCGGTCGCGACCGGAAGGCGACGAAGGGAAACTATGTTGCCTTCGGTGACTACGGCCTGCAGGCGCTGGAGGGTGTCTGGCTGACGGCTCGGCAGATTGAAGCTGGTCGTATCGCGGCGCAGCACTTCCTGAAGCGTCGCGGCAAGATCTACATCCGCGTGTTTCCTGACAAGCCGGTGTCGAAGAAGCCTCTCGAACAGCGGATGGGTAAGGGCAAGGCGGACGTGGACTACTGGGCCGCACGAGTAAAACCCGGGACGATGCTGTTCGAGATCGCGGGTGTGAGCGAAGAAGATGCGAAGCAGACGTTTGCTCGTATCGCGATGAAGATGCCGGTCCGTTGCCGGTTTGTCGGTCGACGGTTGACTGTGTGATAAATGGGCACTGCCCGGTTCGAAGGATGACGCGATGAGCGCTGCTGAGATCAAGAGCATGAGCGACGAGGAGATCGACGTTGAGTTGGTGCGCCTCCGTCGACGGATTTACGACCTGCGTTGCCAGACGGTGACGGAGAAGATCGAGGACCCGAGTCAGTTCAAGAAGACGAAGCGCGAGGTTGCGCGGCTGCTCACCGAGCAGTGTGCCCGTGAGACCGCGGCGCAAGGGGCGAACGCATGAGCGAGACAGCTACAAAGGACAAGGTCCGCGGCGCGGTGCTCGGCACTGTCGAATCGGACAAGGGTGATAAGACGCGGAAGGTCGTTGTGGCGTTCCTTGCGAAGCACCCGAAGTACGGCAAGTACCTCCGCAAGCGGACGGTGCTGCGTGTACACGACGAGAACAATGAGTCGTCGCTGGGCGACAAGGTCGAGGTGGCTCCGTGCCGCCCGATGAGCAAGACAAAGACCTGGAAGCTTGTCCGGGTGGTCGAGAAGGGCCATGGCTCGTAAGAGCCTTGGCGGTTGTGGGCGCGTCCTATGTTGGGACGGCTCGGTTGGAATGCAGATTCTTAGGTGACAGGTTCAGGCCATGCTTCAGCAGGAATCACGATGCGAGGTTGCGGACAACTCCGGCGCGAAGGTGGCGTACGTCATCCGGGTGCTGGGTGGTTCGACCGCTCGCGGAAGAAAGACTCGTCGTACGGCGGGCGTTGGCGATCTGGTGGTTTGCAGCGTGAAGAAGGCGCTGCCCGGTTCGGACGTCAAATCGGGCGACAAGGTGAGGGCGGTTGTCGTCCGTTCGGCGTACCCGACTCGGCGAGCGGATGGCTCGTATGTCCGGTTCGACAAGGCGGCGGTCGTGCTGATCAATCCCGATGGCAACCCGAAGGGCACTCGCATCTTTGGTGCCGTGGCTCGCGAACTCCGCGACCGCGGGTACATGAAGATCGTGTCGCTCGCGACGGAGGTGGTGTGATGCCAGCGCATGTGCGAAAGAACGACGATGTGATCATCACGTCCGGGCGCTTCCGAGGGAAGACCGGGAAAGTGGTGCGGGTGATGCCCAAGGATGACCGGGTCGTGGTTCACGGCGCGGGGATCGAGGGCGTGATGAAGAACCTCAAGCCTTCGCGGATCAATCCGCAGGGCGGGAGCGTTCGGGTTGATCGCTCGTTCCATATCAGCAACGTGAGCCCGGTCATCGATGGCAAGGCGTCGCGTGTTCGGTTCGAGACAAAGAAGGACGGGTCGAAGGTCCGTGTCGCGGCTCGTGGCGGCAAGGAACTCGGTGTGGTCCGGGGTTCGAAGAAGAAGTAAGCCGGTGGGGCGACCAGCCCCCCACACTCTCCCAGATAGGTGCGAACGATGTCCAAGGACAACGACAAGAAGAGCGAAGGCGGCGAGACCAGCGCCCCGAGTGCGCCGCCCCGCCTGCAGCAGAGGTACGACAGCGAGATCGCGGGGAAGGTGGCGGAGAAGTTCGGCCTCAAGAACCGGATGAGCCGCCCGAAGCTCGAGAAGATCGTGCTGAACGTGAATGTCGGTCGGTACCTGGAGAACGGGAAGCTGGCGGCGAACGCGAAGGATTCGGTGGTGACGACGCTGACGAGGGTGTCGGGTCAGAAGCCGATCCTGATCAACGCGAAGAAGTCGGTGTCGAACTTCAAGCTGCGTGAGGGGATGCCCTCTTCGTACATGGTGACGATGCGTCGTGACAAGATGTGGGCGTTCCTGGATCGCCTGATCAACCTGACGACGCCTCGCATCAAGGACTTCCGCGGGCTGCCGGTCAAGTCGTTCGACAAGGGCGGCAGCTACTCGATGGGTCTGACGGAGCAGGCGGTGTTCCCCGAGGTCGATATGACCTCGACGAACTTCACGCACGGGATGAATATCAATGTGGTGTTCAGCAATTCGAACGCCGAGGTGAGCCGGTTCGTGCTGGAAGAGCTGGGTATGCCTTTCAAGAAGAAGATCGAAGGGTGAGGAAAGGGAGTAACTGATGGCAACCAAAGCGCAGATCGCCAAGAGCAAACGAGTCCCGAAATTCAGCACCCGGAAGGTGTATCGGTGCGAGATCACCGGTCGGGCGCGTGGTGTGTACCGCAAGTTCCGGGTGAGCCGCATCGTGCTGCGGGAACTCGCGCTGCAGGGCAAGGTGCCCGGCATGCGGAAGGCGAGCTGGTAGGTATGAGAACGACGACAGAGTTTTTTGGCGGGCGGCCTGTTGCCCGCGTAACAGAAAGTGGAACACAGCTATGTCGATGAGCGATCCCATCGCCGACATGTTGACCCGGATCCGCAATGCTGCGAGCAACCGGGACAAGACCGTCAAGTGCCTGAACAGCAAGGTCTGTCAGGGCGTCGCGTCGATCCTCCAGGAGGAGGGGTACATCGACGGGTTCGACGTCATCGACGACGGACGCCAAGGGCACATCCGTGTGAAGCTGCGCTACGGCCCACGCGGGGAGACGATCATCAACGAGATCAAGCGTACGTCTCGACCCGGGTGCCGCGTTTACCGGAGGGTGGACGACCTGCCCATGGTGATGCAGGGGCTGGGTGTGGCGATTGTTTCGACGTCCAAGGGCGTGCTCTCGGATCGGCGTTGCCGCGAGGAGCGTGTGGGCGGCGAGTTGTTGGCGACGGTTTGCTGATAGAGGTTTGAATCGTGGGGCCATGCCCCGGCGGGTTGCCGGGTGAGCAGAAACCACGAAGAAGGTAGAACGACGATGTCCAGGCTTGGCAAGAAACCAATCGAGATCCCTTCGGGGGTGAACGTTTCGATAAACGGTCGGAAGATCAGTGTGTCGAAGGGTGATTCCACGCTCGAGTTCGAGCACCGTTCCGACGTTCAGGTGAACTGGGATGAGAGCGAGAAAAGGGTCACGGTGAGCATCGACGAGAAGGACGCGAAAAACCGCACGGTGCGGGCCTACTGGGGTCTGACGCGGGCGTTGATCGCGAACATGGTTGTGGGTGTGACCAAGGGGTACGAGAAGAAGCTTGATGTGGTTGGCGTCGGGTACACGGCGCAGGTGCAGGGGCAGAAGATCGCTTTGAAGGTTGGGTTTGCGAACACGATCGAGGTAGCGATCCCGATGGGGATCAGCGTGGACGTGACCCAGTCGATCGTGACGATCAAGGGTGCGGACAAGCAGGCGGTCGGTCAGTTTGCCGCGATGGTCCGCTCGAAGCGGAAACCCGAGCCGTACAACGGCAAGGGGATCCGGTATGTGGGCGAGGCGGTTCGTCGTAAGCAGGGCAAGGCGTTCGGCGCCTAATCGAACTGGGATTGATTGGCAACGATCCGGGATGGTCCCGGAGGATGGGCAGCAGATATGGACAAGCAGAAGAAAAAGACCATTCGGCGCAAGCGTCGGCGCACGGGGATCCGCAAGCATCTCAGCGGCACCCCGAGCCGCCCCCGGTTGGCGGTACGGCGTTCGCTGAACCACATCTATGTGCAGGTCATCGACGATATGGCAGGCAAGACGCTGTGTGCCGCGTCGTCGCGTGAGAAGGGCATCGAGGCGAGCAACACCGGGAACGCTGCGGCTGCGGCGGCTGTCGGGAAGGTGATCGCGGAGCGTGCTGCATCTGCGGGCGTTAATGAGGTGGCATTTGACCGTGGCGGGTACCGCTATGTTGGGCGCGTCAAAGCGCTGGCGGACGCCGCTCGCAAGGGTGGGTTGAAGTTCTAGGACATCGGATCACTGGACGACGCGTTCCAGAGGACACAGAGGCAAAGCATCATGGTTGAAGTCATCGACGAAGCCAATCAACTCGAGAGCAACACGATCGGCGTGTTCCGCAGTGCCGCGACCGTCAAGGGCGGTCGCCGGTTCAGCTTCGGCTCGCTCGTGGTTGTGGGCAACCGCAGCGGTCGGGTCGGGCTCGGGTACGCCAAGGCGAACGAGGTTCCACCGGCGATCGAGAAGGCGCAGAAAGAAGGACGCAAGAGCCTGAAGGACGTGGTGCTCAAGGGCGGCACGATCCCGCACCAGGTGCTTGGTCGGTACGGTGCCTCGAGCGTAAAGCTCATCCCCGCCTCTCCGGGTACGGGTGTTGTCGCTGGCGCAACGGTTCGCGCGGTGCTCGAGATGGTCGGCATCACGGATTGCATGACCAAGTCCTACGGTTCGCGGAACAAGAAGAACCTCGCGAAGGCGACGCTCGACGGGCTTGCCCGCTTGCAGTCGCGCGAGACGGTCGCCGAACTGCGCGGCGTGACGATCGAGCGTTCGGAAGTGGACGACATGATCGAGCGTGGCGCGGCGTTTATGCCGAGCACCAAGCCCAAGAAGGAAGAGCAGGGCGAGGCGAAGGCGGAGCCCAAGGGCGACGCTTCGGTAGATAAAAAGAAGGCCGACGAGAAGAAGGCCGACGATAAAAAAGCTGACGAGAAGAAGAACGACTGATCACTCCGCCGCGGGTTTCACGCGGCGTGTGCAATAGACGACGGGAGTACGTCATCATGATGATCCACGAGATCACCGCTCTTGCGGGGAAAAACAAGTCGCGGAAGCGCGTTGGTCGGGGTCGCGGTAGCGGCACCGGCAAGACGTCCGGTCGCGGTCACAACGGCGCCAAGAGCCGCTCGGGTTACTCGGCTCGCCACTCGTTTGAGGGTGGTCAGATGCCGTTCTTCCGGCGGATCGCCAAGCGCGGTTTCACGAACACGAATTTCAAGGTTCGCTATTGGACGACGAACCTTGGCGATATCCTCACGCACCCAGACTTCGCCAAGGGCGGCGATGTCACCGCTGAGAAACTCGTGGCTGCGGGTCTGATCCGCGACACCAAGCGCCCGTTGAAGGTGCTGGGCGATCTTGGCGACTTCGCCGAGGGTGGGCTCAAGGTGAAGCTGGACATCAAGGCGGAGCGGGTGTCGGATAGCGTCCGCAAGATGGTGACCGACGCTGGTGGCAGCGTGCACGAGAGCGGCTCGCGCCGGGACCGGGTTCGCGGCATTGATCGGAATTCGACCGACCGGGTTCCCACCAACCTCACGAAGAAGCCCAAACGCCGCGCTGCGAAGAAGTTCGATACGGCTGACAGTGGCAAGAAGAAGGGTAAGAACTAATTTTCTGATCAGGGTGGGGGCTGAGTTCACAGAGCCGCGTCGTTCGGTGCCCGGGTCTGGGTTGACTCGGGGGATCGAGTGACGAAGGATCGCAGGAACGCGACTCGGGGAATCAGGCACGATGCTGCAAGCACTGATCAACATTTTTCGGATCGATGAACTCCGGAACAAGATCCTGTTTACGATCGGGATGCTCGCGGTCTATCGGATCGGGTTCTGGATCCCGGTTCCCGGTATCGACCAGACCGAGATGCTGGAGTTTTTCCAGCAGCAGGCACAGAGCGGCGGCGCGTTTGGTCGCGTGGCGCAGTTCATGAGTGTGTTTTCCGGTGGCAGCTTCGGGCAGTCCACGATCTTCGGTCTGGGGATCATGCCGTACATCTCGGCGGCGATTATTTTCCAGCTTGTCGGTTCGGCGTATGAGCCGCTCAAGAAGCTGCAGCAGGAAGGCCCGACGGGACGTCAGAAGGTCCAGGAGTGGACGCGGTATTCAACGGTCGCGCTGTGTGTGGTGCAGGCGATCGGTTGGCTTGCGTTTATCAGCAAGTCGGGGTTGGTGTACGAGAACTGGGTCGGCAACCCGCTCTGGTGGGTGATGGCCGTGACGTCCATGACGGCGGGCACGATCTTCCTGATGTGGCTCGGCGAGCAGATCGACAAGTACGGCATCGGCAACGGTGTGTCGTTGATTATCACCGCTGGCATTCTGGCACAGATGCCCAACGCGTTTATGTACCTGATCCAGAACTCTCCGATCGGGCAGATCGGTCCGATCCAGGCGGTATTCGGGATTGCTGACAATGACACAACATCACTCTCCTGGATGAGTGTGCTTTTCATCCTCGGCGCGTTCTTCGGAGTTGTTGCGGGTGCGGTGCTGATCACAGTGGCGCAGCGGCGGATCCCGGTGCAGCAGGCGAAGCACACCCGTGGTCGGCGCGTGTTTGGCGGTCAGCGGTCGTACCTGCCCTTGCGTGTGAACCACGGCGGTGTGATGCCGATCATCTTCGCGTCTTCGCTGATGATTTTCCCGAGCGTCGCGTTCGGCGCGATGGCCGATGCGTTCAAGAACTCTGACGGATTCTTCAAGGGCGCTTCGCAGTTTCTTGCGGACAGCTTCCAGATGGGCAGTTATCCGTATGTGCTGATGTACATCTTGATGGTGTACTTCTTCAGCTACTTCTGGACGACGGTGCAGTTCAACCCGGAAGAGATGAGCAAGCAGTTGAAGGACCACGGGTCGTTTATCCCCGGGTTGCGCCCCGGCCCGCGTACCGCTGAATATCTCGAGACGGTGATGGAACGCATCACGTATGTCGGTGCGGGGTTCCTGAGCGTGATCGCGGTGGTGCCGATGATCGTGAATACCGGCTTGAACATCGATTTCATGGTGACCCAGTTCCTCGGAGGCACGGGTCTGCTGATCGTGGTGTCGGTCGGGCTGGACCTGGTGCAGCGCGTCGAGGCGAACCTACTCATGCGGAACTACTCGGGCTTCCTTGGTGGTAACGACGGCAAGGGACCGAAGATCCGCGGGCCACGGTAGGGCGTGATGTCGGACAAACACCCGGTGAAGCGGGTTGTTTTTAAGAGTTCGGATGAGATTCAACGCTTGGATCGCGCAGCGCGGCTGGTGCGTCGTGTGCTCTCGGAGATGGAGCGGGCGTGCATACCAGGACGCACCACACACGAACTTGATGCGATTGCTGCTCGGGTGATCCGGGATGGTGGGGGCGAGAGTCTGTTCCGTGGGTACTCGCAGCGTGATCAGGCGGGGTTCCCGGCGGATACTTGTATCTCTGTGAACGAGGGTGTTGTGCATGGCGTGCCGGGCGAGCGGGTGATTCAGGCGGGGGATCTGGTCAGTGTGGATGTCGGGGTGCGGCTCGATGGGTGGTGCGGGGATTCGGCTCGCTCGATTGTCGTATGTGATGAGTCAGCAGATCCCGAGCGGATCAAGGGGCTGGAGCGGTTGGTTGAGGCGACCCGGGGTGTGCTGAGGCGGGGCGTGGAGGCAGCGGGGGAGGTGTATTCGTGTGGTGGGACATGGGCGGAGGTGGCGGCACGAATGGAGCGTGCAGCGATCGACAGTGGGTATGGGGCGGTGACGCAATATGTGGGGCACGGGATCGGGCGGGATCTGCATGAACTGCCCAAGGTGCCGGCGTATTGGACGGGGTTCGTGGGGCAGGACTTTGAGCTTGCGGAGGGTCTGGTGCTCGCGGTGGAGCCCATGCTGACCTGGAATCCTGTGGAGAGGCGATCAGTGGGGGCATGGCAGACGGATGTCCGCGTGCTTGAGGATGGGTGGACTGTGGTGACAAGCGACGGGTCTGTGGCGTGCCACGAGGAGGTGATGATCGCCTTGGAGGGTGGCGAGATCCGGGTGCTGGGGACCGATGATGGGGAAATGGTGTGAAAATGGGAGGATGAGTGATCGAGTGGGGGTGCGGGCGGGCAGGCGTTTTGATACAGTTCCGGGCCGCGCACCGCCCACCGGGAGGCGTGCGGGGTGTGTGCGAGCCTTGGATGGGTTCGCGCGGTGGATGTTTCGAAGGATCAAAGGGATGACCCTGCGGGGCGTAGTGCCTCGTTTGATGTAGTTGGAGATGCGGCGATGAAGGTTCGTTCGAGCGTGAAGCGGATCTGCAGCGGGTGCAAGATCGTCCGCCGCAAGGGCAAGGTTCGTGTGATTTGTAAATCTGACCCCAAGCACAAGCAGGTGCAGGGTTAATCAATAGACGGCTAAGAGTCGGAGCAAGCAGATGCCTCGTATTGTCGGCGTTGACGTCCCGGAAAAGAAAGCGATTCGTTACTCGCTTCAGTACATCCACGGAATCGGTTCGCAGTTTGCGGACGAGATTCTGGAGAAGCTGAAGATCGATCCAACAAAGAAAGCGCACGATCTCTCGGAGAGCGAGGTTGCTTCGCTCGCGGGGTTGATCGACTCTGAGTATGTCGTCGAGGGTGCGTTGCGACGCCAGGTGTCGCAGAACGTGCAGCGGCTCCGCGATATCCGCAGCTACCGTGGCGATCGACATCGTCGGGGGTTGCCGACACGTGGTCAGCGGACAAAGTGCAACGCGCGGACGCGCAAGGGTCGTAAGAAGACTGTGGCAGGCAAGAAGGGCGTGAAGGGCTAAACCGATGGCGAAGAAGTCAAAGAAGCAACGCAAGAATGTTGTTCGTGGGGTGGCGCATGTGAAGGCGTCATTCAACAACACGATGGTGACCATCACGGACGTAAACGGCGAGGCCCTCTGCTGGGACAGCGCCGGGACGATCGGGTTCAAGGGTTCGCGTAAGAGCACGCCGTTCGCGGCGACTCGGGCCGCCGAGTCCTGTGCGCAGAAGGCACGGAAGATGGGGATGATCGAGGTCGAGGTTCGGATCAAGGGTTCGGGCGCAGGGCGTGAGTCCGCGATCACCGGGCTCGTCGGTTCCGGGCTGCAGGTGACCGCGTTGGAAGACCACACACCGGTGCCGCACAACGGGTGCCGGCCGCGCAAGAAGCGCCGCGTGTAATACAGAACATCGGGTGGTGAGGGGGAATGGTGGGGGCGTGTCGTTTTTCGGGAAAGCAGGGGCGGTGACCGACCGGCAGCGGGCGGCGCGGCCGATACCCCGAGGAGCGTTGTCTGGAAGACAGTTGCTGCCGGATGGATGGTGAACAGTTATGGCGATGCGAGCACGTTGGCGTGGGTTGGAGCTGCCCAGCAGGGTAACCCCGGACCCCGGGTTCAAGACCAACACATATGGCCGGTTTGTGATCGAGCCGTTCGAGCGCGGGTTCGGCACGACGATCGGGAACAGCCTTCGGCGTGTGTTGCTGTCGAGCCTTGAGGGTGCGGCGGTGACGGGCGTGAAGATCAAGGGCGCCGAGCACGAGTTCACAACGTTGCCTGGCGTTCTTGAGGACGTGACAGACATCGTGCTCAACGTGAAGAACCTCGTGGTGAAGCTCGAGGGTGATATGCCCAAATCGATGCGTCTGGCGGCGACCGGGCCGGGCGAGGTGACCGCGGATCTCATCGAGGCGGACACCGCGATCACGATCGTGAATAAAGATATGGTGATCGCGACGCTGACTGATGAAGTGAACTTTGAGATGGAACTGTGGGCGGGCAAAGGGCGCGGATATGTGCCGGCGTCCGAGCAGTACACCGATGCGGACGAGCAGGAGATCGGCGTGATCCCTGTTGACGCGCTGTACTCACCCGTGCAGCGGGTGCGCTACAAGGTCGAGGATACGCGTGTCGGTCAGCGGACGAACTATGACAAGCTGACAATCGAGGTCTGGACCGACGGCACGACGACGCCCGAGATGGCGATGGTCGAGGCTGCGAAGATCCTCCGCAAGCACCTGAACCCGTTTGTGCAGTACACCGACGCTGGCGTGGAGCGTGTCTCGACCGAGGCCGCCGCTGCTGCGAGCGTTGACGACGAGCTGGTCCGGAAGCTGAATATGTTGTCTACGGACCTGGAACTCTCGGTCCGGGCGTCGAACTGCCTGGAGACGGCGCAGATCGCGAGCGTCGCGGAACTGGTGCAGAAAACGGAGAGCGAACTGCTGAAGGTTCGTTCGTTCGGCAAGACATCTCTCCGCGAGGTGAAGCGTAAGCTGCAGGACATGGGGCTCTCTCTGGGGATGCCCCTCCCCGATTCGTTTACTCCGGCTGTGAAGCCGCAGGACATCGAGATCGGCTAAGCCGATCGCAAGAGCAGGAGTGTGACTCATGCGTCACCGTAAAGCTGGATACAAACTCGGACGGACCTCGGCTCACCGCGAGGCGATGCTGCGCAACATGGCGGTGTCGTTCTTCGAGCACGGGCAGATCACAACGACACTGCCGCGAGCGAAGGCGCTGCGTCCGATGGTTGAGAAGATCATCACTCTCGCCAAGCGCGGGGATCTCCATTCCCGTCGCCTCGTTGCGAAGAAGCTCGGACGCGACCGCAAAGCGTTCGAGTGGCTCTACCTCCCCAAGGGGGCGAGCGAGGCGGACCGCGCACAGGTGCAGCGGATGAGTGATCGTGCATCGCGGTTTTTCGATCTGCCGGATGGTGACAAGATCGTCCGCAATCGGTACGGCGATCTGAAAACCTCGCCGAAGATCGTCAAGCACATTTTCGATCACGTCGCACCGCGATATGCTGATCGAGCGGGCGGGTACACCCGGATCGTTCGCGTCGGGGCACGCCGCCTCGGTGATGCGGGCGAGTTGTGCGTGATCCAACTCGTCGGCAATGAAGAAGGCCCGGAGATCGGGGGCAACCCGAGCCGGCGCCGGCGTACTGCGGATCGTCGGACGGCGTACGCCGCGGAACTCCGCAAGGGCTTTGCGGGCAAGACTGAGGCGGAAGCTCCGGTTGCGGTTGCAGAGGCGGCACCGGAAGCTGGTGCTGGCGAAGAGACGACAAGCGAGGAGTAATCTTCAGCGTGTCGTGACATAGACTTTCAAGCCGCTCGGTTCGCCGGGCGGTTTTTCATTTTGGCTTTGGGGTGGAGCGATGGTGGTCGGGGGTGTGCGAGTGTGGAGGGATGGGTATATTCCAGCGATGCTCGAACAGCTAGATCAACTCGAAAAGGACGGGATCGCGTCGCTGGATGCGGCGGGGGATGCATCGGCTGTCGAGGCGTGGCGGATCGAGTTCCTCGGCTCGAAGGGCAGGCTCAAGGGGGTGATGGGGGGGCTGAAGGATGTGCCCCGCGAGCAGAAGCCAGCGGTGGGCAAGCGGTCTAACGAGGTGAAACGAGCTCTGGAGAGCGCGTTCGACGCGAAGAAGGGATCGCTCGGTGGAGGGGGTGTGCAGGTTGCTGTCGGTATCGATCCGACAGAGCCGGGGATTGCTCAACCTCTGGGCAGGCGGCACATCATCTCGCGGGTTCGCGACGAAATCTGCGACGTGTTCGGGAAGATGGGGTTCGAGGTCGCGAGCGAGCGTGAACTCGAGGACGACAAACATAATTTCGTGAAACTGAATATCCCCGCGGGGCACCCCGCCCGCGAGCCGATCGACAATTTCTTCGTAGAAGAGGGGGGCGAATCTGCCCGCCCGAGGATGCTGCGGACGCAGACCTCAACAGTGCAGATCCGCGTGATGGAAGACGCGATCGCCAAGGGTTGGGGGCCGCCGCTCAAGATTGTGGCGCCGGGGCGGGTGTACCGCCCGGACACGGTCGATGCGACGCACTCATTTATGTTCCATCAGATCGAGGGGTTGTACATCGATCGGCAGGTGAGCTTCGTTGATCTCAAAACAACGCTGTTCGCGTTTGCGCGGTCGTACTTCGGCGAGGATGCGGAGATCCGGTTGCGCCCGAGTTTCTTTCCGTTCACCGAGCCGAGCGCGGAGTTTGACATGAAGATCCGCCTGCGCGCGGGCAAGCCCGCGGAGTGGGTCGAGCTTGGCGGGTGCGGGATGGTGGACCCGGCGGTGCTGGAAGCGGTGGGGCTCGATCCGGAAGAATGGATGGGGTTCGCGTTCGGGTTCGGCATCGAGCGGATCGCGATGGGGAAATACTCGATCCCGGATATCCGCATGTTGTTTGATAACGACGTGCGGTTCCTGCAACAGATTTAGTTCTCGAAACAATTCAACTCTCCCTCGGACAGGAGGCGGTTATGAACGACGAATACGACGACCACGCGAACGGCGAAGAGGATGTGTATGTCGCCGAGCCGGACGAGGGGTTTTACGACGAGGACATGCTCGATGACATGCCCGGGTGGCCCAAGCCGGTAGGTATTCTTTCGATTGTGTTTGGGGGGATCGCAGTGACGTGCATAGGTTTCGGGATGGCGTCGATGTTCGTCATGCCATCGCTCATGGGGGCTGCGTTGGGAGACGATCCATTGCCACCGACTATGAAGCCGGGGCTCGTCCAAATAGCCCTCATGGCCGTCAGTGTGCTAATGAATGTACTGTTGATCATCGGTGGGATTTCTTGCCTATCGCGGAAGATTGCCACGCGGTATATGCATTTGATTTACGGAGTTGGGCTGATTGTACTGGCGGTTGTTGGAGTGTTTTTCCAGTTCGAACTTATGGCGCAGATGGATATATACGTTCAGGATTATCCCGACAATCAGATTTCGCAAAGCTACAACCGAACGACACAGCTCGTTTCCGCGCTCGTCATGACTGCACTCTCGCTTGCGTGGCCTGTGTTCTGTCTGATCTGGTTTGGGCTCGTGAAGAAGACCGAGGACGACATGACCGGTGGTTTGCTGGAGGCGGCGGCGTAAGGGTCAGCCGACGTCGCGCTTCTGGAAGAGGAATATCGCCAGCGCGAGCATGGTCACGGTCTGGGTGATTGTGTACCCCGCCACCATGAGGACATATCGCGGCGGGATGTCGTGCCCCTGTGTGACGGCGTCAACGAGCCAGAAGCTCTGGATGTTCGGGATGATCGACCATGCGACGCGTGCGGGGATATTGCTCACGGTGCGCTGCGCGAAAAACGAATCACCGACGCGGGGCGGGCGCTTTACCGCGAGGCCGCCGACGTTGCGGATGCGGTAGGCGAGGTCCGAGTCGGGTTCGATTCCCTCGATGACGAGCGCGGCGCCGGTTGAGGGCTCGTAGACATCTCGCTCTCGGGTGAGGTCGCCTTCGAAGGGGTTGTGGGCTGGGACGGCGATAGAAACGCCCGAGGGGTCGGAGCCATAGAAGATCGACATCTGGCTCTGGAGATCGATACGGGGTTCGGTGGTGAACGTGATCACAGCCATGTCACCCGCACGGGCGAGGGTGGCATCGCTCTCGTCGGGGAAGGAGACATCCTTGGCGACGGCGATCTGGGTGTTCTGGATCGCGAGGGAGCCAAGCAGGTGGTTTGAGAGCAGTCCGAGCACGAGGGAACCCGCGCAGACCACGATCGTCATGACCTGTCCGAGGCGCGTTGAAGCGGCGACAGAGATCGCAGAGAGCACCATCACACTCATGACCACACACGAGGACGCGAGCATGACCTGCGGTTTGAAACTCTCTGCTGGGGACTGGAACGCCCAGTCTTTGCTGATGACCATCACCGCGAGGTAGGCGAGGAGCGTGGCGGGGATCATCATGTAGATCGCAGCGGATGTGAAGATCCACTCGTAGAAATAGTTTCCCCAGATCGCCAGGGCGATGGGGATGAAGACGGAGAGCATGGAGAAGAGCAGCACGGGCCCGTCCACATGATCCCGGGCAGTGGACATGACCTCATGGCGGATCGCGAAAAGGAAAAATACGAGCATGATCGACATCGCAACGAGGAT
Organism: Phycisphaerales bacterium; assembly: GCA_029260435.1. GTDB lineage: Bacteria > Planctomycetota > Phycisphaerae > Phycisphaerales > UBA1924 > OFTM74. The sequence goes on along the minus strand of JAJDDG010000010.1, from coordinate 65,877 downwards.
GGACGCGGTCACGCCGAGGTATTTTCCGATGATGAACAGCGGGCGCCCGACCGGCTTGGAGATTACGGTCAGGGCGGTTTTGTTCTCGATCTCTCGCGAGAGCACACTCGTGGAGACGAAGGCCGCGAGCAAGGTGCCGCAGACCATAACGGTCGCGAGCCCCATATCGAGGAGGAGCTTGTCGTCACCGTGGACCTCCATATCTTCGGTGTACCCCATGGAGTAGGCCGAGAGGAGGAGGTTGGCGATCTGCCCGAGCCCCGAGGCGAGGATCAGGATAAAGAACACCGGCTGACGGATGCTCTCCGTGAAGGTGTTGCGTGCGATGGACAGTGCTTGGCCGATCATCTGGCTCGTGAGATCCTATTCGTGAAATCCAAGTCGAGGGTCCAAGAGGATAGAGGACTTGGCGGGTTCGGACTAGGTGATGGGATCCGGGCGGGGCGGATGGGCGTAGGGTAGGTGCGTAAAGGCAGGGGGGAATAATCGTGGGGCTGGGCGAGTGGACAGCACAGCGGGGTGGGGTGAGAATACCCACCCTTCCTGTTCGCCGGTTCTGGTGACGGGCGGGAGGATAGATGGAGTGGGCGGGAGCGGGATCCCTCAGGACTGTCTTGGGGGCACAGGCAGAGTCAGTGATTGCACGGGCATGTTGGCCCCAGACGGGTGTGACGACGGGTATGAAGGAAGATCACCTCGCGTACAAGCGGGCGACCTCGGTCAGCCTCATCGGGCTGGCATTGCAGGTTGTGGTTGCGGGCGTCCTGCTCGTGTATGCACGCATGGGCTCGGATCCTGCTGCGATGAGCGGGTTCCTGGTTGTGCTGCTAGGCGTCCCGATCTGGCTTGTCCTGGCGCTGGTGTTCCACCAGCACAGGCGTGAGCGGCTTGAGGCTCTGGAGGCCGAGGCGTACCGACAATCCTCGGCTGCGCAGTCATCGGTCTTCGAAGAAGTTGGTGCCGATCAACAGGTGCAGGCGGGGAAACTCGCCTGGATGCATAAATGGTTCCTGCCCGGCGTGAGCATCGTTGTCGGTGTGTTCTATATCGCGCTGGGCGTGTGGCGGTATCTCGGTCTGCCCGGTGAAGAGGTGGACTTTATTCCTCCGGATGAGAACGGGTGGGCGATCGCACTCGGGCTCGGGATCGCGGTGCTGAACTTTGTCTTCGCGCGGTTCGTCGCGGGGATGGCGAAACAACCCGCGTGGAGCCTGCTGCACGCGGGCTCGGCGGCCGCGGTCGGGGGGGCGCTCGTCGGTGCGGCGGTCTCGGTCTCGCACTTTGCGCACGCGGCGCTGGGCTACGAGGTTCTGCTGGAGTACCTGCCGCTCGTGACGGCGGTGTTCATGGTCGGCATCGGCGCCGAGATCTTCATGAACTTCGTGTTGAACTTGTACCGTCCGCGCACACCGGGCGAGTTCCAGCGACCGGCGTTCGATTCGCGAGTGCTGGCGTTCATTGCGGCTCCGGACAAGCTCGCCGAATCCATATCCGAGGCGATCAACTACCAGTTCGGGTTCAATGTCAGTTCGACGTGGTTCTACAGGCTGCTGGAACGATCGGTGTGGCTGCTGGTTGTCCTCGCCTCTTTGATTCTTTGGGGGATGACCACGATGACTATCGTGGACCCGCAGGAGAGCGCGCTGCTAGTGCGCAACGGCAAGGTGGTCAAGACACTCGATTCGGGGTTGTCGTTTAAGATGCCCTGGCCCTTCGATCGGGTGGAGAAGTTCCCCGCGCTGAGTATCAACGAGGTGATCATCGGGGCGCGCAGGCCATCGAACGACGGGCCGATTCTCTGGACGAACGAGCACGGCGCGGGCTCCGAAGAGATGTTCCTTGTCCAACCGACCCCGGGAGCGTCCGAAGAGGCGGGTGCGGAATCGCGTGACTACGCGCTGCTCGTCGCGGAAATCTCGCTGCACTACTCGGTGGGAGATCTGAACAAGTATCTGCGGATCGCGCAGGACGCCGAGTACGGCGATCCGGACAAGATGCGCAAAGATTTGCTCGGCGCAGCAGCGTCTGGTGTGGTGATGCAGTATCTCGCGACGCGGAGTGTGGACGAGGTGCTCGGCGGGGATCGTTCCGAGATGAATGGCGCGATCCGCAAGGCGATCCAGACGCGATACGACGAGCTGGACTGGGGCGTGAGCCTGCAGTTCGCGGGGGTTGCGGGGGTGCATCCGAAGAAAGAAGTTGCCGGTGCATTCGAGGAGGTCGTGAACGCGGATCAGCGGCGTGAGTCGGCGATTGAGCGAGCCGAGGCAGAGCGGATTTCTCGTCTTGCGAGCGTCGCGGGGAGCGTTGAGAATGCGGGGCGGATTATCGCGGTGCTCGACGAACTTGACGCTCTCAGGGCGGGCGGTGGGTCTGATGAAGAGATTGCGTCCAAAGAACTTGAGGCAACGGATCTGATCCTCGACTCCAAGGGCGAGGCATCGATTGTGATGTCCAGTGCTCGAACAAAGCGGTGGTCTCGGCATATGTCCGCGCGGTCACAGCTCGTTCAGAGTGTCGGGCAGATCGCGGCGTACAAGGCGGCACCGCTGCCATTTAAGGTGGAACAGTATTTGTCTGCGCTGAGTGATTCGGCGCGGGCGGCGCGGGTCTGGATTGTCCCGGACCAGTCGATCAGGATTGATATTGACTTCTTCGAAGAACAGGCCGCGGTGTACGGGTTCGGCCCGGATCTCGGTGGTTCTGAGGAGTAGATGCAGGAGAGTCGTCCGTGAGAAGTTTGCTTGTCATCGGGGGTTTGCTGCTGGCGCTGGGTCTGCTGGTGAACATGATGTCGTTCACGGTTCGCTTTACCGAAGCGGCGGTCGTTACCACGTTCGGGAAGGCGGACCAGGACAGTGTTGTGGTCAACCCAGGGCTGAAGTTCAAATTCCCGCCGCCGGTGCAGTCGGTGACGGTGTACGACACGCGTGCCCGATTCCTCAATGCGAGGCTCGAGCAGCAGCAGACGCGCGACGATCGACAGGTGATCGTCGAGACGTTTTTGACGTGGAAGGTTTCTGATCCGCTGGTTTTCTACCAAAAATTCCGCACGGCGTCCGGCACAAGCGCGGAGGATCAGTACAAGGATGCGGAACAGATCCTGCTTCCGCTCCTGCGGAGTTCGATGTCCGAAGTGTCCAAGTACGCTCTGTCGGATTTACTCAGCGTCGATCAGCAGGAGTCGCGCCTCGCGCAACTCGAATCTGATGTACTTGCGCGCATGAAGGGGGTGGCGGACGATGGCACCGTGAGCGTGAGCACGTACGGCGTGGAGATATTGCTCGTCGGTGTGAACAAGATGGAGTTGCCCGAAAAAACGACGACAGAAGTCTTCGCGCGGATGCAGGAGACTCGGCGGCGCATCGCGGCTTCCGCGGAGAGCGAAGGGATGGCGGTCGCGGAGGGGATCCGCAGCGATGCCCAGAATTCGGCCCAGCGGATCCGCGATTTCGCGAGTGTCCGAGCTGCGGAGATCGAATCCGAAGGTGGGCGCGAGGCGGCTCGCTACCTCGCGAAGCTCAACGAAGAGCCCGAACTGGCGGTATTCCTGCTGAACTTGCAGTTGCTGCGTGAAGGGCTCGGCAAACGGACGAATCTGATTTTGAATACAGCTTCGCCGGGTCTCGGGTTGTTCTCCGAGGCTGCTGCGGCCGCGATCCGCGATGGACAGATCCCGGCGTTCACAGTCGTGAGCGATGCGGATGAATCGGAGAGCGGGCGATGAGCGACGACCAGGCGCCCATCACGGGTCAGGAGGGCGAGGGGCAGATCGAATCGATGCCGGTCGAAGAACCGCGTCGAGCGGCGTCGATCACGCTGCGCGATGACGATGCCGCTGCATCCCGTAGTGCATCGATGGAGATCGCGAACCAATCGCTCGCCGACGCGCTGCGGATCGTGTTTCGCCTGTTGCAGGTTGTCATGATTGCGTTGGTGTTGCTGTTTATTCTGAGCGGGTTGCAGCAGGTGAACGAGGGTGAGCGGGGCGTGCTGCTGACATTCGGCAAAGCGAGCGCGAATGAGATCGAGCCGGGCTTTGTGATGAGTTTTCCGCACCCGATCGGCGAGGTCGTCAAGATCCCGACGGGCACCGACTCGATCGATCTGCTCGACTCGTTCTGGCCCGAGGGGCTCGATCCATCGAGGGCGGATTCGGGGAAACACAAGCGGAGTCTCAAGCCCGGCGATGACGGCTCGCTGCTCACGGCGGATCACAACATCGTGCACGTGCAGTTGACGGTCTCGTACCATCGCGAGGACGCGGGGCAGTTTATACGCAATATTTATACCGACCATCTCGCGGCGATGATCCGTGCGAACGTCGAACGGGCGACGGTGCAGGTGGTCGCTTCCACGCCGATCGACGAAATGCTCAAGCGCGGGCGCAGTACGGATCAGGTCGGCGGGCAGGAGAGTTCGGATATCGAGGCAAGGATTCGCGGGGTTGCTCAGCGATCATTGGATGGCGTAGAGTCCGGGCTGATCATCGATCGGGTGACGCTGCGTGAGGTCCGCCCGCCACCCTCCACCGCGGATGAATTCAACAGAGTGAATGAAGCGGTGACCGCGGCTGCACGCCTGCGTGAGGAGGCGGATCGTGAGCGCGAAGAGTTGTTGACCTCCGTCGCGGGGAGCGGGTACCGACCGATGCTCGCGATGATCGATGAATACGAGCGTGTGCTGGACATCGATGGGCAGGACGCGGCCGAAGGAGTGATGGCGGAGATCCGGAAATTGCTCAACGGCGAGTTGAACGGCCAACCGGTGAGGGTCGGGGATCGGTCATTCGAGCGGGTGCGTCTATCGGGTGAGATATCGTCGAAGATCAGCCGAGCGAACCAATACAGGTCGGCGGTTGTTGCCAGAGCCCAGAATCGCGTCGAAGATTATTTATCGAAGCTCGAAGAGTACCGAGCGAACCCGAAGGTGTTCCTGACGAGTGAGTGGACAAGCGCGATGATCGAGTTTCTCGGGCGAACGACGGTCGAGACGTACCGGATCGACGCGGGCATGGAGCCGCTCAATATCCGTCTCAACCCTGATCCGCAGACCGCACGCGATATGGAACTGGAATTTAGGCGACAAGAGATTGATCGGAGCAGCGAGAAACAGCGTGCCTACCGCGCGGGCAAGGCACCGGGCGAGAAGTAGATTCACGTATCTGGCGGGAAGACTGAGCAGCATGAAGATCGAGCAAGGGAATCAAGCTACTACGGGCACGCCGGTTGTGGTTGCGCACGGGCTGGTCAAGATTTTCAAGGATTTCTGGTTGCGCGATCGCGCGAGAGCCGTGGACGACATCTCCTTCGAGATCCGCTCGGGCGAGGTGTTCGGTCTGCTCGGGCCAAACGGATCGGGGAAGTCCACGACGATCAAACTTCTTCTTGGGCTTCTGAAGAAATCTCGCGGACGTCTCGCGGTGTTTGGTCGCCCGCCGTCCGATGTTGGTGTCAAGAAACGGATCGGGTACCTCCCGGAAGAGTCGTACCTGTACCCGTACCTCAACGCTCGTGAGACGCTCGACTATTACGCGAAGATCTTCCAGCTCGACTCGAAAGCCAGAAAACGCCGTATCGATGAATTGCTAGACATGGTCGGGCTCACGGGTGTGCAGACCCGCCAGGTGCGTGAGTACTCCAAAGGGATGCAGCGCCGTATCGGGATCGCGCAGGCGTTGATCAACGACCCCGAATTCCTCATCCTTGACGAGCCCACAACGGGGCTCGACCCGATCGGGACGCGCCAGATCAAAGACTTGATCATCGAACTCGGGCAGCGCGGCAAGACCATCCTGCTCTCGAGCCACCTATTGTCTGATGTTGAGGATTGCGTGGACCGCATGGTCATCCTGTATGGCGGACGCATCCGAGCGGAGGGAACCTGCGACTCATTGCTGACTGCGCAGTCCAAGAGCGTGATCGAGACAGATGCGCTAGACGAAGGCACGCTCGCCGAGTTGCGTGAGGTGCTCTCCATGCATGATCGAAAGGTGATCAATGTCTCAAAGCCTCGTCAGCGGCTCGAGGAACTTTTCCTGGATATCGTCGAACATGCTCGAATGGAACAGGCTACGACGAGTGGCGCGATAGCCGGTGGAGAGACCGCCTCGTTCCTGCGTGCTGCCCCTTCAGCGGCGAGCGAGGGAGCGGAGTTGATCGACCAGCTCGTCTCACACGAAGTTGCAGAGCACACAGAGATCCAGATCGAACAGACACCGAGTACGCCGAGTGAAGACTCCTCCGAGTCGGAATCCGAAGTGATTGATGAATTGCTCGCTGTCGATGAGTCCGGCGAGAGTGATCCTCTGACGCCACTTCCCGAGTCGAGCAAGCCAGCGAGAGGCTCGTCTGCGAAGTCGGGCGATGTTGATGTTGATGATGACGTGATCAGTTCTCTGCTACGCGACGACGAGGGCAAGAGAGAGTGAACTTTTGGGCGTTCATTCGTCGCATCGATCAGGTGCAGCGGGGCAAGCGGTTCAAGCTCATCGCCTCGATCGCTCTGGCCGGTATTGCTGCGCTCGTATTCGGCGGGCTGGTGTTGCTCGCGAACGATGACGCGATGGGGGATGAACTGCAAGCCCGAGCGTTCGATCGTGCTCAGCAGCGTGCGCTCACGGGTGCTTCGGCCGAGGTCGGTCCGGTCCAACTCGTCCGTCAGGGGGTTGATGCCGCGCTGATCATGCTGGGAAGCGGCGCTGATGGCGAGGGGTTTGGACGCGGATTCGCAACGGTGGGTATCGGGTTTGTTCTGGTGGTCTCGGCGGGTGTCTTTGTGATGCAGTTGGGTGTCGGGCTGAGTTTTCTGATGGCGCTTGTATTCGGGTGGGGGGCGGCGAGCCTGCTGATGCTGGTGCCCGCTCTCTCCGGGTTAGGGCGACTGATTTTCGCGGTGGTGCCGCTGACACTTCTGTTTCTGACCGGCGTGCAACTGCTGCGAGCTCTCCTCTCGTGGTCCCACCCGGTCGCGTCGATCGCCAGGAACCTGGTGAACGAAGCGATCCGGATGAAAATTTCTGTTGTGTTTATTGTTTTGCTGATCCTGTTGCTTGCGATCGTCCCGGGCGTATTAGACGATGACCAGCCGTTGCGATACAGGGTGCAGCAGTGGTTGCAGTACGGTGTTGGGTTGTCGTACGCGATTATGGCACTATTGACGCTGTTTCTCGCGGTAGGGTCCGTCACCACCGAGCAACGCGATCGTGTGATCTGGCAGACGATGTCCAAACCGACCTCGCCGTGGCACTACATCCTCGGCAAGTGGATCGGGATCATGGGCATCAATGCTGTGCTGCTCGGTGTCACCGCGGGCGGCGTGTACATGTTCACCGAGTACCTTCGGCGCCTGCCGGCAGACGGTGAGGTGGTGTACCGCGTGCCTTCAGACGGAAACATCTCGATCACCGAAGACCGCCGGATCCTGGAAAGCCAGGTGCTCGTCGCGCGGGTCGGTGAAAAGGCGCAGCCGTATGCGCCAACACCGGCGCGCACGGACATGATTGTGACGGAGATGATCAAGCAGCGTCAGGAAACGGAATCCAATCTCCGTGACACGCCCTCTCTGCGCAGGGAGATGCGAGCGGCAATCATCCGGAGCTATAGAGAAGCTCTGGATGACATGATCGATCAACGTTTCGATGAGATGAAGCAGCGTGACCCGCGGATGGTCAGCAACAGACAGAATCTCGACAAAATCGAGAAAGAAATCATCCACGAGATCGAACTCCAGTTCAAGACAATCGAACCGGGGCAATACAAGCAGTATTATTTCCTCGGGCTTGAGCATGCGGCGGACTTTGGAGACGAGGTGGCGCTCATCTACAAGGTGAACGCGGGGTCGAACGACCCCGCAGCGATGTACAGCCTCTCGCTGTTCTTCAACACCCAGCCTTGGCCGGTCATGGACGGGGACGGACGCTCGTTGCCGCCGGAGCGCTACGGGTTACGGCAGGTCTCGCTCGGGTCGGCCCAGACGTTGTCGTTGCCGCTTCGCTTCAACGGGATGGATACAGGCTTTGTCGATTCGCGGGGTATTCTGGAGTTGACGGTTGTAAACGGGCACGCGTCTCGCCCGTCCAATCCATTCTCGATCACTTTTCCTCCCGACGGGTTGGAGATTCTCTACCCGGTCGGCTCGTACGCGGTGAACTTCGCGCGCATCATGATTGTGATCTGGATCAAACTGGGTTTCGTGGCATCGGTTGCGCTGATGGCGTCTACGTTCCTGAGTTTTCCGGTCGCGAGCCTTGTTGCGCTCGCGGTGTTATTCGCAGCCGAGAGTGCTGTTTTTCTCTCTGATTCGCTTGGGCAGTATTCCATCAAGGACGCCCAAGGGGATATTGACATTAAATCACTGTTCATCCAGAGCATCGCGGCACCGGTCGCGTGGACTTTTCAGACATTTGCCGAGTTGCGACCAGCCGCGAATCTTGTCGATGGCAGGCTCGTCGGTTGGGGCATGTTGCTCAAAGCGGTCGGTGTGATAGGTGGATGGACGCTAGCCATGCTGGGCTTTGGTTGGCTTCTGTTCAGAAACAGAGAACTAGCGTTGTATTCGGGCAAGTAGAACCCGTGGGCAGGCAGAAACGTAGGACTATCAGGCGATGACGCGTTCCGATTCCATGGTGCAGTGGGTGGCGATGGGCCTGATGGCTGTGTGTATCGGTCTGGGTGCGGTGCTGACCAACGCGATGACCGCGGAAGCCGGGCGTTCCCAGTTGGTCTACACGGACGAAGCGCAGGAGGGCGACCCACCGGAGGTTGCGCTGGGTGTTGCGATGGGCGCATTCCGCGGGCTCTTTGTGAACTACCTCTGGCTCCGCGCTAACAAACTCAAAGAGGATGGGAAGTTCTACGAGGCGATCGAGCTCAGCAAGGCGATCACCCGTCTGCAGCCCCGGTTTCCGCGGGTCTGGGCATTCCATGCATGGAACATGTCGTACAACATATCCGTTGCGACAAACACCGCCAGCGAGCGGTGGACATGGGTGAAAGCTGGCATCGATCTGCTGCGCAATCAGGGGCTTCGGCGGAACCCGAACGACACACTCCTGCACAAAGAACTCGCATGGATCTTCATCCATAAGGTCCAGGGGTGGTCCGATGACGCGAACCATTACTACAAGCGACAGATCGCGCGTGAGTGGCACATCCTGCTCGGTGCGCCGCCCGACCGCCAGTCCTTCGAAACAAGAGTCGACGCGATGGATGGGATGATCGCGTGGCTCCAACCGATTGTTGATGCTCCGCGTGCGCTCGAAGTCGTTGTTTCGCGTGAGATGGCGGATCGGGTTCACGAGAGCGATGGCGTCGCGCCCAGTGAATCGCTGGTTCAGGAACTTGTGGATCGGATCAAGAGGGAGGCGGGGCTTGATCTGGGGTACGACCTGCTCAGCTTTGTCGCGTTCAAGCAGGCGTTCAATGCTGCCTGGTACACGCAAGAATCAAGCGGGCAGGACGGCTTTTCTGAGCGGTCTAAGGCTATCGGTATTTTGTTGGATGATGAAAAATACGCTGATGCCTGGGAGCGCTTATTGCCGCACGTCCGCCGGGTTGTGCTGGCACGCGAATACAATATGGAGCCGGAGAGGATGTCGCGATATACCGCGCGGTTCGGTCCGTTGGACTGGCGCCACCCCGCGACGCATTCGTTGTACTGGTCGGTCCGGGGCGTCGAGGAGGGGCTTGAGCGTCAGGGCAACACCGAGTTCTCCACGCTCAATACTGATCGTGTGACGCTTCATTCGATCCAGGAGTTGTTCCGCTTCGGTGATATCCAGTTCGACCTGCTCACCGAGGAATACTTCACGCTTCCGAACTTCGATTTTACCGACACGTATGGTGATACGCTCGCGCAACTCCGCCCAAGGGGTGGGTTCACACAGGACGACCAGAAGAAGGGTTTCACGACCTACTCGGCTGGGTACGAGAATTTCCTGCGCGAGGTGATCCGGATCCTGTACAACCGTGGCGATATCGAGGGAGCAGCGCACTACCACACGATGCTGGTTGAAGGATTGTGGCGGAACGCAAACGATCCGGACGTGTACTACGAGCTTTCGGAGCTGACACTGGAAGAATTCGTAGAGAAACAGCTCGAAGACCGGATCACGATCCCTCACGTCGCGAACTCCGAGATCGAGGCCGCGCTGCATATGGCGTTCCTCGATGGCGTGCTCAAGGGGAAGCGTGGCGTATTCCGCAAGCAGTTGGAGTATGCGAAAAAGGCTTGGGACGCGTACCGCGAGTACCAGGACGTTCGCACGTCGCCGGACGCAGAGGCGAACCGGATGTGGGAGTACATCGGCGAGGATTTCGCAGATATCGTGATCCGCTCGCTCTCCCGGATACTCCTCGGTGGTCGAATCGGTACGCAGGCGGGTGGCGCGGGCACGATGGGACCGATGCAGTCGGCCTCGCTGTACCAGAAGGTGCCGTCTGATCTACAACGGGCGGTGTACGACGATCTGCTCGCGGAATATGTCACTCGGCGCGGGGTCGATCAGGCGACGTTCAACAATATGTTCCCGGAGCCCGAGGGGATGGAGCGTTGGCGTGAGTTGATCCGAACCCAGGAATTCAATTCCGACGAGTGGTACAGGCGCCAGATCGAATTTACTCAGCAGTAGGGAGCATGCAGGAGGATGGCTGAACGGCATGGACTTATTCGCGCTGTCGATGCTCGTGTTTCTGTTGATCTGAACGGTGAGCAAGAACTTCCTATCCGCCAGATCATCGGCATCGGGCGGAACTACGCGGAGCACGCCACCGAGCAGGGGGCCGAGATCCCTGAGCGCCCGATGGTTTTTTCGAAGAATGTGAACGCGGCATCTCTCACCGGAGAATCGATCGTGATTCCCCGAGCATGTGCAAACCGCGAGCAAGTGGATTACGAGGGGGAGTTGGGCGTCATCATCGGCGCACCTGCGAAGGACGTCCCGATCGATCGCGCACTCGATCCGATCCAGAGTGGGGGGGGTGGGGGGGTCGTGCTGGGGTACTGTGTCGCGAATGATGTCTCTGCTCGGTGGTGGCAGAAGCAGGGGGCGGGCGGGCAGTTCTTCAGAGGTAAGTCGTTTGACACTTTCTGTCCGCTTGGCCCTTGGGTGACGCCAGCTTCACTCATTGATGATCCACAGGGCCTCCGGATCATGACAAGGCTCAACGGTGCGGTCGTTCAGGATGCTCCCACCTCGCAGATGATCTTCCCCGTTGCCCAACTCATCTCCGAGCTCTCCCGAGGGATGACGCTCCAGCCCGGCACGGTGATCCTGACCGGTACCCCTGCGGGTGTTGGGATGGCCCGCGATCCGCAGCGGTTCCTGCGGGCGGGAGACGAGGTTCGCATCACGATCGGCACCGAATCCGAGCCTCATCTGTTGGGCGAACTCGTCAATCCTGTCTCAGCCGAATGACGAGTAGAAGGAGCCGCGGGGCGGTACAATGCCGGTTCTGTGGGCTGTGAGCAGGCCCCGAAAGGAACCGAGAACAATGCCGCAGGTGGAACAAATGCTGAGTTCGGCTCAGGTACGCCAGCAATTCATCGATTTCTTTGCGCAGCGCGCCGGGCATAATTACGTGCCATCATCGCCCGTGGTCCCGCACGACGATCCGACGCTATTGTTCACCAATGCCGGGATGAACCAGTACAAGCCGATCTTCCTCGGGCAGGTCCGCCCCGGTTCGCCCTTCGAGGGGCTCAAGCGTGCGGTGAATTCTCAGAAGTGCATCCGCGCCGGGGGCAAGCACAACGACCTCGATGACGTCGGCAAGGACACATACCACCACACGTTTTTCGAGATGCTCGGCAATTGGTCGTTCGGCGATTACTTCAAGACAGAAGCGATCCAGTGGGCGTGGGAATTGCTGACGGATCTTTGGGGGGTTGATCCCGAGCGGTTGTACGCAACGTACTTCGAGGGTGACAAGGCACTCGGTCTCGACCCGGATCGCGAGGCGTACGACCTGTGGTGCAAGTACCTCCCCGCAGAGCGGATCTTGCCGGGCAACACGAAGGATAACTTCTGGGAGATGGGTGATACCGGGCCGTGCGGCCCATGCTCGGAGATCCATTTCGACGGCCGTTCCGATGAGGAGCGTGCGTCAGTCCCCGGGTTCCAACTCGTCAACCGCGAATCGCCGGATGTGATCGAGATCTGGAACCTTGTGTTCATCCAGTTCAACCGCCTGGGCAAGACCGAACTTGAACCACTCCCCGCAAAGCACGTCGATACAGGCATGGGGTTCGAACGGATTGTGCGTGTGTTGCAAGGCAAGACCTCGAATTACGACACCGATGTTTTTACACCACTGTTTGCACGCATCCGAGAGGTATGCAACGCTCCTGCGTATACCGGCTCACTCACCGAGCCGGTGGATATCGCCTACCGCGTGCTCGCGGACCATGCGCGCACACTTACATTCGCGATCACCGATGGCACCGAGCCGAGTAATGATGGGCGTGGGTACGTGCTCCGTCGCATCCTCCGTCGTGCGGTGCGTTACGGCAGGCAGACGCTCGGCGTTGATGGCGCGTTCCTGCATGAGTTGGTGCCGACGGTTGTCGAATCGATGGGCGATGCTTTTCCTGAAATCAAAGGGAAAGCAGACCATGTGATCGCGATCATTAAGGATGAGGAAGAGGCATTCGGGCGGACGCTTAATCAAGGCGTGATGCACTTCGAGCAATCTGTGACTGGAGCAGCGCGATCAATCAAGCCGTACACGAGTCAACTTGCAGAAGTGATTGAGCCGATCCGAGTCGATGTCAACCGTAGAATCCTAGAACTCAATACGGCAGTGAATAAGTCTTTAAACGTTCTTCGAGAACCTATTGAACGAATTAATACGGCAGTTAATACATTCCTAGAAACAAATCGATCAACAATAGACGCGATTGTGCAGAACTTGCCACAGATATCAGAAGCACTCCGAAATCTAAGCGAGGAATTGGAGCATCTGAAAGTGAGCATCAAGCAGATTCCAGATCTACAAGCTCGCGAGCAAGCGATGCTGGTTTTTGAGCACTTCCCAGCGACCGAGTTCTATTCAATCTGGAATGAGATGGAGTCACACGAGGTCGTTTCTGCTAAGGATGCGTTTAGGTTACACGACACCTACGGTTTCCCAATCGACCTAACCCAGCTCATGGCCGAGGAGCGCGGGCTAACGGTCGATGTGGAGGGTTTCTACCGTCTCATGGAAGAGGCACGCGAACGATCTCGAGCAGGCACGAGCCGCGAGAGTGCAGGGCTTGCGCTCACCCCGAGGGCGGTATCGAGTCTGCGTTCGCTCAACATCAAGCCGACCGACGACTCGTTCAAGTTCGACCCGAAGAAGATGCGTGCCAGGGTCTGCGCGATCTGGAACGGGACGGACTTCGACGAAAATATCTCCGCTGCCAACACGCGGCCGGACACCCGATTCGTCGTGATCCTTGATAAGACTGTGTTTTACGCCGAGATGGGCGGGCAGGTCGCGGACACCGGGAAGTTCCGCGTGATCAAGGGCACGAAGACCGGGACGGAGTTCCTTGTCGAAAGCGTGGGAAATACCGGCGGGTACATCGTGCACGCCGGGTGCCTTCCGAAGGGCGAGCTGCGCGTCGGGGACGAGGTCGAATTGCGTCTCGATGAGCCGCGGCGTCTTGCTATCGCCTCGAACCACACCGCGACCCACCTGCTCAACCTCGCGCTCCGCGAGACATTGGGTAACAATATCGACCAGCGTGGCTCGCTGGTTGCACCGGACCGTCTGCGGTTTGACTACTCACACGGTCATGCGATGTCGCTCGACGAGGCGATGTCGGTACAGAAGGGCGTGCGGGATTCGATCGATCGGGATCTGGGCGTGTATTGCCAGGAGGCGCCGCTCGAAACGAGTCAGGCGATCAACGGGCTCCGTGCCGTATTCGGCGAGACCTACCCCGATCCTGTGCGTGTAGTTTCGGTCGGACCATCGGTAGATGATTTGCTCGCGACACCCGAGAACCCCGAGTGGATGAGTACCTCGATCGAGTTCTGTGGCGGCACGCACCTGGTTTCCACAGGGAAGTGCCGGGCATTCGTGCTGCTCTCAGAAGAGGCGGTATCGAAAGGTGTGCGTCGCGTCATCGGCGTGACCGGAGAAGCCGCGGAACAGGCGATCGCCGAGTCCGCGCGGGTGCGATCCCGCATCGAGGGCGCAGCTACGCTCGACGACAAGCACCTTGTTGATGAGGTCAAGGAGATCGAGCGAGAGTTGGAGCGGGCCGTGTTGCCGCTCGCTGATCGCGCCGTGTTGCGTGAATTTGCCAAACCATTACATGACCGCGCCAAACAGGCCCACAAAGCCGCTGCCGGCGATGTGCGACAGGGTGCAGTCGAATCCGCGAAGCAGTTGAGTCAGACCGATGGTGTACCGGTCGTGCTCGGGAAAATCCCCTCCGGTTCGGATCGTCAGGCGCTGCTCGCCGCGATGGACACCGCGCGGGCGCACCACTCAGAGTGCGCGATCATGTTGCTGTCCACAGACGAAGCGGAGGGCAAGGTCACGATCGCCGCCGCTGTACCGGATCATCTGATTGCGAAGGGATTGAAAGCCGGGGATTGGGTTCGCGCTGTTTCAACTGTGGTCGGCGGCAAGGGCGGCGGGCGCCCCGATGCAGCGCAGGGTGGCGGCACCGATCCGTCGAAGGTTGATGACGCGATCGCTGAGGCGATCCAATTCGCAGAGAGCCAAGTGGGATAGGGAGCCCACCGGGCGTATTTACTCCGGGAGTTTGCTGCGCACCAAATCTGTCATGGCGAACGCCTCGTCGAGGCAGATCAGTGCTTCCTCGCACACGCCGTCGGCCGAAGCGGACCACGCGCGGTTTAGAGTGCGCTCGAGCCTGGAGAAGGCGTCCATGAACTCCGCGAACCTCCGCATGCCGAGTTTTCCGATGAGCATGGTGCGTCCCTCGACGATCTGCAGCACGAGTTCTTTCTGCATCTCATCGAGACGATCGATGATGGCTTGCATGCGATCTTCGTCGCTTGCCATGCCGGGTAGGTCGCGTTCGAGGCTTGCGACAATCTCCAGTATCCGAGTGAGTGCACCGGAGGGGCTGCCCGATGGGTGAGCCGCGTGCGCCGCGTCCGCTGCCGCGATCTGCTTTCGCACAGTTGCCTTCACCAGCATGCCCCCGGCGGTCAGCCCGATGACCGAGAGCAGGAACAGCCACCACATATCCCATCGCGCGAAAGTGAATTCCTTTACGCGCACGCGGTGTACTCCCGCTTCGCGGAGCGACGCGAGCACATCAGGAGTGAGCTCCGTGCCCTGCTCGTAGAGCGGCTCCGGAGCGTGTGCGGTGCCATCCGCGTGTTCGGTTTCCTTAAGCCCTCCGCCGTGGTTGAGGTGCGCATACTCGTTGTCGGAGATCTTGAACTGCTCGTCGGTGTATTTCTGCACGTCCACGTGGTACGCGGTGATCGTGGAGAGTGCGCCGGTTATCACGCACACGGTAATGATCAGGTAGCCGATCAGCTTCATAGGTCTGTCCTCTCCGTGGCGCCTAGCCCTGCCCCAACACGATCATATTGATGATCATCGCGAGCATCGACTCGCCCACGATCAACCCCGCCGCGAACGGCACGCCCCATTCCTCCGCCCAGACTCTGCCTTTCCATTTCGAGACGAGCATCATGATGATGCACCCGACGCCGTATGTTGCGATCGCCTCGAACGGCAGGTACATCGAGAGTCCGACCAGCACGCCAAGCCCGGAGAACGCCCCGAGCCCGAGCAGCCCGCCGATCAGGGCACCGAAGCCGTATAGGGCGTAGGGCATCTCGCCGCCCTGCACTCCGGTGATCACCGCTTGCAGGGCCTGCGCCTGCGGCGCCGAGGTGGATGTCTCGGGTCCGAAAGGTACGCCCGTTTGTTTGATATTCGCCTGCGCGATGAGCAGCACGGTCAGCATCGCGATCAGCGGCCCGATGCCGACGACGATGAGTTCCATCATCTGCTGGCGTTTGGGTTGCGCACCGACCATGTGCCCGGTTCGCAGATCCTGCATCATGTCAGCCGCGAGCGTGATCGCGACGCACAATGCCGCACCAATCAGCACAGCACCGACCACTGCACCCGTGCCGCCCAACAGCATCACGAGCACCACCGTAAGCAGAGCCATCCCGGAGATTGGCGACCAGTCGGTCATGCCCGTGCACTGGGCGATGATGATCCCCGCGAGCCAGATCCACGCTACGCCCACGATCGCGATGACAAATGCCTTCAGCATCGGTGGGAAGCTTGCGAGCCACCCCGGCTTCGCGTTCTGTGACGCCATGAATACCGCGCGCTCCGCCGTGTCCCACCCGTCCCACTGCGTTGCGGTTTCCGCGCTGACAAAGAGGATGACGTACCCCTGATATCGGCGTGTGTCTGTATCCAGCGAGGTAAGCGAGGCGTTCACCTGCTTCGCCTCAGCCTTCCTTGCCTCCGTTGAATCAAGATCCCCGAAGTCTGCCGCTGTGACTTCCGCGACCCATGCTCCGGTTACCGGATCGATCCGGTTGAGCGGCTTGTCGCCCACGACGCTCGCCGCCGCGAACAGCAGTACAAACGCCCCGAGCACCGCGATCACGAGCACCTTAAGTCCTAGCTCATCACCCCCGCCCTTGATTTTGCCCGCGGAGGCGACGCTCTTGAGCGCTTCTTTGATAGCCGGGAGCGAGACAAGGATGCCCATCATCGCCCCGCCCAGCAGCAGCCCGATTCCTAGCGGGCGGTTGAACGCCTGAAAGCCGTAGCCCGGTGCTGAATGAGGATCCGCAAGGACAACGTCCGGCATCCACCCGAGGGCAAACGCCATCGGTGTCAGCAGGTGATAAGCGAGAACGCCGCCCGCGAGCACAAGCAACCCCGCTCGCCCGGTGATGTACCCCGCGCCAAGTGCAAACGGTGCGAGCCCGAAAATCAGTTCGATCTGCGGAGCGAATCCGAACAGCCCGCCAGCATTGAACTCCTCGTTCGTCAGGAACTGGTTGCCAATATCGGCGTACCCCCAGAACCCGAGAGCGGGTGCTGCGGCGGGCCAGTAGAAGAGTGCCGCTATCGCAATCCCCGCGAGCAGTACGATCGATTTCTTAGGCCCAGCCCCGGGTGACTTGAGGATCGCTGCCACGCCCATCCCCGTCGGGAACCGCAGTCGATCGATCTCGATCATCTGCTTGCGGAGTGGGATGATGAATGCCGCTCCGAGGATTGCCCCGCCGACCGCGGCAAGGGTGATCAGCCAGAAATCCTTGGAGCCCACGGTGAGTGGGATGCCCAGCAGGAACAACACTGGCACCGTAAAGATGATGCCCGAGTTGGAGGTATTGATCGCGCTTGCGCAGGTCTGGGCGAGGTTGGTCTCGAGGATCGTGCCCCTGCGGAGCACCCCCCGCAGCACGCCGAAGCCCAGCACCGCCGCGATCGCCGACCCGCCGATTGTGAAGCCGATTTTGAGCCCCGCGTAGGTGATGGCGGCGTTCATGACGATGCCGATCACGATCGCGAACAGGAACGCGCTGAGCGTAATCTCCCGGTAGCTCTTCTGGAGCAGGCGTTTTCTGTCCCCGCCCGAAGAGAACGCCAGATGGGGCTCCGAGGAATCAGACGGGGTGGGGGGGTCGGTGGGGGGGTCTGCCATTGGGTAGCCTCCTGCTGAGCGCCTAGGTCTGGTCTTGGAACCCACTATGGTGACGGATCATCCCCCGCACGACAAGCACAGGCGATGTTCTGGGGATCTGTTGGATTGTTCGGGGGCAGGAGGGGTCAGAGTTGCCCAGCAAGCATCGCCTCGGCGAGAGCGGCTGCTTCGTCGTCCTCGGAGGTGTCCTCGGAACCCATCGCTTCGACGCGCTGGGAGAGATCTCCGATCACACTGATACAGATACCGAAGTTCTCGCCTACTTTCACCGCCGTCCCCTGCCCGATCGCTTTGTTGTTCACAAGCAGGCTGAGCTCGTCGTCCGAGTGGTTGGGGAGTTCGATGATCGTCCCCGGCACGAGCGCAAGAACCTCCCCGAGGGTCATAGCCCGCTCTCCGAGGCGCACAATGATCGGCACCTCAATCTGCATGATCCGATCGAGATCAGTTGACATCCCTGTAGCTATCGGCGCGATCCCGTTCCCCCCGTGAACAGGAGCATCTGAAGGAGGAATCGCCGCAAACGGAATCTAACTGGTTTGCACAGCGTGATTTAGCCGTCGTATTGGGCAAAGACGAGCGTCACATTGTGCCCGCCGAACCCGAAGGTGTTGTTCAGCACGTATTTCACCGGAGCCTGTCGAGCCTCATGGGGCACGAGATCCAGATCCGCGTCCGGTTCGGGGGTGTCAAGATTAATCGTCGGCGCGATGATTCCGGTGCGGATCGCGTTGATGCATGCGATGGATTCCACTCCGCCGGATGCCCCGAGACAGTGCCCGATCATCGACTTTGTGGACGACATGAGCAGCCGCCCGCCCTTGGATTGCCGGGCGTGATCTCCGAACACGCTCTTGACCGCGGTGAGTTCGGCTTTATCACCGAGCGGGGTCGAGGTGCCGTGGGCGTTGATATATCCAACATCCTCCGGGTTGAGCCCGGCGTCTTTGAGCGCACCGCTCATCGCCCGTGCAGCCCCCGCACCTTCGGGGTCGGGCGCGGTGATGTGCCCACCATCGGTTGTCGTGCAGCACCCGAGCAACTCGCAGAGGATCTCCGCTCCGCGTGCCTTCGCGTGCTCCTCGCTCTCGAGCACGAGCACCGCGGCACCCTCGGAGAGCACAAACCCGTCCCGATCGACATCAAACGGACGCGAAGCTTTCTGCGGTTCGTCGTTGCGCGTGGAGAGCGCCTTCATTGTCATGAACGAACCCAGGCACAGCGGCGACACAGCGGCTTCGCTCCCGCCGGCAAGCATGATGTCCGCCTCGCCACGCCGGATAATGCGCATCGCGTCGCCGATGGAGTGCCCGGAGGAGGCGCAGGCAGTGGTGTGTGCTGAAGAAGGCCCGCGCAGACCGAAGCGGATCGCTACATCGCCCGCGATGGCGTTCGCCATCAGCCGAGGGACAGTGAACGGGCTGAGGCGTCTCGGCCCCTTCTCGTGAAGAACCAGCACGCTCTGCTCAATGGTCTGGATCCCGCCTACGCCTGAGCCGATCACGACTCCGCATCTGGCGTCGTTTTCCTTGGAGAAATCGATCCCGGATGATGCCACGGCCTCAATAGAAGCTGTGATGCCGAGCACCGCGAATCGATCCAAGCGCCGGACCTCGCGTTTGTCCATGCACGAAGTTGGTTCCCAATCGCGGATCTGACCGGCGATTTTGACCGACCACTGGTCATCGGGCCACTGCTTGAACTCGGGAAGATCGAAAACAGAAATCCCGCTGCGCCCTTCCGACATCGCTCGCCAGATCGACGGTGCGTCATGTCCGATGTTTGTGATACCACCGAGACCGGTGACGACAACCCGTTGCATAAACTTCCTGTCTGTGATCAGAGCCCGTCCGGCTCGTGCGCCGTATGAGCCGTGAGCAAGTGTTACAACCGCGCGATGTACTCAGGCAAAAACGCAGGATGTCAACGCGCAGCAAAGCCGCACGCTCACACTGCGACAAGCAACGGATCAGGCCGAACTCGCGGCCTTCTTCGCTTCAACGATGAACTCGACCGCTTCACCAACAGTCTTGATCTGCTCGGCCTTGTCGTCCGGGATCGATGTCTCGAACTCGTCCTCGAACTCCATTACGAGTTCGACAGTGTCGAGACTGTCAGCGTTTAGGTCGTTGATGAAGCTGGTCTCACGAGTGAGTTCGCTTTTGTCCACGCTCATTTGTTCGGCGACGATGTCCATCACCTTCGATTCGATTTCCTGCTCGGTCACGTCGAGAATCTCCGTCTGCGGCCTATTTGGGGAAACGCCCTCGCGGCCGAGTTGGTCGAATGCGGGCAATATAGGTTGCCCGCGTGCACACCGCCACACAGCGTAGCGGGAATTCGTTCGCATCATGTTCGGGCCGGGGCCCTTTAGCTCATCGTCAGCCCACCATCCACACATATCACCTGTCCGCTCAGGAAGCCAGCTTCGTCCGAACTCACGTACGACACCGCTGCTGCGATGTCCTCCGGTTCGCCCAGCCGACGCAGCGCCATCGCCCCGAGCACCTTCTGTTTCACCTCGTCAGGGAGTGATGACGTCATATCCGTCTGAATGTACCCCGGTGCGATCACATTTGCAGTGATCCCCTTGCCGCCCAGTTCTCTCGCAATCGAGCGGGTCATCCCCGTCAGCCCGGCCTTCGACGCCGCGTAGTTCGCCTGTCCGGGATTCCCTACAACGCCCGAAGTCGAGCCGATATTGACCATCCGCCCGAATTTCTGCCGCATCATTGCCCGGGACGCAGCCCGCATCGAAACAAAGGCGGATTTGAGGTTGATCCGAATGACATCGTCGAACTCTTCATCGCTCATCCGGAGCATAAGGTTGTCCCGCGTCACCCCAGCGTTGTTCACCAGCACATCCAGGCGGCCCTCGTTCGCGATAACTCCTTCGATCCCTTCCCGCCAAGCATCTGTGTGACCAACATCTACAGCCAGCACCCCCGCGCTGCCGCCAGCCGATTCGATCTCGCCCTGCACGCTCAACAGCGTGTCTTCATTCCTGGCAACAAGGATCACACGCCGACCATCACACGCGAGACGTTTCGCGATCGCCTTACCTATCCCACGGCTTGCTCCGGTCACCATCGCGACCCGCCGCTCCGTATCTGCACCCATAGCACTTTCCTTCACAAAGATGGATGTTCGCTGATTGATCCCGTTACCGAAGCCCGCCGCCGCGTCGTTTACCCGAAGCTTTTTTCTTCGCTTCTTCCTTTTCTTCAACCGGTTCCGGAGCAACCTCGAAAGCTGTTTCGGCAATCATCGGGCCGATCAGCGGGGCGTCGTCCAGGTCGCTCGCCGCCATCGCATATTGCGATTCAATGGCGATTGGCTCGAAGCGCCACCGTGTGCCCTTGAGAGAGCCATCCCATCCGAGAAGATATGCACCCTCGGAATCCTGAATGCCAAGTGCCAGACGCATGTGGTCTTCGTCGTGATCGAGCGAGCAGACGCGGACAACTTCGATCTCTCCTGTCGAGGAATTCCACGAGCCATCGTCTACGAGGTCACTCAGCACGGGCATAAACCCGGGCGATAGCCAGACTCCGAGTCCATCCGAATCGCCACTCGCGATCGCCGAGGCAAGACCCGCGACCGCAACTGCGGCTTCACGATTTTGAGGGGCGCGATCCTCTGGGAATTCAACGCGCGAATCCAGATCGATCTCGTCCAGAGGACCGACCTCCGGCTCGGGCGCGGTGTATGTCTGTTTGATGGGCGCTGGAGCCTTCTGCTCTTCCTTCGAGCACCCCGAGAGCAATCCAGCGCCAATCCCGAGCAATGCAAACGCCCGCAGACCTGACACCAGTACGACACACTTACGGTTGGTCATGGTTCACCACCTTGATCGTTCGGTTGATCCGACGCATCAGCCCGCCGAGTACTTTACCCGGTGCCAACTCGTGGAATTCTCCCTCGCAATGCTGCGCGAGCCACCCACACCCCTGGCTCCATAATACGGGACTCACGAGCTGCTTGACCAGGCGTTCGCGGATACTTGCTGCGATATCGCCACCTTCAGCAGGGGCGTGGGGTTCGCCGCTCACATTGGACATCACGGTGCACCTCGGTTCATCGATTTGAGTGCCCGAGAGTGTTTCGTCAAGGCGAGCCGCGGCCGGTGCCATCAAGGGCGAATGGAACGCCCCCGCGACGGACAACGCTGTCGCTCTCACCCCGACTTCTCCAGCCGCATCCAGCGCCCGTGCGCAAGCGTCCTTTGATCCGCTCAGGACGATCTGCCCCGGCGCATTGTAGTTCGCCGCCACGAGCACCTCGTCGCCCCGTGCCGACAGGCAGACTGCGTTGGCTTGTTCCTCGTCCGCACCGATAAGCGCGACCATGCTCCCCTCGCTCGCTTCCGCGGCATCCTGCATCGCCCGTCCTCGCACGAGCACCAACTCCAGACAATCGGCAAACGAGATCGCGCCCGCAAGATGCAGCGCCGTGTACTCGCCGAGGCTCAACCCGGCGATCGCGCCGAGTTTTGTCGGATCCGTTCCGCTCAGCATCGCTTGAAAACTCGCGACACCAGCAACAAACAGCGCGGGCTGCGCGATGTCTGTCCGGTTGAGTGCGTCTACCGGACCATCGAAACAGAGCGTGCTAAGCTTGGCACCGAATCGATCGCCAACAATCTCATCGGCAGCACCGAACGTGCGTGCCGCGTCGGGAGATGCATCGAACCATCCCTTGCCCATACCGACCGCCTGCGCACCTTGTCCGGGGCAAAGGATCACCGCGTTTTCACCATTCATGCCAGTCAAATATCGCTCCGTGCCACGTCCGACGATCACAGCCGCCAGAGATTCGCCGCCCACGTCAATCCGCCGCCGAACGCGACGAACAGCACCAGATCACCCTTCTTGCACCTGCCAGCACGAACAAGTTGATCGAGGCAGAGGGGGACCGATCCCGACGAGCAGTTCCCGTGGCGGTCGATGTTCATGTAAAACTTCTCTTCGGGCACCCCGAACCGATCCCGTGCCGACTCAAGCATTCGCGCGTTGGACTGGTGGCAGATAAACATATCCACGTCGTCCGCGCTCACACCGCCGCGCTCCAGCGTCTGTGCGATCACCTTCGAGAATGTCCCCACCGCGAACTTGTACACCTCGCGCCCGTTCATCTGAAGCGTCCCCGGTCGCGCGATCGAGAGATCCGCGCACGCTGGGTAATCAGAGGTCGTCTCGGGCAGATAGAGGTTGTCCCATTTGCTGCCGTCCGCGTACATGCATGAGGCGATCGAGCCCTTGGTTCTGTCGTCTGTGGCGCGGAGGATGACCGCACCGCCCGCGTCGCCGAACAGGATGGATACTCCTCGGTTTTCGTAGTCGATAATGCGGCTCATCAGGTCGCACCCGATCACCGCGATTGTCTTGTACTGCCCCGTGGTGATCATCCCTGTTGCTACGTTCAGCCCGTAGAGCCACCCGGAGCACGCCGCGAGGATGTCGAACGCCCCTGCATTCTTCGCGCCGACATTCGCCGCGATGCGGCAGGCTGTCGCCGGGCAGCGCATCTCGCCGGTCACAGAGCCGAGGATCACCATGTCCAACTCCGCGCCCGATATGCCCGCAGATTCCAGTGCATTCTCGAGCGCCTCGGTCGAGAGGGAGACAGTCGTTTCTCCCTTACCCGGGTCGGAGATGCATCGTTCGCGGATGCCTGTCCGCTGAACAATCCACTCATCCGAAGTGTCCATGATCTTCTCGAGGTCCGCGTTGGTCACGCGCCCTTCGGGAACCGCCGAGCCCGTGCCCAGGATCTCAACACCCATCATGCTCGTGTTCACGCCGCACCCCCGCACATTGTCTTCGCTTCCATAAGCTTGATCCGCTCGACGATCGCCTCGTTCACATGCGCCGAGACGGACTCGCGTGCGTTGCGAATGGTGTTCGTGATTGTCCGACTCTCGCTCGAGCCGTGGCAGATCACGCACCCGCCGTTTACGCCCAGCAGTGGGGCTCCGCCGTACTCGTGGTAATCGTTCTTCTTGAACATCTGCTTGAGGATCGGTTCCATCTGCATCGCCAGCGCCGGGTCCGAGTTCATCACCTCGTGCAGCAGCGCCTTGAAGATACTTTTGGCGAGTCCCTCCGCGAGTTTGAGCATCGTGTTGCCCACAAAGCCGTCCGTGACGACGACATCAGCTCCCCCCTCGAACAGATCCCGCCCCTCGATGTACCCGATGTAATTCATGTTCGGAGCGCCCCGGATCAACTCGCGGACCTCCTTGGTTATCCCCGTTCCCTTACCCTCCTCCGCACCGATATTCATCTGCGCCACCCGCGGCTTCTCGATGCCCAGTACTAATTCCGAGTAGGTTTCAGCCATCAGCGCGTACTGCGCCAGGTGTGATGCCCGCGGCTCGGGGTTCGCGCCGACATCACAGACCACGACCGGCCCATGGAACGTCGGGATCGTGCACGCGATACCCGGACGGTGGATGCCCGGCAGGCGTTTCATGTACATCGTCGCCGCAGACACACACGCCCCGGTATTCCCCGCGGAAATCACGACATCAACGGGATCTTTCGTCTTCCGGCTTGATCCGAGCAGCATCATTTTGACGAGAGAGGATTCGCTCTTTGCACGCACCGCCTCGACGGGCGATTCGTGCATTTCGATCACCTCGCTGGCATGGACAATCGTGAGGCGGTCGTCTTTGACACCCCGCTCGCGAAGTACGTCCTCAACCACAGCGCGGTCGCCAACCATGACGATCTCGTCATCTCCCGCGATCTGATCCAGAGCATTAATACAGCCGTGAATCACCGCGTCGGGCGCGTTGTCACCGCCCATCACGTCGACTGCGATGCGCATCAGGATTAGTCCCGATCAGGCCCGATCCCGAGTTTCGGCACCGAGATCACCAACCCAGGGCGGACATACCCAGACTCTTTGCACGCACGATGGTGTAGCTTGGGTTGCCCGGAAAGCGGGCACATCGTGGGTTTCTCACCCTCGATCGCGTGGTGGCTGCGGCGTCTGCGGGTGCGTCCGGGGCTTGTGCGATGAGTGGGATGCATGGGTTCGTTTCCTCAACAAGCATGCCCGGACAATCGCCAGGCCAGCAGATCCACCAGTATACCCCGCTTCAGTGGGGCAGGAATCAGCCCTCACGGGCTCGATAACCCCTTCCAGAAGCCCAGAAGAGGCCGAGCAAGGTAGGCCCGATCCATGTTTTTGTCAATCTGCTCCGCAATACGCCCTCATACGCCTCCGATTTTACAGATTTTGAGAACTCCGCTTCACAGCGAACCTCTGCACCACCCTTATATAGAGGGTAACTTCTCGTGCGCTTGGGGTTCTAGCCCGGGCCCGAGCGGGTGGACGCAATCACCCTGATTGTTACACTCTGGCTTCTGCTGGGACGGGTGCATCGCACCGCGAGCCCGCAGTGCCTCCCTAGCTCAATCGGTAGAGCAGCTGACTCTTAATCAGCGGGTTACAGGTTCGAGTCCTGTGGGGGGTACTTATAATCGCGTTTATTTGAGCGTGTGATGCGATTTACGCTCGCATGTATGCACCGGAGCGCACAGCCATCGCAACAACACGCAACAAACGGCGCAACAACTATTTCCAAACCGCGTGCCAACGGCTCTTTTCGTGACAGCAGTTGAATTGTTGGTGTCGGTACTGCGGTACTCATTCTGGAAGGCGTCGTCGATAACCCACCCAATCTCGTGCAGTTTGCCTATCCGTGTGGTGACGACGCAAATAGATGATGCCGTGATAGACATCCGCGACATCTCCTGTGCGCTATTCAGGTTCGGACTACTGCGCTTCGGTAGGTCGTTCGGCTTGCTCGCGCCAGAGAGCGAGAGGCGTGGTGCCGACACGCACGACTCAGCGTAGAACCACTCCACTTATGCCCCTCCGCACCCTATGCATCAAAGCGGGCGAAGGGACTCGAACCCTCAACATTCAGCTTGGAAGGCTGCCAGCCCTCATCGCAAACCCCTTGCACAACAGGGACTTATTAGGGGCTAGATTCTGCGCCCAGCAGTAGTCCCGGCAGTTGCAGCGAGAATCATCCCTCTGACCCCGACCTCGCCGCCGTGATCGATGCGTGGCCGACCCTGCCAGAGCACATCCGCGCGGCGGTGAAGGCTCTCGTTCGCTCGGTCGGGTAACGCAGTGAGTAGAGCCTGCTTCTCACTGTATTCTCACTGTTCCTCAGAGGGCTCGCCTGTTCTTCCCCTGTAACCGCCCTGATGTGCAGCTACCTGATCCACACCTGTTAGCAGGTGAGGTGGCCACCGTATATCCACCATTTTCGCGGTGGGGGGCAGTAAATGGGTTTATCGCTGATCAAGGGCACGCGTTCCCTAGACGGAACAGCACGAACGAGATGTCGTTGACATCCAGGGCTTCATCCGCATTCACATCAGCGGATGAACAGTCTGCATCACCCAGACGGAACAGCACAAACGAGATGTCATTCACATCGACCGTGCCGTCCAGATTCGCGTCGCCGAGGCAATCGAGCGAGATCGCCGCGACATCCGGCGCTCCGATCGCTCCGCTGCCGTCCAGATCGAACACGGAAAAATCGGTGCCCGGATTCCAGAACTGTACGACGCCGTTGGTGACCCCATCTGCATCAGAAATCGAGCCATCCAGCGACGCGATCTCGGAATTCAAATCATCGACATCTGATTGTGTGATCAGCCCGCTGGCGTCGAAGTCGCCCGCGCGTATATCGCCAAACGCGTCGGTCCAGACGTACAACGTCGGCTCGATGTTTGCGTATGTGGTCGCGAAGACCGCGTTGATGCGCCAGCGCGTCGGGTCAATCGAATCAATGGGATCCTGGTTTGCCCATTCGGAAGTGAGGGTCGCGACAGGCCCGAACAGCGGGAATCCAGCACCGATGACGATGTCATCCAGCGCCTCGATCATCGAATTGTGGTTGGCGACATCCAGATCAATCACCTGGACAGGCTCACCCGCAAGATCCGCCGCGCCCTGCATCGTGAGCGGGTAGACCAGCGTCACCGTTGTTTCATCCGATTGCGAGTCGTGCCGAAAACGGAGATCAACCCGCGGATCGTAGAGCCCAAAGAAACTCCCGCCGAACGCGGCGCTGGCTTCCTCGTACCCGGTGGCACGCTGGAAAAAACGCCCACGGACAACCCACATATCGTCTGTGTCGAACGAGCCATCGACATCACCGAAGGTATCGACCACACTCACGTTGAAACACCCGCAAAGATTGAGCGAGAAATCCTGCCCCGAACGCTCGTACTGCGGCTGCGTATTGAAATTCGAATCAATCTCGCCGGAGTTGAACGCCATCCGAGATGACAAAGAACTCGAAGGAATCTCCCCCAAACGCGCGAGAGTCGCCAGCACCCGGAGTGCTGCAGCGCCGCCGAGTTCCCCCCCGGTATCGCGGTTCCGATCGACATCGATCTCGACAAACCCATACACCGGGCTGGGGCCGAACGCGAACGGTTCGAACGGTGTTGCGCCGAGCCCGAGCGTCCCCGGCGGGTTGACCAACCCGTCGAACACCAGTTCCAAACGGACGAAGTCGGGTGTCTGGCTCGGGTTTTCGATCCCGGTGTACGGGTCAACCGCTGGGGCGATTGGACTCCAGCCCTCGACGCTCACCCGGACGATATCCGGCAGCACAGCACCCACGCCAAGCACGCCATCTGCGCCAGGATCGGTCCTGCGGATAACCGCATCGCCCGCAGGGTCGAACTCACACTCCGACGATCCCAATGCAGCTCCTGGCTGAGTGCATACAGCGATCGCGATAATCCATTTCGAACGCATCGTCATCACGACAGTCCTCCCACACCGGATGCCTTGATGCCGAGGCGATCGATCCTGTATCGCAGCGCCCCGCGGTTGAGCCCGATGCTGTTGGCGGCCGCGGAGATGTTCCCGCTCGCGTTCTTGAGCGCTTCTTCGATGAGATGTCGCTCCATGTCTTCGAGCGTCGGCAATGTTCCGTTTTCAGAGAGTGTGGATACGACGGCGGCGTTGGGCGATTCACGCGGGCGAATGTCGCCAAGGTCGAAGTCTGCGGCGGTCAGTTCTGTTCCGTGACAGACGATACTGATCCGTTTGATCACATTGATCAACTCGCGGACGTTGCCCCTCCACGGGTAGTTTCTGATCGCGTGTTTGGCGTCTTCGGTAAGTGTAAAGGGGACAACGCCCCGCGATTCGGCGGCACGATCGAGCAGCACTCTCGCGATGAGCAGTGCATCATCCTCCCGTTCGCGTAAAGGCGGGAC
Organism: Phycisphaerales bacterium; assembly: GCA_029260435.1. Taxonomy (GTDB): domain Bacteria; phylum Planctomycetota; class Phycisphaerae; order Phycisphaerales; family UBA1924; genus OFTM74. The sequence continues at coordinate 37,957 of JAJDDG010000010.1, read as the reverse complement.
TCGGATTGTGAGTGCATTCAGGCGGTACAGCAGGTCTTCCCGAAACTCGCCACGTTCCACGCGTTCATCAAGACGCTGGTTCGTCGCCGCGATAAGACGAGTCCGAACCCTTCTCTCAGTGACCGACCCCACCGGGCGGTACAGGCCATCCTCAACAACCAACAGCAGCTTCGCCTGGATCCCCGGGGAGAGTTCGCCGATCTCGTCGAGGAAGATCGTGCCGCCCTCTGCGAGCTCGAACAACCCTTTACGCGATGATTTGGCGTCGGTAAACGCACCCTTCTCGTGCCCGAATAATTCGGATTCCACAAGCGTCGGCGGCAACGCGGCGCAGTTCACATGCACAAACGGTGGCTCATCTGTAGACGCCGCTTCGGGTGAAGCGCGATGGATGAGTCGAGCGATTTCCCCCTTGCCAGATCCGGTCTCGCCGAGCACCAAAATAGCCGGACACGCATCGTTCTCACCCTTGCCCGGCACGGGGACATTCGCAAAGCGCTCCGCAAGAGTTACGGCATTCTGCCACGCGGCACTCTCGCCGATTGGGCCGCTCTGCACCCCCGAGCGCAGCCGCTCCATCCGTTCGAATATCCGTACCTTCGCGCGTGTCCGAGTGTCCTGGATACGCCGCTCGACCACGAGCGTGAGTTCGTCTAGCGCGACCGGCTTCTCAAGATAATCATCCGCACCGGCGCGCATCGCCTCAACCGCGTTCTCGACCGACCCGTACGCGGTGAGCACGATCACCGCACAAGACATCTCTCTCTCGCGGACACGCTTGAGCAGATCAATGCCATTGCCATCGGGCAGGTTCACATCCGTCAGCAGGGCATTCGGTTCGTTCTGGACGATCGCATCCCACGCATCGCTCACGGACTCGAACCCACGGACGGTATGCCCATCCATCTCAAGCCCCTCGCAGATGGAGGCTCGCAGGCGGGGCTCGTCTTCGAGAACGATTATGAATGACACCGAAACATCCTCACTCGTTGGTTGATTTCAACCTCCGGCTGAAATAAGCCGGTTCTTATCACCATTCTGGCGTCTCAGCCCGCATGGGCAAGCGAAACTCGAAGGTCATGCCCCCTCCTTCACGCTCGAGAACACCGATCGAGCCACCGTGTTTCAGGGCGACCTCCCTTGCAACTGCAAGACCGATGCCAGTCCCATCAGGCTTCGTCGTGAAATACGGGCGAAAAATAGACTCCCGTAGATCCAGCGGAATCCCGGGCCCACGATCACTCACACGGACCACCCACCAATCATCGTCCTGTCCTGCGACACACTCGATCTCGACTTCCGAACCGCCGGGTGCAACCTGGACAGCGTTCGTGATGACAGCACTCATCGCATGCCCGAGGTGAACCGGGTCAAAAAAAACCGCTTCGGGCGCACGTCCGAGATCGAGGTGCAGGGTCACACCCCGCATCGACGCGAGCGGGTGGATCGCCTCTGCCTGCCCCGTGAGCCATGGTCCGACATCATGCAGCGCGATCAGAACCTTTGCCGGCGTGGTTGTCCGCAGGAGTTCTGTGATCCATGTATTGAATTGATCTACAGCAGCGATGATCTCGCGCTGGTCAGCGACGATCCGGTCCTGTTCACCAGCACGCCGGATTGATAGCTCTGCGGTGCCACGAATACCCGCCAACGGGTTGCGGATGTTGTGTGCGATCCGCCGAACCATCTCACCGACGGACGCGAGACGTTCGCGGCTCACAGCCTCTTCCTGCATGGTTACAATACGCCCCGCCATCTCGTTCACCTCTCGTGCGAGCAGCGACAGTTCGTCGGACCCCGCAACAGGTGCCCGATACTCGTAGTGCCCCTTGGCGATCTCGGACGCCGCGACACGCAACGATGCCACCGGTCGCACGACCCACCGCCGGATCAGCATCACCGTCAGCAGTGCGAGCAGAATGACCGCGCCGATACCCGATCCGACGATCAACCGGTGCAGGGCGCGCAGCGTGCCCGATAGGGCGATGACTTCTTCCGACTCAGCGAGCACCCGCGATTCGATACGCTCGATGATCTCGTGGATCTCGTAATGGTGGAACCCGGCATCGATGCCAGTTTTCGAGTCGCCAGTATCGAACCATTCATAGGCGATCGCTTCAGCAGCATCGATCCGCAGAAGAAGATTGCGGGCTGTCGATACACCACACAACCTCTCGAACGCTGGCAGCGCCCGCAGGTGTTCTACAGCGCCGTGGAGCACCCTGGTGTGTTCATCGTAAACGAGGACAGATTGCGAATCCGGATCCGGGAGCACAATCGCGGTGATACCGGGCTCATCCCTGCCCGGACCAGGCAGGGTGCGCGTGAGCTCCCCAACCATATGCTTCACATCCGCGAGGGCGAGCAGCACGCCCGTCGTCTCTTTGTACGGGCGAGTGAGCTGGCGATCGACGAACTCTCCGAATGCGAATGCCGCGCCGAGCCCGAACGTCGCCGCGAGCCCGCTCATCAGCGCAAGAACCGCAAACTTCCGCTGGAGTCTCATAGATCAATAAGCATACCCCGCCCGACCAATACCCCGGGATCCCTTCGCTTACATCCGGGGTGGTTTATAGCTCCACCCGGAGAATGCCTCGGGATTGAAACTGGATCGAACGCTCCCATCCACGAAGCCGACATTCGTCTTCTTGGAGTGTCGCGACGAGGGGAACCAGTAGCGGTCTCCGGCGAGGGGGCCTTGGGAATCGAGCGAAGGGGCAACATAGTGCGGCAGAGCATCGCGAACCGCCGCAGCCTCACCGTCCGCATCGATCACCAGAGGCACATCGGAGCGAGCAAGAATCAACGAACTCAACTGCACCTCCCGCATACGCGGGCGACCGCGTGGGCCCTTGTACTCCGCCCGGAGCAGGCGGAGATTAAACGCATAGGACACATTCTGAGACGGACCGACCGCCCCCTCTCTGCAGGGCACGTCTTTGCGGAGTGTCACCGGTCCGGATACCTCCGAACAACGCATCCGATCATCCGACGAAGTGTTCTCATACAACGGGACGTCGCCGAAGCACCAGAACTCGTCGATGCAGTATTCGCTCTCGATAAATGTTTCAAGCGAGAACCGGTTCGGGCCGTAGATCGCCGAGTCGTTGCCGCGCGAGCCGTGCAGTTGCTTGTCGGCGAACATCGCGAAATCAAACGCAATCCCGCGGACGGTCGTCTGGCATTTAAAGGAACGCGCCGCCTCAAGCCCCTTCCCGAGCGCAGGCATCAAAAGCGAGAGCAGGATCACAATCACAGAGATCACGACGAGGAGTTCGATCATCGTAAATGCGCGCGGCCGCACCCGTCTCCCGGCGCTGCGCCGCGAGGCGACATCGAAACAATGTGAAATGTGCCGCTTGGTATCCACTCAGACAAGATCCCTCTGAACCGTTTCGCTAGCACCAATCTAATCGGAACAATTCCAATCCTCAACACCAATTATCTTTGAAAGGCCGGTCGATCTCAGCCATCCCGCTTGAGATCCGCCATTCCTGGCGCGTTAGATGAGTACATTGCTGCCCGCAGCGCAATACGGGCACGTATCGCTCAGTTGAACGCGGACTCACGCGCACCGTAATTGCAAAAACGATTTGCACACATAGGGCTCTCAGCTCGACTCTCGATCCGCCCGCACGCTGTCATGCACTCTTGATTCTTGCGCGAGATCAACCGGCTGATCCGGAGCATCGTTCCTGAACTCAACCAGCGCAGACGCATTCCGCTGCGCAAGTCGAGTATCCGCGACATGTTGGAACACTGGCACGACGATTGCATAACAGCTCTCCGCTAGCGACTCGCTGTGAGTTGCAACACGAAGAGAAGAACTGATTCCGAGGAGTACAACTATGAAACGTTTACTGAGCATCCTTGTGTGTGCGGCCCTTGCTGTTGCCTTTGGCATGCAGAGCACGGCAGTCGCTGGCGGTGGCAACAACGACGTCAAACTCGAAGCACGCATGTCAGGCAAGACTCTGGCTTCCGGGAAGGCCAAGTACGAAGAGCGCCAGAAGGGCAACTTGGTGCAGCAGCGATTCAAGGTTCAGGTCGAAGACTTCGCGCCCGGTCAAGAGCTCACCATCATGCTCAACGGCTCCATGCTCGGCACCGTGACCGCGAATGATCTCGGCGTAGCCGAGTTGCAGTTCCGCACCTCGGCATTCATCGACGATCCAGGCGACGGCACCCCGATCGGCGGCGACTTCCCCCCCGTGCAGCCCGGCGATTCGATCTCCGTCGGCCCGATCTCCGGGACCTTCACCTCTCGGTGAGTGCACACGCATTCCTCTCGGGCGCAGACGCTGCCCGAAGCTCCCTCATACCCCACGAGATTGTGGAAGCAATCCCGGGGGTTTCCAGAACCGCGAATCTTCGTTCGCTCAACCCCGCCAATCCCCGGGCAACCGGAGATGAAGATCCGCCGAACCACCATGTCATTAAAAAGGGCTCGCAATGCCATCCACCAATCGCTCGTTCATCGCCTTGTCACTCGCCTCGATACTGATGGCACCATCAGCTCACGCAGCTCCAGAGATGCCAGCAGAATGTGAGACCGCCACCGGCCTGTACGACAAGCTCTTTTCATTCTTCGGCGGTGTGGCGAGCTACGCCGTGACCCAGTCCGCAACAACAGTCCACTCCGGCGACAGCATGCAACTCGATATCGCTTTTCAACCCACACCCTTCTTCGGTGTCTCCGGTGTCGGCATCGGGACGCTGGGCGTAAGCGCACCCGAACTCGCGGCATCACCGAGTGCGGACACATGGAGCATGACGATCGACGCGCCCACAGACGCCTCGCTGAGCGTGTTCGTCACCATCCGAGAAGACGACAACAACGACGGAATCATCAACATCGACCTCGGCGACGACGAGTGGGAAAGCCCATTGCTGATGCTCTCTCCCGGCACCAATGTCTACAATATCCCCGTCGCCAGTTTCGTTGATACCGGCTTCGGATCTGGCAACGGGCTGCAGAATTTCACCACCGTAAACCGATTGGCATTCTTCCTGACCATCGAATCACGGACCTCCTACCCGGGCGGACTTGTCACAACACCCAAAACGCTGTGGATCGATCACGTGGGGCTCTACGCCGGCTCGCAGTCCCTCCCATCAACATGCGACGGTGACGTCAACGCCGATGCCGTTGTTGATGTCAACGACATCTCGTTTGTCATCTTCCGCCTCGGGGATCCTTGCGGTGCCACGGGGTGCGACGCCGACGCCAATTCCGACGGCGCTATCGATGTCAACGACATCAGCTTCGTGCTGTTCCGCCTGGGACAACCGTGCTGAGCAAGCACGCCGAGTCGATCATTGTTGCCCGATCTCCCGGGCCATTTCGCTCCGGTGATTACACATTCAAAATTCTCGGGCGCGGACACTGCCCGAAACTCCCTCATACCCCCGTGATTGTGGAAGCAACCCCGGGGGATTCCCGCGCACCGCTGATCCCACCGCTCCCGCACGCATCTTCCGCCTCCGACCCGCGCAGCTGGAACCCGTGCCCCCCCCGTCAATGAGCACAAGGCAGCACAACTAAAGGGTCAGCACATCAACAAGAGTGGGGGAGTTCGGCCATCGAACAAGCCGAGCCATCGGGTGTTCTGGCGTCTACCCGAACACCACAAGACAAAGCGGGCGAAGGGACTCGAACCCTCAACATTCAGCTTGGAAGGCTGACGCTCTACCATTGAGCTACGCCCGCGAGGAGTGTTCCATCATACCGCCTTCCCGACGCAGCAGAGCCGCCGGTCATACTCCGCCGCTGACCCGGTCGATCAGAGTTCTATGCCACACCTCTCCGAAACCACCCTCCGCTCGGGTGAACAGCTTGTGTTCGTCCTCGGTGCCTTCCGCTCCGGGACCACCCTCCTGCGCAAGATCCTCGACACCCACCCCGCGATCTACGCCTCCGCCGAAACGTGGTTCATGCTCCCGCTCACCAACCTCTGGAGCGGGTTGGGCGAGCATCCCACCTACAACCCGAAGCAGGCAGCCGCAGCACTGCAGCAACACATCGCGGCACCCGATTTTACACAGGCGTGCGCCGCATTTGCCGCGAGCGTGTACGCCTCCGCCGCTCGCCGCGCCGGACAGAAAAACGCGGCCATCTTCGTGGACAAAACCCCGCTGTACACACAGATCGCCGAATACCTCCCGCTCCTATTCCCGCGGGCCCGCTTCATCATTCTCGCTCGCGATCCGCGCGCGATCGCGTGGAGTCGTCATACATGGCGCCACGCATCGAGCGGATGCGTCACCGAGCACTTCGATCAAGTCGCGCAGGATTTTTCAACCCTCGCCACGTTCTTCTCCAACCACTCGCATACATCGATCGTTGCCCGCTACGAGGATCTCTGTGCACACCCCTCCGAACAGGCAAGTGCTATTTGTAAATTCCTCGATGTGCCATCCGATCCCGCCATGGTGCAGTACGGCTCGCATCATCACCACGAGGGTTACGGCGACGAGAACACCCGTCGTCACGCCGCACCGCACACAGAGAGTCTCAACCGCTGGGACGGATCGGAAGGCATGTCCGAGGAGCACCAGCACGAACTGCTCTCGCGCTGTCCGGATGGCGCACTTGCCGCGATCGGATATCACCCCACTGTCGGCGTGTGAGCCCGATCCATCTCACGTGGCTTCCCGAGTCGCCCACGCGCCCCGTTCCCGCGCCGCGATCTGACGACGATACCGCCAGTTTTCGAGATGCACCGCCAGCGCCAGCCCGCCGTGGAACACCGCAGAGACGATCATCATCTTGCTGATATCGCTCTCGATCTCGTCCATGAAGACTACGCTCTCGGGCACAATCCCCGATTCGAACGTCGCATTCGATACCACATCCTGCATCCCCACAAGCACCGCCATCACCGGGCAAGGCAGACAGACGTATGTCCCGAGCGTGTGCCGCTCAAACGCGCCGATCACGATGATCCCAACAAAGAACGGGATGCACCACACCACAAACATCCCGACCAGCACCGCGCGCATCCCGAACCGCTCACGCACCCCCTGCGCAAACAGCACCGCGCCGCCAACCGTGAACACGAGTGGAATCCACGCGGCAACCGACGGCGGTGCCTCAAACGCTTCGCCCTTCCGCGCAGCAACCCAAACCATGAGCGCGATACAGACAACAAATGCCCCAATCATCCCGAACGTAGCGGGTAACCCGCTCGATGCATCGCTATCAGGATGCAGCCGGCTCCTGCCTAGCTTTAGTATCCGCCTGATCCCGCGCTCGAAAGTCAGCTTGCTCGACGTGAACGCCCCCGAGAAAACAACCGAAGCCGTCCCCATCAGCGCGATCATGATCACCAGAAGAATCTCGAAAACGTACGTCGCCGGATAGGCAACGTTCTCAGACATGACTTCAAGCAATTCCTCAGGGATCATGTCATCGCGTGAGAGCATCGCCCACACACTCGCGATCACAAACGCCCCGAGCCCACCAAACGCGAAAAATCCCTGCAATTTGCTGTAAAGGTGCGCCTGCTCACTCTTCCACTTGCGGAGCAGCACCGTCACCAGCAGCACGATCAGGAAAGACTGCACTATGAATGTGTACGCCGTCGGATGCACCAGCGTGTCGAACACAGGCACATTTCGGAAGCCGTCCAAACTCGCGATACGATCCGAAGCCACCAACGCAGCACCCGGGCTGACAGACTCGATCTCCTGCGCGATCAGCCCCATCAATGTCGGGCGGATCGTCAGGAACTCGAAGAACGTGATCCCGAACCGCGAGAGTTGGGGCAGAATCAGATACAGCATCAGCACCAGCCCCTGAGAGAGCACCAGCGCAAAGTATGGCTTGGGCACCACCATCCCCGCCACAAGACCCACAAGGTGATACACCATCACCGAACTAAAAAATACCACATAAAAATGCGCCAGCGTGCCGAGCGGGAATTCGCCCACGATCACCGCAAACGCCACGAACGGCAGGGTCAACGCAAACAGAAAATACTCCCGTGCCGGCAGCCCGAACAGAAAACCCACCAGCTTCCGACCGGGCGACATGGGTGTCATCCGGTGGTAGTCCACCAACTCCTTGAGTCGCTCCCGCGCCATCCCTGACGCCACCGCACCCGTCCCCGAGAGCATCAGGATGACCGCCTGGATGATGATCACAGGCATCAAGATCGCCCGCGCAGCTATCTTTGGTTCCGTAAAATTCCGCTCGACCATCGGGAAATACACGACCGATGCGAAAAACGCCGTGATCGTGAACAACACGACCCCCCAGCTCAACATGTGCTGCCACCGCAGCCGTGAGCGCGCGCACTTCACCATGATGGGGTTCACCCACTGGCGCTTCCACGATGCATCGCGAGCACTCACGAAACCTCCTTCGCGCCAACCCGTAGCAGAATCGCCTCGATGTCCAGCTTCTCCTCTCGGAAACCAATAACGCTCAGCCCCTTGCCGATCAGCTCACGCAACAGCGCCGCAGCCTCCTCGTCTCCGCCCTCCATTTCAATCATGAGCCGGTTCCGATCCGCAACAGCATTCGTTACCCCGGCGCACCCCGCCGCGAGCGTCGCCGCATCCGGAGGCGCATCGAGCAGTTCCACCACCACCCGCAACCCGGAGTGCATCCCGCGGACAATCTCATCGAGCCGCCCACTCACCACCATCCGTCCCTTTTCCATGATCCCGATGGACGTGCAGAAACCAGACAGCTCGCTCAAAATATGCGACGAGATCAGCACCGTCCGCCCCATCTCCGTCTGCCGCTGGAGCATGTCCCGCAACTGGATCCGCGCCATCGGATCGAGACCACTCGCCGGTTCATCAAGGAGCAGCACACTCGGCTCGACCAGCACTGTCTTCGCAAGCACCAGCCGCTGCTTCATCCCCCGTGAAAGAGTCCCCGATTTCGCATCCCGCTTCTCTCCAAGCCCCACCTCGTCCAGCACCTCGTCCACCCGTATCTGCCGCTGCCGACGTGGCATCCCGTACGCCGCCGCGAACAGATCAAGAAACTCCCAGCACCGCAGATTGTCATCAACCGGAGCCAGATCGGGCATATACCCGACCGCTTCCCGCGCCCGCGCCGTCTCCGTCACAACGTCCCGCCCCGCGATCCGCACATCCCCGTACGTCGGCTCCTGGATCGTCGCCAGCACACGGATCGTCGAACTCTTGCCCGCCCCGTTCGGCCCGATCAAGCCGAATACCTCCCCCGCCCCGACCTCGAACGACAGATCACGAACCGCCGTCGTACCGTCGTAATCAACGCGAATATCTTTGGTCACAATCAATGCCACATCCTCTGAACGCAAATCTCTCGCCCAACATCCTATCTGTTGGGAGTCTGGCGTTCACCATTGCAGATGATCTCGACCTTCCAAAAAGAAAAAGAGCCCGGCGGCGAGCCGGACTCTTGTGGATTGGTTATCGATTGGGAGAGAAGGGAGATCGGGGGATTATTGCACAGGCCCGCTTCGGTACGTATCACGCAGGTCGAGCATGCCAAAGCTCTCGCTCTGCTCCACGTCCGGGGTTTCGAGCAGCATCTGCTCAACATCCTCCACGCTCTGCCCCTCGGGCGTCACCCGCTCGCAAAGAATCCGGCAGGTTGTCTGGTACTCCGTCGTCGGAATGCCCATCCCGCGGAGTTCGCTCAGCAGAGCACGAAGCTCGGCGATGGTCACACCATCGCCCGCGTCACCCTGCATCGCCGCAGCGACCTGACTTCGAACATTGTTACCAGTCGGTGCCTCGTCGCTGCCAAACAGCGCGTCGTACCGCTCGGCAATCTCCATCGCAGTGTGGATATCAAACCGCGTCGCGTGCATCGTGGCACCCGTACCGTAATCGCCTTGTGTTTCCGGCTCATCGCCGTAGATAAGCCGCCCCATCATCCCGTCGAGCGAGGTCTTCCCACTAACGCCCTGCGATGCAACCGAAAGACGGTTCAGCAGCGCGATGTCGTACACCTCGGGCTGAACCGTATCCCGGAACAGCGGGTCACGCGGCCTCTGGCTCACGAAACTCTCATTCTCTGACGGGGGCGGGACGATCAACGTCTTCTGGTCCAGCACAATATCGCCGAAGTGCAGCTCAAGATCCGAAGCCCGATGCTCGCCGCTGTTGGAGATCTCAAAGCCGAACGAGTTAAGCGACAAGCCGAACACATTCCCCGCAGGGTTGCCGAAGGTCGGAAGCGGGGCACCCGCCTCGCCGCCAAGGACAATGTTCCCCACGAAGTTGATGTCGCCACCCGCTACATAATCCAGCCCGCGATCATCGGTGAAATTGCCGTTGAACCGCGTCAGATCTTCCGCCTGCCGCAGCAGCAGCGTGATTGTCGGTGCCTGCACCAACATATCGCCAATGGTCACAAGGTCGCCGAGCGTCACGCTCTGATCCGCACGCAGATCGAGCGAGCCGAGTGTCGTGAATTTCTCGTGCTGGTTCATCGTGAAGTTGCGGCTTCGGATATTCAGATCAGTCTCACCCACGATCGTCGCCACGTCCGGGATGCCCCGGCTGCCGCTCGGGCCCGCGGTGCTCAGATGAATATCAACGAGTTTCTCGTCCATACCGACATCGCCCGCAAACACAATCAACCCGCCCGGCGTGGTCAGCACATCTATGTCATACGCGCCGTCCACCGTAGAGCCAAACCGGATCGTCCCGGCATCAGTGCTCTCGAGCGATGCATCAACGCCGAGCGTCACCGCACCGTTGTACCGCTGCCCGTGGAGCGTCGTCACGCGCTGCCCGTTCAGGAAGCTCGTGCCATTCACCTCAAGCGATTTCAGTTTGTTCAGATCACCCGTCGCGCCGTGGAACAACGAAGATGCATTCACCACCAGTGCCTCGCCGCCGTTTGTCATGCCGTCGAGGATGCTGTTGAACGTCACGGTTGTACCGGTAAGGTTGCGATCGCCGCCGATCACTACCGGGCCGTGATACATCTGGAACGTGTTGCTCGTTACATCGCCGTTCAGCTTCGCCGATCCAAACACCGTTAACGATTCCGGCAGGATGTGCTCCTCCACCGTCGAGCCCGTCTCGCTCGCGAGTGTCAGCGTCGTGCCGACCACCTTGCCCGGCGTCGAAAGCACCACGCTCGAATCATTCGATTCGATCCAGTACGTCATACCGGTGGGATCACCAGAGCCAAACCGCGTGTTCGCTGGCAGATTCGCATCCGCGACAGGCGCATCCTGCTGATATCGAAGGCTGGTGGGGCGTGTCGCGCCGCCGCCCGAACCCCGCAGCAGCGGCGCCGAGCCGCCAGCCGTATCGAGACGAACCCGCGCTGTCGCGAGCCCGGTGTTGTTGCCCGCACGAAGGTTGATTGTGCTCGCCCAGAGGTCCAGGTTGGGTTTCTCACCACGCTCGAACACCACGTCACCCGTCCCGTCCATCCCCGAGTGCAGGTTGAGCAGGTTGTTCGAATGGATGAACCCCGCGACCTCAACATTGTCGTCCGCACGTAGGTCCGCGAAGGTACCGATCGTCAGATTATCCTCAACACGCAGGAACTGAGTCGCGTGCGCATCAATACTGAGAATGTCCTGTGTGCCAGTCACACCACCGAAGTCTCCGCCCAGAATCAGGAAGCCATCCGTGATGCGAACAATCAGATTCGTTGTCTCGGGGTTCGCCAGGAACCCGAAGGGACCAGCCCCGACAAACCGGCTGTCCGCCTGCGTGATCCGCACCGTGCGCCCAGCCTGCACGTCCGCCATCGTGAACTTCACATTCCCGTTCGTCGCAGTCAGATTGATATCGCCCGTGTTCGCGACCAGCCGAGCACCAGTCAGCACACGGTCAATAATGTCGCGGTTCGCCGTGAATGTCAGGTGATCCGCTTTCACTTCCAGTTCGGTGAGCAGCCCGCCGAACTCGTCGCTGAACAGGATGTCCCGTCCCGCATCGAGTGTGAGCCCGCCGTTTGTTTTGCTGATAGACGACGTAATGAAAATATCGTTCGTCGCTTCGAGCGACATATCCCCCGCGAACCCTTCGATCGCAGTGGGGGAGATACGAAACACATCCGTCGGCAGCCCGTCGCCCGCGTTTACCTCGCCATCCGCGACCTCGCCGTCGTCGATCCCAACCACGCTGATCACGATATCGCTCGGATCCAGCAGCAACGAAGCACGCTTGTACCCCTCCGCCGCATCGCCATCGAGCGTGCCGAGAATGCCCAGACGCCCCTTCGCGCTGATCTCACCGTTGCCACCGTCGCCGCCAAGCGCACCGCCGGAGATGTCCACCAACGCACCGGATTCCATGTATGTATCGCCGTCGAGTGCAAAGACCAGCAGGCTCCCGCCCGCCGCGACACCGCTCCCGCCCGCCGCGGTCACCGTGCTGCCATCCGCAAGCACAAGGTTCGTAGTCGCGAGCAGTTCAACATGCCCCGCCTTGCCGCTCTCGGCATTCGCGGAAACAGACCCGGTATGAATGATCTCGTCCGCCGAGACAAACACCCCGCCCGCGCTGCCATCAAGCACACTCGCATCGAGCGAGCCGTCGTTTGCAACCACACCGCCCATGCCGGAAACATCGATCACACCACCCGGCGCATTGATCGACCCGGAGTTGCGCACCGCGAGCGAGTAGGTATCACCCGCACCGAGCGAGACAAACCCACCCGCCACGTCGATCGAGCCGATGTTCTCAACGCCGTACACACCCGCTTCGGGTGCGCCGCCGTCAAGCCGGACCATGATCTGCCCCTTCTTCTCGCGCAGCATCACGTCCCCGCCCACGAGCATCGACACCATGCCGTCGTGCGCCACGATCTGCCCGTGGTTCGAGACATGCCGCCCGATCAGATGCACCGCGTCCGCGGTGATAAACCCTTCCGCTCGAATATCACCCGTCACGTTCGAGAACCGATTCACGCCGCGCAGGAAATCCTTGTTGGATATATTGCCCGCCGTCGCGAACAACTGCCCCACATCAACGATCGAGCCCGCCCCAAAAACAACACCCGCGCTGTTCGTAATGTAAACCCGCCCGTTCGCCTCAAGCGTCCCATCGATCATCGTCTGGTCCACGCTGTGCACACGGTTCAGCACCCTGGATCTCTTGCCGGGCTGAATAAACTGCACCGTCTCGCCGTCGAGGATGTTGAACGAGTCGAAATCCAGGATCGCCTTCCGACCGACTTTGATCGTCGTCAGATGACCTTGTGTAGATACATGGGCACGCCCTTTACGGACCTTCATACCCTTCGGAGCGCCGATCGCATCGACCGCGCCCACACTCAGTACCGTTCCCGCCGCGACCGCCAACACCAGAGCCCGGCGCGCAATCATCTTGGTCCGTTTGTTCATAGCTCGATTCCCTTCTCTCGCTCTCTCAGACTTCCCCTCGGAAAAGCGGAAGATCCTCTTTCATCTAGATACCGCAGAACACAACCGGCGACACCCGACCGCGCTCCGCTTCAACTCAGAAAATCACCGTGGCAACGAAGTGGAACTCCGTGTGCCCTACATCGACCGGCGTCCCGCCGGACGAATCAGATATCTCTTCCAACGCCCAGGCAACCTCCGCCCGGATGTTGAACCGTCTCGTCAATGCAAGCTCAACGCCGACCCCGGCGCCCAGCAGTGTGTGATCAGTTTCGAAGAAGAGCTTGTCGCTCTGCTCCACCCGCCCAACATCAACAAACGCCTTCAGAATCAAATCCCAATCCACCGGACCCGCGGGGTACTGAGGCACCCACCGGAAAGGGCCGCCCATGAACTGCCCCGGCTTCGCGTCCGGTGTCATCCCACGCGGGATGTGGTACCGATATTCCGCCGTCGCAACGATCACCGTGTCACCCGCCACCTCGGCCTGCGGGTACCCACGCACCGAGTACAACCCGCCGACAGGCTGCTGCGCCGTCGGCGTGAGTCGATTCCCGAAGGCCACCTGCCCCCGCAAAGATAAATACAACTCGTGCGCAAGCGCCAGATCTTCCCCGTCCCCGTCCTTGTCGCTAAACAGCGGCTCAAGGTAGAACGAGTGGCTCAGGTCATACAACATGACCGTCCAGTCCTCGTCCGTATCCGTCCGCCCAAGCAGATCGATCGTGTCTCCGTCCACGTCCCCAACCTGAAACTCAAAGATCACGGAGCCCAACGTCGTGGCCGCCTCGGTCTCGCGCTCCAGCTTGAGCCCCACGTAAGGCGTCAGGAAATTCTCGTCGCCGTCAAGCAATGCGAGTTCATTCTCAACCTCAACCCAGTCCCACCGCACACCGCCGACCGCGTCCAGGAACAACTCGCGGTCCTGGAAGAAGTTCCAGATCACCTCGCCGCCCGCGCCCCAACCCCGTCCATCGAAATTCGAGTCCTGCAGCCCGATCTCCTGCGCGTCGTACTGGTACCAGCTCCCATACACCCGCCAGCGCCACCGCTCCGATTCCCCGATTGGCGCTTCGTACGACGCCAGCAGCGCGTGAATATCGCTGAAGTTCGCCGTCAAGTAATCGATCATGAAGATGTCGTCGTTGTTCGTCAGGTCGTTATGGATAAACCCAAACCGCTCACGCCACGCATTTGTCGCAGCGGAGCCCGTATTCGAGGCCTGCGCGAAGAACAACCACGGGCGGTTCTCCGTCACGATGTAGTCCAGAGTCACACCGCCCGGTTCATCACCGCCCGCAGCAAGCGCAACATCCACCCGCCGACCCGGCTGACGATTCAACCGGAAGATGTAGTCATCAATCTCATCGCCGAGCAACAGATCCCGCCGCGGTTCCTCGCCCGTAAACACCTGTACAGGCGATCGCTCGATAATCCGTCGGTGGACCCGGTTGTCCAGCGTCTCGTCCGTCTCAACCCGTTCGAGCAACCCAACCGTGCGCACGTCTGTCGCCACCGATGTCGTGATCAACAGCGTTAGCCCAGTCTCCCCCGCAGCCCGAGCGTCAACAATCCGCCCATTTACCACGCGAAGCTGCGCCGGATCCGGCTCGACGTACACGCCAAGCAACCCGAACTCTTTCAGCCGTTCAACAACCGCCACCGATACATCCTGCAGCGCCGCGTCATAAAACGTCTGCCGCGCCATCGAACCAACCGAGCCGACGAGGAAGGTCGAGATATCACCCTCGACCACCCCCTCGGGTCCCCAGGCGGTGCCATCCCACACAAGCGTCACCTGCGCTTCACCCAACTCATCAACCGCGGGGTGCTGCGGATGTTCGCGTACATACTCAAAGGTATATCCCGTAATGGTGCGTGCTTCCCCAAGAACGACACCATCTTGTGCGTGCACCGCCGGTGCCACAAAGATCGCGCCGCAAAGAGCAAACGCCCAGCTTTTCCAGTTCACTCGATGCAACCGTGCATACCTCACAATGTGGTCCTTTCACCGCTGAAAAACGTCGCCCCGGACTGTGCAGTTTCCGTGAACGAGCCTGTGCCCAAATGAGCACCAGCAGCAACCACAAAATACCCTAAAACCGACACTCTCGTGCCGAGATCAATGTCCGCATACCCCGGGACGTATAGCTCGCCAGGATGCAAACCTCTGTGCTTCTGAACCCTACACCCGATCCGGACCGCCCAAAGCGAAAACCTCCTCCACACCCCATATTTCTCACACCTTCCCATCCGACCCTCTTCATACGCCAGAATCGAGTCCGCACAGGCAATCCATGGCCCGATAAGCAATCCCTCCTGTCAAACTCAGCTTACCCCGCATGGAGTTCCCCTCTAACCCGGTCGATGCCCATTACTGGAGATACCGCAGCGAGGAGATCCTCCATGAAACGTGCATCATTGCTCATAACCATCATTGCCGCCGTCGCAACCGCCAGCTGCGCATCCTCCCAGCGCACAGCGGAGATCCCATCGACCCCTAACGATTCCTACCGGAGTGCCATGGGCGAGGACTTCTTCGCTCCCATCTCGATGTACGAGGCTTCTCAAATCGTCACAATGCCGAGAATCGCCTCCCGGTACCGCTCCGCGGCCCTCTCCGAGAACGCCTCTCCAGGCTTCATCTCACTCGGAGCAGGCGATGCCCTCGGCGTACGGGTCCGCTACGCAGATCACGCCATCGCCGGAACCCCCATTTCGTGGGATCTGACCGCAGTGCCCATCGACTGATCTCGCCCCGCACTTTTTGGTGACTATTTCCAGATATCTGCTTGACGCGCCCCCCTGCGCGCATACCTTGCAATTGAATCTCTCGGCTCGCACAAGCCGGGAGACAAATGTATCAGTTGAGTAGATCCCACGCGGACCGCACAGTCCGTCGTTGGTATCGCACAGAAAGCAGGGAGTTAGAGATGAGCATCGCACCATCGGGCGCGCGCAGTCTGCCGCGCCATCACCACGCCCCAACAGCCTATCGTCTGAGGCACGGCACATGCTGCCTTGTCACATCCACGATCGCGCTGACCACGGGATCAGCACTCGCCGGCGGAGCATCGAGTCAGGGTGTACCTATTTTCGATATTTCATTCTTCGCTAAGGAAACAGTAGTCTTGATCGATTTCGAGACGAACGGATCGGGAGTCCCCGTTGACCTGCTCGACGGCCAGACACTCTCAATGCCCACCGCCGAGTACGCCGATTATGATCCCAACGACGACTTCGCTTTCACAACCGGTGTGTCGTTCTCGCCCCAGGTCAACTGGGTGAACGACGGGAACCTGTTCGACAACATCCTCGATGCCTTTGCTTCTGCAGAGAACGGCATCCCCTCAGCAAACATCGATAACTTCGAGGTTTCATTCACTTCTCCCGTCATATCATTCGGGTTCTGGGTCGCCGACAACGACACCCCCGGTACCGGCACTCAACCAATCTTCACCGTCAAGGACACACAGGGGCAGATTATCGAAGTCCTCGACTTCAACTCGGGCATCTTCCACGATGGCACATTTAACGTCGGCGGATCGATCGTGAACTACGGCTTCATGGGCTTTGCCATGAACCCGGAATCAAATGTCAGAATCGGTTCCGTCGAAATCGTCAAGGGCGAAGCCATCTTTGACGACCTCACGTTCATCCCGGTCCCAACTCCATCGACTATCGCTCTGCTCGGGGTATCCGGGCTCTACACACTCCGCCGCCGCCGCTGACCGCGCAACTGATTTCAACAAGTTTTTTACCGCAGCCCACGCCCAGCGTGGGCTGTTTTTTTCCAGAGCCCGTGTTCTATCCGCATTCCCCAAGCCGGAATAGCACGAACGAGATGTCATTCGCATCGACAATTCCATCGCCGTTGGCATCCGCAGTCATGTCCGCTGAGTGAAGCCGAGCAAGCACATAACTTAGATCTGTGACGCTCACCACGCCGTCGCCATCCACGTCACCGAGGCACGACCACGACGTAACGAATATCCGAACGCCGGACGACCATGCCGTTTCTCCGGCAATATTCGTCGCGCTCATCTTCCAGAAGTACGCCGTCGAGTTCGTCAATAACTCACCCGCCATGAGATACGATTCCGTGCTCGCGCCTGCAGATGCAAACTGAAAGTGCGTTACAACAGGATCGGTGAACTCCGAATCCCGTGCCACCACAAGGTCATACCGCTCCGCGTCCTCCGATGCGCTCCACGTCAACAACGGACGCCGCGCCGTAACACTCCCGTTTAATCCCGGCGTGACCGCCTCAAAAGCTTGCGGCAAGCCCAACGTCGTCACAAACGTGCCCGTCTCGGTCTCAAACATCCCCCTCGGGTTCGACGAAGTGACACGCCAGTAGTACCGAGTGTCCGGATCCAGTTCGTCATCAATCAGGATATTGGTGTGCTCGATCGTATTCCGATACGCAATCGGTACAAATGACTCACTCTCCGAAACCTCGACAACGTATAAATTCGAACGCTCAGAAAACCCCCAACGCAGCCTGAGAGGGAGCGCGACCGCGACCGCGCCATCATCCGGAAACAGTAAATCAAACGCCTGCGGCACCGCTGGATCTCCCGCGATCAGCACATTATCGACGAACCAGTCATCGAACCCGTCATTGATCTGCGGGCGACCATCCTCATCGAGAATCTCTGAAACCGTGCGAAATCGAACACGGAATCCGGAGTGCTCCGCGTCGCTCGGCAGCTCGATCGTTTCCTGCCGGAATCCCTGGATGTCGGGCCCATCGCCAAGGTGTTGCCGTAGGAGGATCCAGTCATTGCGCCCGTCAGGACCAAGGTACTCGACGAACAAATCATCCCCCTCCTCCGGAGCATCCGCTAACCCTTCCCGCTGCCACCAGTACTCGAACCGCAGATTCATACTGGTGGATGTATCAAGCGAAGCAGTCGCTATCTGCTCCGCGCCATCCAGATTCGCGGCAAAGTCCCCGCTCGGCTCGAACAAACCGTCGGTGTTCACACCCGCTCCGCGCACCGTTGACCATAATCCTCGGTCGATCAACCCACTCTCGAAATCATCAAAGAAAGGCAGCTCGGTCGGGGTCGGCAGCCCGGAAGACAGGCAATTCAGCCCGGTACGGAACCGCCTGATGTCGTCAACCGTGAATTCTGGGTGAAACCGATTCGCAACCGTAATGAACGGATTCATCGTCCACCCCACGCAATCGCAATGATCCGCATTCCAGTTGTGCCCAAGCTCGTGTGCCGTCAGATCCGTCGCCGCCGCAAAGGTTCCGCAGCAATCCGATTGACTCAATCCGTAGCCGATGTTCCTGTCGCAAATCGCGCCGAGCCATGCGATCCCGATGATATTTGAGTCGATCTCTTTGCCCGTGAACATATGCGTGATGCCCCGATCAATATCGCCGTGATTCGAGAGCCATTTCGCTCGGAGGGTGGTCAGCAGACGAACCGCATCCGTGACACGGTAGAACGGCTCTGTCCGGATCAGGACAGTCTGCAGCGCGTGCCGGATCGAAATGTCCGCCTCGTACTGCTGGTTCACCGTGTTAATCACACGCTCGATCTGCTGGACCGTCGCGGCTTCGTCGCCCCACGCCAGCAAATAGTCGAAGTCCGCGTCTACAGCAAGATCAACCACACAAACCAACTCCGCGCATTCCGTAATCGTTCCTCCACCCCGTGCCCCATCGTGCCGATGCCCGACTTGCTCTCCCAGAGCGACACATACCCCACCATTGGGAATCACATCATCCTCGTCGTACATCACATGGTGATCGATATCCGCCGCCTGCGAGCGCCCCCACACGGGCTCAATAAAGATCCGCCCGCCATCCGCATCTCGGATCACGCCCCGAAACACACCCCGCTCAACCGAGCCTGCGATCGTCCGATCCGCCTCGCCCACTACCCGCCCACGCACCGTCGTCGCGGGCCCGGGATCGAACAACACATAGTCCCGCTCCCCACGCATCAACCGAACCTCAAACCGATCCCCGCGGATCGAATGTGGCTCAAGCTCAATCTCCAACCCCGTCCCGTCTGCCATCCGGATCATGTACCGACCGGCGCGATCCACCCGCTCGGGCAACCCAATCCGGATCGCTTTGCTCCGCTCAAGCCCGAGCACCCGGTTCGCCTCATCAGCGACATCGACCGCCAGACGCATCTCGTCAATCTCCCCCTTTGCTGCCACACGCACAGGCTGCTCACCCCGCGCAGCCGCCAGATCGACAACTCCCGCCACTCCCAGCAACACCAAAGCTGCAATGCGATACCGGGACATCTCAGGACTCCTCATCAAACCGCAGCAGATTGTGTCCCGCAGAACCAGACACGCCTCCCACACACCATCCCGCCCCCGATCCACATGTGCCGAGGTACAGCGGTGCAACCGAACCACTAGCAATAGCGTATCCGCCGACTACCACAGAACAGTTCCCCAGATTTATTTTTTTTCCCCAACCCCATATCCCCAACCGGGGATTGTGCCTCCCCAATGGATCCAAGGGCAATACACCTATCCAAATCTTCGAAGTGATTTAGGAATTAGACCGGTTCCTGGAAATCCATCCGGACCTGATAGTCGCCGACAGCAGGAGGCGCCGGATCACCCGTCCGCACCCGAACAGTCCCGTCCTCAAACTTGGTCACGATGTTCCCGCTCACGCTGCCAAACGCCAGCCCAAACGGCGTCCCGAAGTTCTGTACTCCGGGACGAACAATCGTCACATCACCAACCGCGCCAGCGTATACAACACTGTTGATGAACGATGCACCCCCGTCACTCCGCCCCTTCACCACGAATTTCTGCATCCCACGATCCACGCGATAGATGAGCGATGTGTTCCCATCCAACGGCAGCTCATCCCGATCCGGGATCCCGTTCGCCGCCTCCGTTGCCCCGGCGTACACATAGGAATCCTCCATCCATCCGACCTGCATCGAGCCCATGCCGGAAAGCGAGAACATCTGGCTATTGATCATCCCACCCCGAACATCCCAGAGCTTGGAGATGGCCTGATTGGGTCCAAGATCAATGGTGTAGATGATCCTTGCATCTTCCATGTTCCCCTCAATGATCATGTCAAACGTCGCGGTGAACCGGTAAATCCCACTCATGTTCCCTTCGCGCTCAAGGCGCATCTTGTCAACGCGGCTTACGGAAAACACCGCGTCGAGATCGCCGTTGATGCCGTCCTTCTTGTTCCCCGTCATCACCATGCTCAGGAATGTCCGACCCTGGATCGCTCCATCCCGAAAACGCTCAGCCTGGAGCTTGTCGAGCTGCCCGTCAATAATCAGCGTCGCCTGGTCGAACCGTCGCGCCCGGATCTGTCTCACGTCGCCCGCCGTCGTGATCGAAGCGTCGATCACATCACCATGGATAATGAAGTCCCTCGAATCCCCCGTAATATCTATGCCCCCATTTATAAAATCACCACGGATATCAAACTTCTTCATCACGATCGCTTCATCGGGAAGCCCGATCACGATCATGTTCCCATCGAAATCCCCATCGCGATCTTTGTCGCCCTTCATCAGGACTTTGCCCACCGTTCCCGCCAGGATCGTGCCGCCATTGAAGTCCGTTGCCGTCAGAGAACTCAGCACACCACCCACCCGGATCTCCGCGGCGAAGATCCTCGACGCCGTGATCGGTGCCGCATTACCCGTTACCAAATAATCCCACTGGCTGATGTCCGCCCCCGCCTTCACCCGGCCCGCATCCCCTTCCACCGACCAGTCAGACAACAGGATCACTCCCGCGATCTTCGCCGACCCAAGCGTCAGCCCAGTCTCGGCACCACGCAGCACAATGTCCGCGCCGAACAAACCCTCCACATTGATCTGCTTCTTCCCGGTAATCTTCAGCGTGCCCAGCGAATCCGCCCGGATCACCATCCCGTCAGGGTCAACAATCTCGCGCCAGTCAACCGCCTTCAATGACTTGATCTCGTTCTCCGTGCGGATGCTCGTGTCTTCCACCCGCTCAAAGACGAACGAAGTCCGCCGCCCATTCGCTGTCTCATCAGCGCCGATGTTGAAGTCCGCATCAACCACGGTCCCCTTCACCTGCACCGCCCGCATCCCCTCACCACTAACGACCGATCCCGTCAGCCCATCTTTCATGACCAGTTTGCCAAGCGAGCCAGTCACAAAGACCGCAACCATGTCATCGCCAGACCCGTCGCCGTCTACATCCTCACCGAGCAGCAGCCCGCCCGGCAACACGAACCCGTTCAGATCGAACCCCACCAGCGTATTCCGGAAGCTGATCGTGCCAATGTCCGAATCGCTCACGACAAACGCGATATCGCCATCCCCCGACTTCCGATTGTCCTTCACCGTCCCCACATTCTTCGCCCCCGCGATATAAATCCCCACCGTCGCCTCCGGGAACGGATCCTGCAGCACGATCGACTGCACCCGCCGTCCGTTGAACTTGACCTTCACGAAGTCCGAGCTCGCAAGCAGCGCCCCCGACTGCGTCAGATCGTAGATCGTGATCGTCACCTCCCCGGAGTTGTTCGTAATCACCACCGCACCGGTGTCATCAAGCTGCCCGAACGCCTCGCCAGAAAGATCCACCAGGATCGAGAGCCGTGAGACAACAACCAGATCACCCGCTGTCACCGTGCCACCATTATCAATGACCGTCTGCTCATCCAGCACCGGCACCTCGTTGAACGCCCCACCCTGCCCCGCCGCGTTGACCTTGTCCAGCGCCGCGATCGCGTCCATCACATCCAGCCCGCTCGTACCAACAATCGTCCCGAAAACCGTGAACCCGCCGTTTTGATTATCCAGATTCGCGCTGTTGTCACCGTTGTTGAAAAACCACTGGTTCGAACCGGAGTCCGGATCGCCGCCGAGCTTCGCCATCGCGATCGTGCCGCGCGTGTTCGAGATCCCGAACTCGTTGAGAATGCCGCCGAAATTCTCCAGCGCGTCGAGGGTCGTCGAAGAGAAACCGCCACCCTGAACAATAAAGGGCACGCCCCCCGAGTCCGCAGAACGATGGAAAAACGTCCCGTCCCAGATCCCCTCGTTCGCGTACCGCAGGAAGTTCGCCACCGTGATCGGCGTGTCCTCCTGGAACAACTCCACATTGATCGTTCCCGAGGATGTCACGAACCGCGCGATCAGTGTCGTCGGGGTGCGCGAGAACACCTCGTAGTTCCCACCCTCAGCCCCGTCACCACTCGCCAGCCCCGATCCGTTGAACTCACCGTCGAGCAGCCGCCCGTTTGTCCCGACCACCATCGAGGCGTCTAGCCGCACCATGTACCGCGTGTCCGCGTCGAGCCCCGATTTCACGGTGATCAGATCCGTCCCGTCGTCATACACCACCGACGCCCCGGTATCCACATCGTCCACCGTCCCCAACAGCCCATCCGCACCCGCAGTGAAGATCTTCACACTCGTCGAGTTCACGCTGCTCGAGACCAGATCCCGATCCACATGCATCACGACCAAACCGCGATTGTCCGCCGTGATGTCATCGATCACCGGGCAGTCCGCAGCCAACAGCACCCGACGCTCCATCGCCTCGAGCACCGCCGGTTCCACCGTCTCGCCACCACGCCCGACTATCCAACGCAAAAGACCCATCGATCAGCCTCCCTCAAAACGAACGATAACACCGCCCGGATCCATCTCTCATCGGCTTGTCGTGGGCGAAGACGCCTCAAGATCCCATCAGGCGCCATCCCCCCCAACCCCTTGTCCACCAAAAGCATAGCGGCGACCGCTAGGCCGCCGCTACACATCATTCGTATTTTCTCAGAGGGCGGATCCCTCCGATCGAGTCAGATTAGGCAGCGTCGCGGACCACGGCAGGGTTGAACCCGCCGGGAGTCGCCTGACCCGCGAAGCCCGGGGCGCAGCTCTGTGCGGACGCGAAACCGGGGTGCTGGTGCATCCCGAAGCCGCCGAACCCCATGCCGTGCTGGTACCCGTAAGGGAACCCGCCGAAGCCGCCCATGCCCTGGAACTCACCGGTGCCGCACGGGATCTGCGAGCTGTATGGGAACTGCTGACCGCCGAAGCCGCCCATGCCCTGGAACTCACCGGTCCCGAACGGGATCTGCGAGCTGTAGGGGAACTGCTGACCGCCGAAACTGTTCTGCTGGTCGAATCCGCCGAACGACGACTGGTCCCACCCATGCGGGAAGGAGCCGTACCCGAACTGCGGCGCGCTGTACCCGTTCCACCCGAACTGCTGCGGGGTGGAGCAGTTCCAGTCGTAGTTGGAACCCATGAACGAGTTCGGCATCGACCAGTTGGAGCCCCAGTTGTTCTGCATCTGAGCAGAGTAATTCCAGGGCGAGCCGTAGGACGACCATGGTGTACAGGAACCGCCGGAGCAGGACTGGGCGTAGTTCCACGCGGGGGTGTTCCAGCCGTGGAAGTTCTGCGGGTAAGAGCTGTTGAAGCCGCCAAAGTTGTTCCAATTCGGGAACTGCCCAGGCATCCAGCTGTTGTAGCCGGGCGTGCCGTTAAACGGAGTATTGAAATTGCCACAGTTGTACGAGTACGGGAAGTTATTCCAGAACATGTTCGAATCTCCTGATCGTTGAGCCCGTCAGCCCACGACGAGCGACACCGATCGCGCCCACGCGGCGCGCGCTGATCGCCCATTATTTCTTTAAGTCGTGCGGCACCTATTCACTCACTCGCGCCGCGAAGTGAGCTATCGACTACCCAGCTCGCCCACTACTGCCCAATCGGAGACTCTTTTTTCCGCCCGATAAAACATCCCCCTCCCGACGTCCGGATACACGATATCGGACACCCCCTCACCAAAAGTACGGATATGCTCGCTGCACGATCACCGCTCGATCGCCCCGAATACATCCAGCCCCGAACGCAGCTTCCCGTGCTGGATTTCCACTACGCACGCATACCCCATCCCACCGCCAAGCACACCCCCCTCGTCAACCGTCAGGTCGATCACAACCTCCACGCCCTGCCCCTTGGGCGGATCCTTTGCCTCGACAAGTACCACTCGAACCCCCGGAGTAAGGGAGGCAAGCTCAAAAGCGAGCCCCTCTTCAAACTTCATCCCGGTGATCACCGCCGAAAACCGCTTCGCTTCGCCCACCCGGACATCGTCCACCCGCTCCCGCTTCGTGTGCCACTTCCACCGACGGATCGGACGCCACTGACGCCACACCCCGGAGATGTCCGCCCGGATCTCCACAACCTCCGACCCCCCCAGATCCGTCTCCACGATCACCCACCGAGCCACCGTATCCACACTCTTGCCCTGAATCTCTAGATCCAACTCGTGCCGCACCCTCGCTTCACCATCAACTCCTTCCACAACGACCGACCCCGCCGGCTCGCCTCCAACCCCCAACACGCGGAACGACTCGCCCGCCACCGACTCGACAACCAGCGTCCCCCTGCGCCCGGTGATCGAGTACGAACCATCGAATAGCACCCGAGCGCCATGCGTCAGCTCACCGCTCACCCAGATCTGCGCAGGCTCACGGATCCCCTCCACAAACACATTTACAAACTTTTTACTCAGAGGCCCGATCTCGTTCTCCGGCCCCTCGATGATGATCACCACCTTCCCCCGCTCACCCGCCGCTACCACCTTCGTCGCGATGCTCGTCACCATGCACGGGCAGCTCGGCTGCGCCTTGCTGATGGTCACCGCTTCATCGCTCGTGTTCGTGAACCACAGATCGAACTGCTTCACTTCCTTCGGCTTCACGAAATCGAACGACACGGTTTCCGTCTCGGGCTGGAGCGGGAACCCCGCCGGCACACGCACCTGCCCGAGCGCACCCGTACCAACCGCAAGCGACACCACCCACCCAACCAAAACAATCAACCACATATGCATCCCACGCAAGGCTCGATCCTCCATGTATCTCCTCATGCTACCCGGATGTCCTCCCAAAGCTGCACACCCGCCCGCAGCGCAAAAAACAAGCCACACCGAGTGCCGCTTGACCCGCTCCGTTTAAAAATAGGCGTGACGGTGGGGGGTGCGGTGGGGGGGGGTTATTTGCCGCTGAAGAACTGCTTGATCCGGTGGAATGTCGTCGATCGCCCGATCGCCGCGATCGATTCGGTCAGCGGGATCTCCTTCGGGCACGCCTTCGCGCAGTTCTGCGCGTTCCCGCAGTCGCTCACACCGCCGACACCGCTCATCACGTCAAGCCGATCCTTCTTGAGCGTCGATCCCGTGCCGTGCTCGTTGAAATACCGTGCCTGGCTGATCACCGCCGCGCCCACAAACCCCTTGCCGCTCGGCTCAACCTCAAGCGTGTACTGCGGGCACGCCTCAAGACAGCACCCGCAACTCATGCATTCGCTCAGCTTGTACCGCACCTGCTGCGTGTCGGGCGTCTCGCGAGGCCCAGCCCCAAGATTGTACGACCCATCGATCGGCACCCAACCTTTGATCCGTTTCAGGTCATTGAACAGCCGTGTGCGGTCAACAAACAGATCCTTCACCGTCGGGAACTTGCTCATCGCCTCGAGAGTGATCTCATCACCCTCGTTCGGCGCGTAGTCATCGATCAGGCACGAGCAAGCCTGCCGCACCTTCCCGTTGATCACCATTGTGCATGCCCCGCACACCTCCTCAAGACAACCACAGTCAAATGTAATCGGGGTGGTTTCGCGCCCCTCAACTGTCACCGGATGCGCCGCGATCCACTGCAGACAGGAGATCACGTTCGCGCTCCCGCTCCCCTCCCCGCCGCTCGCGACAGGGACGTCAAATATCTCCCACCGCGTCCCCCTGCCGGGCCCGTCGCTCCGCTCGATGCGGAACCTGACCGTCCGTGTCGTCGCCTGTACTGTGCCGTTCGAGGAAGCCATCGAATCGCGCTCCTGCTTCTATGAAAACCGGCTCAGGCGCCGCTCGCGCCTGCCGTTGCCTTTTCTTCTTCCTTCTCGCCGCTCTCCACAGCGCCATACGTCCGCAATCGAGGCTCGACCAGCCCGATCTCCACATCCTCAAGCGAGATATCTGCCTGCCCCGTGCCCGTGTTGTACGTCGCTACCGTCGTCTTCAGGTAGTTCGCATCATCGCGTGTCGGGAAATCCTCTCGGTAGTGTGAACCGCGGGATTCCTTCCGGTTGAGCCCGCCCCGCAGCACCGCGTCCGCGATCAGCAGCATGTCGCCCACCGCCCGCGAGTACGACAGATTCTGATTCGTCCACATCCCCGTGTCCGCCAACGAGAGCTTGTCGTATCGAGCCCGCAATTCTCCGAGCCGCACCAGCGCGGATTCAAGACGCCCGCCGCTCTTCACAACAGTCGATGCTGCGGTCATCTCTTCGCCGAGTTCGCGCCCGATGTCATAAGCATTCTCGCCCCCGCTCGAATCAATGAGCCGCCGAACAATCTCCTCTTCATCCCGCTCGCCCCGCTCGAAGATCGCCGCGCTCACCTCCGCCGCCGGCGACGACGACCGACCCTGCACATACTTCACCACACCCTGCCCGCAGAACAAACCATCAAATATGCAGCTCAACAGCGCGTTCGCGCCGAGCCGGTTCGCACCGTGGTACTGGTAGTTCACCTCGCCAAACGCGTATAGCCCGTCCACGTTCGTCATCATGTTGTCCGTCGCTTCCGGATCAAGCCCGCAAGCCGGCCGCTCATCCGGATCCCACTCGCGATCCAGATCGAACGCCATCGACCCGCCCTTCACCCGCGCGTAATCCGCGTCCGCCGAGTACCGCGTCCAAAGCCCGCCCATCGAGTAATGCACACCGGGGAAGATTTTCATGGGCACTTCCACCGGATCTTCGCCCACAAACTTCCGGTAGATCTCCATGATCCCGCCGAGCCGCGTCTCCAGGAACTCGGGCGATTTGTGCGTGAGATCCAGGTACACCATGTTCCCGCCGCCCACGCCGAACCCGTCCATACATGCGCTGAAGATCTCCCGAGTCGCGATGTCCCTAGGCACGATGTTCCCGTACGCCGGGTACTTCTCTTCGAGGATGTACCACCGCTCATCCTGCGGCACCTGCCTCGGGTCCATGCCCGAGTTCGGGTGCGGCTCCCACTGCCCGCTCGAATTCTTCTTCGCTGGCACCCACACCCGTCCCCCCTCACCACGCGCACTCTCACTCATGAGCCGCAGCTTGTCCGCCCCCGGGATCGCCGTCGGGTGTACCTGTACAAACTCCGGGTTCCCGTACTGCACACCCAGCTTGTAGCACCGAGCCGCCGCCGCACCCGTGCACATCACCGAGTTTGTGCTCTTGCCGAACACAAGCCCGCACCCGCCCGTCGCCATCACCACCGCATCCCCGCGGAACCCACGGATCTGCATCGTCCGCATGTCCTGCGCGATGATCCCCTGCGTCCGCCCATCCTCGTCGATCACCGGGCGTAAAAACTCCCAGAACTCGTACTTGTTCACCCGCCCCTCAGCCTCGTACCGCCGCACCTGCTCGTCCAGCGCATACATCAACTGCTGCCCCGTCGTCGCGCCCGCGAAGTGTGTCCGCTTGTAGAGCGACCCGCCAAACAACCGCAGCTGCCGCTGCCCCTCCGCCGTCCTGTTGAACGGCACACCCATCCGATCCAGCAGATCGATCACCTTCGGCGCCCAATGCGCCATCTCGTACACCGGCGGTTGGTGCTGCAGGAAATCCCCGCCATAAACCGTCTCATCGAAATGCTCGTACTCGCTGTACCCCTGCTGCCGCGCAACCTCGTTGCACGCATTGATCCCCCCCTGCGCGCACACCGAGTGCGACCGCTTCACCGGGACCAGAGAGAACAGATCAACGGGTATGCCCGCCTCCGCGATCCGGATCGTCGCCGCAAGACCCGCAAGCCCACCGCCAACAACAAGCACACGCTGACGATCAGAACCACTCATCGAACCGCCTCCGATCCCGCCGCACCCGAGTGCCGCACGCTCTCGTTTTCCGCCTCGAGGATCTGCGAACCGTGCCCGCCCCCGATGTACTCTTCCGCCTCGCGCGCCTTGTCGTAATCAAGCGTCGCAAACCCGATCACCGACGCCCACGCCGCAGCCATCAACCCCGCGCCCAACCCCGCGCACACATAACCCCAGCGCTTCTGCGCCGTCTCTGTGACCGTTAGCCCCCACGTGATCGCCGCAGTCCACACACCGTTCGCCATGTGGAACACCAGCAATGACACCCCGACCATGTAGAACAGCGCGACCGCCATCCCCACCGCCGTGAACCCATCCGTCTCACCCCGAAGCGCGAGCGCCATCGTGGACGCCGCGAACTCCGAATCCCACTTCGTATTGCCCGGCATCAGGAACGTCCACCCCCACCGCAGCGTCGCCACATGATAGAAGAGGAACAGCACACCGATGTACCCGCTGAGCCGCTGCAGCGCGTACCGCCAGTTCGCCTGGTACTTGTACCGCCGCACGTTGTTCGAACCGCTCAACGCGTAGACCACACCCAGCCCCGCGTGAAACGCGATCGGCAGCCACAACCCAAAGATCTCGATCAACAACAACAGCGGCAACGAGTGAATGAAGTTCACCTCGTGCTGGTACGTCGCCGCACCGCCATGCATGTTCGGATACTTCCCGTCCATCAGCCCCCACACGATCGACGAGTTCGTCGTCAGGTGGATCATCAGGAACGTGCCGATTGGCACGATCCCGCTCAGGCTGTGCAGCCGTCGCAGCAGGTAGTGGTGCCGCTCAAGGAACGATTCGTTCTCGTTCACCGTGTTCATCCTTCGTCCAGGTTTCCGAACCCCGCACACCCCGAACGATCCGAATCAAACTCTTACGCCTGAATAATCGGCGATCCACCACCCGTGCCAGCAGTGGGGGAAGTACCCGTGGGGGGCGCACCGGGGGTGGGGGGGTGCTGCGCCATCTGCGCCGCCAGCAACTGCCCGATTTCCACATACCGCGAGCGGAGCTCGTGCAGCACGACTTTCAGCTCATCTTCTTCTTCCTTTGTCAGGTTCCCCTTCGTCTTCTCCTCGACCACCCCCAGCAGATCGATGTAGAGCCGTGAGATCTCAAGATCCACCATCGCTCCGCCCGTCTTCGGGTCCACCATCCCGCCGAGGTACATGATCGCCTGGCTCGCCATCGTCCCCACGAGCCCACGGAAGTCCGCCGCCGGCAGTTCGCCCTTGCCGCCGCCCTCCGTCCGCTCCGCCTCAGCCTGCTGCTCTGCCTCCGCGAGCTTCTCCTTCTCCGCCTGCGCCTGGTTCTTCCAGTCGCTATCGACCAGTATCTCTGGCTTCTGCTCGCCCTCGTTCATGCGTGCCGACCTCCTCCCCCGCTACGCCCGTTGCCTGTGAACCCCAATTCTCCACCAAACACTCCAGTCTACGTCCCCTTTGTGACCGCCGCGAACCGAGCGTAGGATCATCCACAACCAAGCAAGCCCACCATTCCCTTTACCATGGGGCAATCGAGATCAATGCTCCCGCGCAGATCTCGCCGATCCAAACAACCATGAACACGTCCACCCGCAACTATATCGCAATCACCACCGCCGCCCTCGCCTGCTGTTTCGCTGCCTGCACAACCTCCCCAGACGCGGCACCGAAGCAGCGTGCCCAGGTCATTACCCCAGATGACTTCCGCGCGCAAGACATCCCCGAGCCAGCGCCCGCCCAATCCAAACCCGCAACACCTCTCCTTGCCGAAGCAATGCAGCCGGACCCCGCGCCCAAGGCAACCGTCCTCCTCGGCCCACCCACGACCGCCGCGCCCGAACCAATCCCAACGCTCTCCCCCGCGCCGACCCGGGCATACTCCGTTGACCAGATGGTCGGGCAGATCAACGGCCGCCCGATCTACGCCCACGAATTCTTTGCCCCGATGGACGCCCGCCTCCGCCGCGAAGCCAAAACACTCGACTCAAACCGTTTCGCGCGCAAACTCCAGCAAGATATCTGGGAAGCGCTCCGCGGCAGGCTCGCAGACGAACTCGCGCTCGCCGAATTCGAAGCGCAGATGACACCCGAAAAGAAGATGGGCGTCTTCGCATTCATCCAGGAGATCCGCGACCGTATCGTTTCGCGGAACTACGGCGCCGAAGACCTCGCCGAGCGCAGACTGAAAGACGAAGAAGGCATGACCCTCGACGAAAAGGTGGACGACATCACAAAGGTCCAGTTCGTCCGCGAACAACTCCGCCGCGAGATCGGCGACCGCGTCCAGGTCTCCTTCCGCGAGATCCAACAGGAGTTCGACCGCCACTACGACGACTTCAACCCAGACCCCACCGCCCGTTTCCGCGTCCTCATGATCCCCAAAGAAGAGGGATATATCCCCCTCATCTCCATCGTCTCCCACGACATAGAGCAGGGGGCACCATTCGCAGAGATCGTCGAGGACTTCGGCTCATGGCGCAGGGAGCAGGGTGGGCTCCGCGAGGTCCAGCTCAAGGACACAACCATCGAGGACGTCTCCCTGTTCAGCGCCCCAGAGCTCAACGACCCCGCCCGCAAACTCATGCCGGGCGAAACAACCGAACGCATCGAGTTCAACGACGCCAACTGGTGGATCCACCTCGAAGACATCAACACCCCCCCAGAAATCACCCTCTACGACGTCCAACTCGAACTCGAAGACTCCCTCCTCGAGCGCCGCCAGCGCGAAGAAAGCACGCGGTATTTCCAGGAGCTCTACGACCGCGGCTCCTACTCCGATATCGAACTCATGGCCCAACGCTTGTACGACTTCGCTCTCGCGCGGTACACCCCAACCCACAGCCAACGCTGATAACCGCAGATGTCTCCGAGGCTCCTCACCGCCCTCTTTCTCCCAAAGAACAAATCAAAGCGCGATCCTCTCGGCCCCCGCGGCGAACGCATCGCACACAGATACCTCCGCCGCCGCGGGTACAAAACCCTCCTGAAAAACGCACGAGTCGCACCGGGCGAAGCGGACCTGGTCTGCCTCGCACCCGATCACTTCACTATCGTTGTGGTTGAAGTCAAAGCGCGCCGGCTCTCTCCCAACACCACTCCTACCGATCGAAAGCCCGAAGCAGCAATCACCTCACACAAATGCCGCAAGCTCATCCAGATCGCCGAAACCCTCGCCAAAAAACACCATTGGCAAGACCGTCCCATCCGTATTGATGTCGTCGCGATAGACATCCCCCCCAAAGGCAAGCCCGCCATCCGCCACTACCAGCGCGCCGTCACTCGCTGATCGTCTTCGAGGCACCCGCGAACACAATCGGCACGATCAAGCTGAACATCGACCCCCGCCCAACCTCGCTCTCCATCACCACCTCGCCGCCGATCAACCCCGCAAACTCCTTGGCGATCGCAAGCCCGAGCCCCGTCCCCGCAAACTCCCGTGTGTGCCCGCTGTCCACCTGTGAGAACTTCTCGAAGATCGTCTCCTGCTGATCTTCCGGGATCCCCGCACCCGTATCCAGCACACTCACCCGCACCCACTCCGCCTCATCCCCCCCGACAACCCGCTCAGCCCGCAGCGTCACACGCCCACCGCTCGCCGTGAACTTCACCGCGTTGCTCAGAAAATTAAACACAACCTGCTGGAATTTCTGCTGATCCGTCTCGATCACCGGCACATCCGCGCCCCCCGCGTCCGAGGTGAACCCCCCGCCCGCCGCCACCAGCGCAAGCTCTGTGCCGATCCCCTTCCGATCCGCCAGAGGGCGGATCAGCGCAAGCAGCCCCTCGCACGTCTCCGCGACATTCATCGATTGCACATGCAGCTCAACCTTCCCCGCCTCGATCTTCGCCATCTCCAGCAGCTCGTTGATCATCACAAGCAGGCTCCGCCCCGCTGTCAGAATGTGATCCAGATACCGACCCCGTTTCTCTAATACCGATGGCGCGTGTTCAACACCCACCGCTTCCAAATCCTTGCCCGCGATGTCGTGCAGGATCTCCGTGAACCCGATGATCGAGTTCAACGGCGTACGCAACTCGTGGCTGATATTCGCAAGGAACTCGCTCTTCATCCGCGCCGCCTCGTACAGCCGCACATTCTGCTCAGCGAGCTCCGTCATCTTCAGATCGAGCGATCGATTAATCCCCCGCAGCTCGACCTGCTGCGAAACAATCTCCTCAAGCATCGCGTTAAACGTGTCGGACAACTGCTCAAACTCATCCCCCGTCTGGATATCCGCCCGGATGTGCAGGTTCCCCTCGCGCACCAACTCCGCCGTATCCCGGAGCGATCGCACCGGCCCAAGAATAATCCGCATGGTGATGATGTAGAACACCAACACCGCAAGCGCGCCCGCCAGCAACCCCGCAACAACCAGATACGCCCGGTTGATCAGCAGCTGCCCCGCCGCCGAAGCGCTCCGCCGCTCCACCACAACCACCCCAACGTCTATCCCCTCGTCATCCCGCAACAGACGCGCATACCGGTACACCCGATCCTCACCGTCCCACACCGCTTCGCTGTGCTCGATCGACTCCTCAACCCCCACCCGCTCCCGCGCCGAGTCGAGAAACGTCCCATACACCCCGCTGACGTCCTCCCCGAACGCACCCGCCGACCACTCCCCGCTCGGCCAATACCGAATACTCACATCGCTCCCGCCCTCCTCGCGACCCGCGTCTCCGGAGTGCAGAACCCACACCAGTTTCGGCTCCAACACCGTGTTCTCCGCCCACAGTTTCGCGACCTGCCGCGAGGTCTCCAGCTGCGCGTCATCCACCAGCTGCGCATACCGCACCCACGGGATCAGCAGCGCAGCAACGATGATCAACAGCGTAGCAAGACCAAACAACAACTGGCATTTATTCGCAAGTGATATCCCGCGCGACATCCGGGAAGTCTACACGCCCGATCCCACCCGGCTGCTCAGTTCTCTTCCTGACCAGGCAGCACCTCGTCCTCTCGAAGCCCCGCGAGGTTCCGACCCGCATCCCCCAGTTGCCCTCCAGCCCCGCCGCCTTCGCGCGACCAACCCACCCGATCCGCATCGCCCCAGAGCATCTCCAGGTCGTAGTACGCCCGCTCCTCTGGATCGAATATATGCACCACCACATTCACAAAGTCGATCACGAACCACTGCGTCGGCCCGCCCCGCAGGTTCGAGTGATGCACCCCGAGCCCCATCCGCTCCCCGATCTCGACAGCGTGCTGCCCGGAACTGCGCATCTGCGTCTCGCTCGTGCCGCTCGCGATCACAAAGAAGTCCGTGATCTGGCTCAGCCCCCGAAGATCCAGCACAACCACATCCTCGCACTTGTCATCGCTCAGACTCCGCGCAGCCTCGATCGACATCGCGCGCGCCTCCTCCATCTGCAGCGTACGCGCAGCATCATCAATACCGCTGCGATCAACACCGAGCATCGCTTCGCGATCCCCACTTTTTTCCGGCTTTGAAGAACCCATCCGAACAACACTACCCACACCGCCCGCCCCACTCAACACCCCGATACCTCTCGCACGCTACCCATCCACCCACCAGTCCCCGTCCACGCCCCACCCGCTCGGATCCTCAGGGTCTAGCCCACCCTCCGATTCACTCTCATCGCTCTCAAACCCGAACGCCCGCATCCACCAACTCGCACTCGCGTCATCCTCCCCGGATCGTTCCTCCCCGTCCCGCCGCAGCCCACCCCCGCCTCCCCCCAGCAACCCCGCAAGAAACACCTCACTGTCCACCACCCGCGCCCCACCCCGCTTCGCATCCCGCTGGACCTCCCGATCCGAACTCACCACGAGCAGATCCCGAGCCCCCGAGTCCTTCGCGACCTCTTTCTGAATCACCGTATCCGCGTTGATCCGCTGCCCCGAAAACACCACCCGTATCCCCCGGGCTATCCGCCCACGCAAATCCCCCGGGGTCCGCCCGTCGCACACCAGCACCACTTTCCCCTGCCCGAATCGGCTCCCCGCGATCAATTCAGACAGCCGCGCAATCCCCTCGACCCCATCCGGGAGCTCATGAGCACTCGGCAGGTGTAGCACGTTGTACGTATCCACGATCACCCGCAAGGCCCGGGCCCTCCATCAAGCAATACTTCTCTCGGAGAATATCCACCCTCACCCTCAATGCGCACCAAGACGCGGGGGGGAGTATCGGGGGGAGAGGTGGTGGGGGTGGGAGAGCAGGGTGGTGGAGGGGGTGGGGGGTTGCCAAAGGCACAACGATTGACGATACTGCCCAACTCACTATATCGAACGTATACCGTACAGAAACGCGAAAGAGGACCAGCCAACATGGCGATCCGAGTCAAAGCTAGAGGCGGCGAAAGTGTCGAGGGCATGCTGCGCAGGTTCAAGAAACTCTGCGAAAAAGAAGGCCTCACCAAAGACATCAAACGCAAGGCGTTCTACGAGAAGCCTTCCGAACGAAGAAACCGCGCCGCGCGCAAGTCGAGCCGCCCGGTCACCCCAAGACCGCCAAGGCCCACAAGATAAATAAAGCATGCCCCCGTGAAAACGGGGGTTTGTTGTTCTACAGCGGCCAGCGCTCCCGCATTTCTTGCGGCCGACCGCCGCGCCGCTCGATGTGTAACCATTCTCGTACCGTTCCACGCGACGGATAGCGCCCACCAAACAGTGGCCGCCCGCCGCACGCCCACCGTCCAACCAGGACAGGAGCAACACCCGTGTTGACAGAT
Source organism: Phycisphaerales bacterium (assembly GCA_029260435.1). GTDB lineage: Bacteria > Planctomycetota > Phycisphaerae > Phycisphaerales > UBA1924 > OFTM74. The sequence continues at coordinate 3,056 of JAJDDG010000010.1, read as the reverse complement.
CCGATGCTCACGCTCGCCGCGGACCTACACCCCGCGTATTTCCTCGCACCCGTCGGTGCCGTACTCGCGCTCATCATGGCCTTCGTCTTCTCCCGCTCGGTCATGAAATGTTCCGAAGGCGATCCCGAAATGATCCGCATCGCGCAGGCAGTCCGCGACGGTGCAATGGCATACCTCACACGCCAATACAAAGTCGTTTTCGGCGTCTTCATCGCCCTCATCGTCGTACTCGCGATCCTCTCCTTCGGGCTCAAACTCCAACCACAATTCGCTCTCATCGGCGTCCCCATCGCCGGGCTCTTCTCCGGGCTCTGCGGCTGGTTCGGCATGAAAATGGCAACCAACGCCTCCGCAAGAACAACCCACGCCGTCAAGAGTTCCCTCAACGAAGGGCTCACCGTCGCATTCCGCGCCGGCGCAGTCATGGGCCTCGTCGTCGTCGGTTTCGCCCTTCTTGATGTCTCCGCGTGGTTCTTCGTCTTCAACAACTACACAGACTTCACCGTCGTCGAACTCACAACCATCATGCTCTCCTTCGGCATGGGCGCCTCAACCCAGGCCCTCTTCGCCCGCGTGGGCGGCGGCATCTACACCAAGGCCGCCGACGTCGGCGCCGACCTCGTCGGAAAAGTCGAAGCCGGCATCCCCGAAGACGATCCCCGCAACCCCGCAACCATCGCCGACAACGTCGGCGACAACGTCGGCGATGTCGCCGGCATGGGCGCAGACCTCTACGAGTCCTACTACGGCTCAATGCTCGCAACCATGGCGCTCGGCGCCGCCGCAGCAATGACAATGGGCTTCGATACAGAAGGCCTTTCTACAGAAGTCGCCCTCAAATTGGCAACAGCCCCCCTCGCGCTCGCCGGGATCGGCATCTTCTGCTCCGTCCTCGGCATCTTCACTGTCAAGGCAAAGGAAGGTGCGAACTTCGCCCAACTCCTCAAGAGCCTGCATTTCGGCGTGTACGCCGCTTCCGCGCTCATCGTCGTTGGTGCATTCGCGCTCCTCTACATGCTCTTCGGAACCATGGGCGAAGACATCACCCTCCCCTTTACGTGGTTCGGCCTCGGCTTCTCAATCCTCTCGGGTCTCACCGCGGGCCTCGTCATCGCCCACGCCACCGAGCACTACACCTCTTACGAGCACGCCCCAACCAGACGCATCGCCGAGCAGGCCCTCACCGGACCCGCGACCGTCATCATCGCCGGCATCGCCGAAGGCATGAAGTCCACATGGGCCTCACTCCTCACCGTTGTCGTCGCGATCCTCGCCGCCTTCATCTTCGCAGGCGGCGGTGACAATATGCTCATGGGTCTCTACGGCGTCGGCATCGCCGCCGTTGGCATGCTCGCAACACTCGGCATCACACTCGCCACAGACGCCTACGGCCCCATCGCAGACAACGCAGGCGGCAACGCGGAGATGACCTCTCAGCCGCCCCATGTCCGTGAACGCACCGACCTGCTCGATTCCCTCGGCAACACCACCGCCGCGACCGGCAAGGGCTTCGCAATCGGCTCCGCAGCCCTCACCGCCCTCGCCCTCTTCGCCGCCTTCCTCCAGATCGTCCAAGTCCAGATCGGCCAGCAGGCCGTCAACGCCGCAAGCGACCTGACCATCGCCCCCATGCACGCCCTCTACACCGGCTACGGCAAGTTCGCCGTCAACACCAGCGAAACCGACGAGCCCAACATCGACGGCGCCTTCATCGATGTCACCGATACCATCGATCACGATATCGATGAACTCGTGGTCAATCAGACCTACACCGGTGTCGAGCTGTCCGATGATGGTCGCACCATCACCTTCACCGCCGAGCACGAAGGCCACGGGCACGCAGCAGGCAAGATCAAGGCAACCCTCGCCTCAAAATCCACCCTCAACGATATCCTCATCTTCTACGACGTCACCCTCGTCAACCCCCGCCTCCTCGGCGGCATCTTCTTGGGCGTCCTCCTCGTCTTCCTCTTCTGCGCAATGACCATGAACGCCGTCGGCCGCGCCGCATACGCAATGATGCAGGAAGCCCGCCGACAGTTCGCCAAAATGCGTGACGCTCTCCGCGCCCAGGGCATGAGCGAGGAAGACGTCAACAACTCAGACAACTGGCCCATGCAGGGCGTCGAGTTCGAAGGCACCCACTACCCCGACTACGCCACCTGCGTCGATATCTCCACCGCTGGCGCCCAGAAGGAAATGGTCGCCCCCGCGATCCTCGCCATCACGATCCCCATCGTTGTCGGCCTTACCCTCTCCGTCCCCGGTGTCGTCGGCATGCTCGCCGGCGGGCTCACCTGCGGCTTCGCCGTCGCCATCTTCATGGCAAACGCGGGCGGCGCATGGGACAACGCCAAGAAGCTCCTCGAGTCGTACGGCAAGATCACCGCCTCCGACATGGTCAACAACACCGGCAACGCCGACAAGGTCCCCGACACAATCAAAGCCGCCATCATGGCCCGCGCCCAAGAAGCCGTCGCCGCAGGCAACGCAGACCTCATCGTCTACGGCAAGGGCTCCGAAGACCACAAGGCAACCGTCGTGGGCGACACCGTCGGCGACCCCTTCAAGGACACCTCGGGCCCCTCCCTCAACATCCTCATCAAACTCATCTCCATCGTCTCTGTCGTCTTCGCCGGGCTTACCGTCGCCTTCGGCCCCGTCATCGGCTCCCTCCTCGGCCTCAACTAACCGACGAGCACCCATCCGGGTGCCGTGGTACACGACGAAGTCGTGAACCACGATCAAAACATCGTCGGGTGCCACGCCTTGGCCCGCAGGGCAAGGCGTGCTCAGAACAACTCAACTACCTTGAGCCCCCGCACCCCGGGGGTTTTTTTATTGCGAAGACTCATCGATCCCCACGCCCCTTCTCCTCTCCGGGGAGAAGGTGGTCGAACGAAGTGAGACCGGATGAGGGGGTCTTTTCTTCGTGCCACTGACCGGTCTTCCGGTCAGTGATCTTCATGCCAGGTGCCGTGGGTGGACGCCCACGAGTAAGACAACAAAAAAAAAAAAAAAAAGAAGGGGGGCGACCCCGGAACCCCCGCCCCCCC
>JAJDDG010000009.1 GCA_029260435.1 Phycisphaerales bacterium | reverse complement strand
GCGGTACAGACCGCGAAAAGGAGAATTAATCCGCCACAAAATTTCCGGCTCATACCCTGTTGCTCCGTTGATAAGCTGTCCGCACATACCCCACCTCTCCGTATGCGAAGATACCGTATGTACCCGAATGCGTTGCGTCCTGGTCGCACAAAATGAACCCACCTACATCCATCGATCTTAAGAAAAACAAGGGGCTCACCCTTGAGTGGGAGGACGGCTCGACGTCCTATTACTCGATCGCGTTCCTCCGACGGATGTCCCCGTCTGCCGAGGCTCGCCAACTCCGAGAAGAGATCGCCAGTAATCCGCTTGCGGTGCTGCCTGCTAGCGCCACCGGCACCGGCGAGCCGCTCACCGCAACCGATGCTGAACTGGTAGGCAATTACGCGATCCGGATCCTGTTTTCTGACGGACACACGACGGGGATCTTCTCCTGGCGGTATCTGCGGGAAATCGACCCCGAGAATTCGCAGAGCAAACCCGAATAAATACCTATCGGCCGAGGGTGAGGCTCACGATTCATGCCGCGCCAACCCGATATCCATCCCGGGCCACCAGCGAGTTCACCGGCCCGGGGATGAAATCCATGACCGACCCTTCCACGCCGAGGCGTGTTCTGATCGTTGCCCCTTCCGAGACCGCCCGCTGGGTGATCGATTCGCTCCTCGCCTCCGGGTGCGCGGAGGTGGTCGGGCTCGCGCTTGTTGGAGCAGGCCCTCCGAGAGCGGACCACGCGCTGCCGCTCGTCGGTAGTGCGAACGAGCTCCCCTCGCTCCACAAGCGGCTGGGGTTCGACACGGTTCTCGCATCTGTGCCCCGCGCGATGAGCGTGGTGATGGCGCAGGTGCAGGCGGACTGCGAAGATCTGGGGGTTGCGCTCCGTGTTTTGCCAACAATGCAGGACGTGCTCGCCTCCTCAACGCCGATCGGGGGAGCGCTGGACACCGCACCATTGATCGGACGCCCGGTGCGACCGTTCAATCCGAGGGACGTCTCGCACCTGATCGAGGACAAACGGATCTTGATCACCGGGGCCGGGGGATCGATCGGCTCGGAGCTGGCACGCTTGTGCGCGCTGGCGATGCCCCGGCAGCTGATCCTGATGGACCGTTCGGAGAATGCGTTATTCGAGATTGAACGCGAATTGGCGCGTCGATCGTCGCATACCTCGACGCTCGCGGTGCTGCACGACGTGGTTGACGCGGGGGCAACGCGCTCCCGGTTCGAGAAGCTCAAGCCCGATGTTGTCTTCCACGCCGCGGCGCACAAGCACGTGCCCATGATGGAAGACCATCCTGCGGCCGCCGTTCGAAACAACATCATCGGGACGCGCTCTGTCGCAGACGCAGCGCGGGGTGCGGGAGCCGAGCGGTTTGTGATGATTTCGACGGACAAGGCTGTGAACCCGACGTCGATCATGGGCGCAACCAAATACCTGGCAGAGCAGTACATCCAGTCTGTTCCACAGGCATCACCGACTCGTTTCGCGATTGTGCGGTTCGGGAATGTGATCGGGTCTGCATGCTCGGTGCTCCCGATCTGGCAGCACCAGCTCGCCGATGGCGGACCGATCACCATCACGCACCCGGAGATGACGCGGTACTTCATGACAATCCCCGAAGCGGCATCGCTTGTGATCCGTGCGGCGGATATCCAGGACGACGCATCTGCGGCAGATGTCTTCGTGCTCGACATGGGCGAGCCGGTTCGCATCGTGGATCTCGCGGAACGGTTCGTCCGCTCGCAGGGGCTCAAGCCGCGCTGGGACGACAACTCTGACTCGTCGATCCCATCGATCCGCCTCACGCTCACCGGGATCAGGCCCGGCGAAAAAATCCATGAACAACTCGCCCACAATCACGAGCTGCTGGCACCCACGAGCGTGCCCGGCATCCTGCGGTACGACGTGCTGCCCGATCCCCCGATGGAAGCCGCATCCATGGTGGAGGAGCTTGCCTCTGCGGCACGAGTGGGAGAAGCCTCTTCTTTGCTCGGTCTTGTCACCAGACACGTGCCAACCCTAACAAAAAACAACCGTAAAAAAGCTTCGGCGGCTTGACCACCCGATGCCGATCAGGGGACAATCTTCCATCCCCCTTTCCGGGTTGTGCAACCAGACGTCCTCTTTCAGCAACAACACCACAGAGACACGCCCATGCTCGAAGCCCCCCCACTCAATGCACCCCCACTCATTGCTCGCACACTCAACGCCCCGTCACGCGAAACGCACTCCATGCCGACGAACACCGCCATCACGGAACTCCTCGAGAAGCTCGCCGAGCAACGGCGCAAGGCGGTCGCGGTGCTTGAGTCGCTCTTGTGCGCCCGCGAGGAGTGTGCGTCGCACAACGATCAGTATCACAGGGAAGACGCGGTGCGTGAGATCACGGGGGTTTCTTCGATCGATCGCGCGATCGAATCGACACGGCGGATCATCGAGGCGATCGATCACCAGCTCGTGCAGCTCACGGGCCCGGCAACGGCCTAGCCTTGACGCCGCGGTGCCTCGGCGTCACGCTCCATTCATGACCACCGATGTGACAACCAACACCGTGCCTGCGCGCCACACGCCACTCCTGCAGATCAAGCGTCTGCATCCGGATGCCCGGCTGCCGCGATACCACTCGGAAGCGGCTGCGGGGCTTGATCTGTGCGCGTGCCCGCACGACGGCGCCCCGATCACGATCGGGCCCGGACAAATCGAAAAGATCCCGATCGGGTTCGCGATGTCGCTGCCTGTCGGGTATGAAGCGCAGGTCCGCCCGCGTTCCGGGCTCGCCTCGAAGCACGCGATCACGCTGCCCAATTCGCCGGGCACAATCGATGCGGATTACCGCGGCGAGGTGATCGTGCCGCTGATCAACCTGTCGGCGGTGCCGTTTACGATCGAGGCGGGGATGCGGATCGCGCAGATGATCGTCGCACCGGTCGCCCACGCGGTTGTGCGTGAATCTGAGGAATTGACCGACACCTCCCGCGGCTCGGGCGGGTTCGGGTCAACCGGGCTCCACTAAAATCAGGATTCGTATCCGAACGCCTGCACGAAGGGGGCGAGGACGGGCAGGATCGGGGCGAGTTCGCTCTTGTAGTTGCGCCAGCGCCCCATCGCCTTGGTGTTCACGGCTTTGGTGACCGCTTGGTAACTCGGGGTCGCCGAATAGCGGGCGTCGGTGCGTTGGTGGAACCGCAGTACTGCATCGTCCCACTCCACTCCGAGGAAAGAGATGATCTCACGCGCGCGGCTCTCAAATTCTGTCACTGTGTCCTCGTAGCGGATCTCTTTGAAATTGAGCGAGAGTTGATCGCGAGTGTCGATCCATGAACTCATGACATGTTTGTACATCAGTGCGGTTGTTCCGAGGCGCAGATAGAAGGACATCGCGAGGTTGACCGCGAATCGCTGTTGAAAGCAGCTCAGGCAGACATCACGCGGATCTCGCAGTGCCACAAGAATCTTCGAAGAAGGAAATATCCTGTTTACAAGCCCAAGGTGAATGAGCCGCAGGGGGAGCTTGTCCAGCACGAGCAACCCATCGTCGAATTGCCCTTCACCCTCTCGCACCTTCTGCCAGTACAGTGCGCGGAGTTCGCGGATCTGCGAACCGCTCAGCGCCGAAGCGCGTTCGACATCGCTTAGGGTGGCACCCGGCACCATTTCAATCATGCGCCGGATGAGCGCGTCAAAGTACGGGCGTTCTTCGATCGATCGCAGTGCGGGGTGCGCGTCGATCATGCGTTCGGTCATCGTGGTCCCGGAGCGCGGGAATCCGACGAGCATCGCCGGGGAGGGCAGCCCGTCGTCCTCCTCCTGCTCTCGCCATTGGGCGCACAACTCGGTGGTGAGTGCTTCACTATATCGGTCCACACGCGCGAGGTACTCTGCGCGTGCGCTCTCGGGTGGCGATGGTTTTTCGAGCATCGCCTCGTTGCTCGATGTCCACGCTACAAACGCGCCGGCGTGATCCCCGGTCTTTGCGAGCAGGTCGCCGAGCGTGCGCTGCGCGAAACACCGCTGATCCGCGTCGCCTCCGATCGCGATGATCGTTTGTATCTCCTGCAGGGAAGCTTCCGGATCTGCGGTGCTCTCACGCAAACCCAACTTGACAACAAGGGTCCGGGCACCGGCGTGAGCGGCATCGACTTTGAGTGCCTTGTCGATCGCGGCGTGGGCCTCTGCAAGCTTGCCCCGCTGTTCCTGCACGAGCCCGACATGGTAGTGCGCCTCGGCGTTTGTCGGTGCGAGCCACGACGCGCGCTGGTAGCAGGCGAGCGATTCGCTCATCTCGCCCGAGATGCGCAGCATCGAGCCGAGATTGAAAATGTACGCCGCGTTCGTCCCTTCTACCTCAACCGCTTTGCGCAGGAATCGGATGGCTTCCTCGTGATGCCCCATCCACCCCGTGCACAGCCCGTACCCGTGCAACGCCTCAGGGTCACGAGCCCGACGCGCCAGCACCCGACGGTACAGGTCTGCTGCCTTGGAGAGATTCCCCGCACGCTGCGCACTCTGTGCGTCGGCGAGTTCTGGATCCCGCGTTGATCTGCTTTTCCGTTTCGATGCCACCGGCAACCTCTGTCCGAACACACATTGCAAAAGTTCAACGATCCCCACACACCTTACCTCCCGCAGCGGAGGTCGTCCCGGCGAGGCGTATGCACCACATTGCCGATAACTGTACGACCTCTATCTTTCGAATTCACAACACTCCGAGCCCGATTATTCTCCTACAGTTCATCGAACGAATTATGTCCCGACACCCCATCCAATCGCATACCCCCGCATCCGAAGCAGCCGCCGGGCTGCTCCGCGGATCGTACAAAGCACTGGAGACCGCGCTAGACAGAGCCCGCTCGATCCGGGCCACCCCTCGCACGATCCATCGACTCCGCATCGCGTCGCGCCGGGCAGAAGCGACTTCGGGGGTGTTCCAGAGCCTGCTGCAGCATAAACGAGCAGCGGCTCTCCGCGGTGAATGCCGTCGCGTGCGCCGTGCGGCGGCGAGGGCCCGCGAGGCGGACGTTCTGGGTGATGTTCTCTTGGCACACGCCGAAGATTATCCCGATGCAACGGCATTCCTGCTGAGACTCATGGTCCACCGGCGTGAGTCCGCGTACAAACGTCTCGATAAGTCGATTACCAAGAAACGCACTGGGCGAGTGCGCAAGCGCCGGAAGCACGTTATTCAAAGGATTTCGGACGACGGCATGGCGTTCAGCGAGTTTGCCCTGCGGAGTGTCCGTGACGCGCTGCACGAGGCCCGGGCTGCTATCACCAGTGATCTTACGGTGTTCGATAACCTCCACCGGGTGCGGATCGTGTGCAAACACTTGCGTTACACCATCGAGACAGTCGCGCCATGCGCAATTACGGATCCCGATCCCCTGCTCGCCCGTCTGGCTGCGATCCAGGAGCACCTCGGCGAGGTCAACGACCTGTGCGACCTGATCGAGTTCATCGAACGAGCCCTCGAATCCGCCGCTCCGCCCGCGAGGCTCCTCTCTCCAATCGCCGAACTGCTTGCTGAGTTGGATTGTGAACGTAAACATGACGCGCGTGCTTTCCGAAAGTGGCTTACTCGGGCGGACGCCATTACGCTGTTCGATGAGATCGCCCGGGCGTTCGTCTGTGAGGGGGTCTGCCATGCTCGGCGCGAGCGTTCTGAGGATCCCGTTGCATGACCCTCCCCCCGGACACACATCCCCCAACTCCACCCACGCCCCCGACACCGCTCGCGCGTGTTTCGGACACCTCGACCGATCGGCGCCTTGCCGCGATCGATGTCGGCTCCAATTCGATCCGCCTGATTGTCGTGGAGTACGACCACAACGGCGCGTACAAGGTCATCGATGACGAGAAAATCCTGACCCGCCTGGGCAGCGGGCTCAACGACACCGGGGCGCTCGACCCCGACTCGATCGACCGCTCCGTCGAGACGGTTTTGCGCTTCAAGAAGATCGCCGAGGGATACAGCGTCAACCACCTGCGCGCTGTCGCGACGAGCGCGATCCGCGAGGCTTCCAACTCCAAGGAGTTCATCGGGCGCCTGCGCGACGAAGTCCGGATCGAATTAGTCGTGATCGATGGCGACGAGGAAGCACGCCTCGCTTTCCGGTCTGTTGCCGACGCATTCGATATCTCCGCGATCGACTCGGCGGTCGCCGACATCGGTGGCGGTTCGACCGAGATCGTGCTCTCGACAAGGGGCGTGATCACGGAGGTAGTCTCTATCCCGATCGGCGCGGTTCGGCTCACCGAGCGTTTCGGCGCGATGGGCCCCGGGAACGGTGCGGGGTTCTACGAAATGCGTCAGTACGTTAAGGGGATTATCCGCGGCGCGATCGACAAGCCGGATACCGTGCCCGCGGTTGTGTTCGGAACAGGAGGGACGTTCACGAACATGGCAGCGGTTGCGATGCACCGCGCCGGGGCTGCCGCATCTGGAAAATTGGATATCGATATCCCTTCGCTCCGCGGGTACGAGATCACGCGCTCTGATGTGCTGCATATCCTCGCGACGCTCCGCAAACTGCCTGTGGAGAAGCGTGCGAGCGTGCCCGGGCTCTCGCCCGAACGCGCTGATATTATCGTCGCGGGGATCGTGATTGTCGATCGTGTGATGAAGCACCTCGGCGCGAACCGTCTGCGTGTGCACGACCGCGGCATCCGCGACGGCATCGTCCTTGACATGCTCGAGGAAATCGGGGCACGCCCCACAGCCCAGCACCGCCAGCGCGTCTCACGACCGTCTGCGGCGCGCCAGTTTGCCGTCGCCTGCCGGTACGAGGAACACCACGGCGATCATGTCGCGCGGCTCGCGTTGCAACTGTTTGATCAGGTTATCGAGCTGACCGGCTCGCAGGAACTGCCATGGGCGTCGGGCGATTCGCGCGAATTGCTCGAAGCTGCTGCGCTGCTGCACGACATCGGCTACCTCGTGAACTACACCAAGCACCACAAGCACGCCTACCACCTGATTGTACACTCAGAGATGCCCGCGTTTACCCACCGAGAACTTGAGATCGTGGCAAATGTCGCTCGGTACCACCGGCGGGCGTGCCCAAAGAATAAGCACAAACCCTTCAAACGCCTCGCCTCTGAAGACCGCGAGTGCGTGCGCATGCTCAGCGCGTTCCTACGGATCGCCGACGGGCTCGACCGCACGCATGCGCAGAGGGTGCATGCCATTCGGGTGATACGCGACAAGGAATGCGTGCGTATCGTCGTGCACGCCGAGGAAGAACCGGCGGTCGATATCTGGGGTGGCGAGCGCAAAGCGGATTTATTCCACGAGGTCTTTCACTTCTGTCCACGGTTCGAGTGGTCGCAATCCGTCAATCTCGAGCAGACACCGCTGCTCCCACGGGTTGGTGCGAGTGATGCCCCGATCAAACCGATTGGCACCTCGCAGGCGGAGACGCAATGACCCGCTTTGTCATCCGACACGCCAAAGCCGATCCCAGTTCGCCAACCGGGATGGACGACGACCGCCCGCTCACCACCAAAGGAAACGCGCAGGCGGCCTATCTGGCGCGCGCACTTTCCGAGATGGATAATCGCCCCCGACGCATCATCTCAAGCCCGATCCTCCGCGCACATCAAACCGCACAGCACATCGCCGAAGCGCTGCATATCGAGATCGAGTTCGAGCACGCGCTATCCACCCACGCCTACACGAACGAGGCGATAGATTTTATCGATGACATCCGCGACCAGTCTCCCGTCGCGTTCGTCGGGCACAACCCCACCTTCTCCATCTACGTCGCCCAGCTGACCGACTCTCTGCTATCGCTCAAAACCGGGATGTGCGCCGTGCTGGAGTGCCCGGAGAACACGACGCACGCCGTGATTCACGACATCATCCGGATGCCCACGGACAAGCACGCCTAGGCGAGCAGACTCCGAACGCGTGTTCCTGTAGACTTTCGGTTTGGTCTGACGGAGAACTCTCAGATGGCTTCACTACAAGTGCATGTTGATGGGATCACACTGCCCAACCCCTTCGTGATCGGCTCGGGCCCTCCCGGCACCAACGCCAACGTTATCCGCAAGGCGTTTGACGAGGGATGGGGCGGCGTGATCGCCAAAACGATCTCGCTCGACGCCTCGAAGGTGATCAACGTTGCGCCGCGCTATGCGCGCATGCGGGCCGACAAGTCCAAAGAAGTCTTTGGGTGGGAGAATATCGAGCTGATCTCCGACCGGCCGTTCGATCTCTGGCTCGATGAGTTCAGGCAGATCAAGGAGTCGCACCCAGACGGGATTCTGATCGCCTCCATCATGGAGGAGTACAACAAGGACGCGTGGCAGGAGATCGTCCTGCGTGTGCAGGAGACTGGCGTTGACGCGTTCGAGCTGAATTTCTCGTGCCCACACGGGCTGCCTGAACGAAAAATGGGTGCCGCAATGGGGCAGGACACGCCTGTGCTCGAAGAGGTGTGCGGGTGGGTGAACCAGGTTGCCACGATCCCCGTTTGGGCGAAAATGACACCCAATGTGACGAGTATTATCGAACCCGCGTCGGCAGCGCTGCGCGCCGAGTGCGAGGGGATCGCCGCGATCAATACGATCCTGAGCGTGATGGGTGTGAACCTCGACACGCTGCGCCCCGAGCCGACTGTCGAGGGGTTTTCCGTCCCGGGCGGGTACTCCTGCAAAGCGGTGCGCCCGATCGCGCTGCGCATGGTGATGGAACTCGCGACCATGATGTACGGCGGGAACTCGGGCAAGCTGATCCCTGGCGAGCTGGACTCACAACCCGCGCCGGACAAAAAGCAGAAGGGCCCAGTCGCGGACGTTGCGCCGATCTCGAAGTTTTCACCAGACACACCACGCGGCGAGTACCCCGACCGATCGATCTCCGCGATCGGCGGCGTGGAAACCGGCAACGACGCGGCACAATTTATCCTCATGGGCGCACAGACCGTGCAGGTCTGCACGGGCGTGATGGTGCACGGGTACAAACTTGCCAAGACGCTCTGCGACGAGCTGTCGGCATTCATGGATCGTCACGGCTTTGAGAACATCGAGGATTTTCGCGGGCACTCCCTGCAGTACCTCACGACGCACGCCGAACTTGTCCGTCGCCAGGCGATGGTGAAGGCCGCCGAACGCGCCGCGAAGGAAGGGATGGTCACGAAGGATGCCGGCTGGGAAGGCGATAAGTTCGTGGAACAGAGCGACAAGCTCGTCGCGAACGACTGAGCCCTCTTCCCACTCATCATGCCCGATCAGAAGTGCGTCGGTGCGCGTTTGATATACGCGCCGCGCCCCTCGGTGCCGACGAATTTGCCCTGTTTCGCAGCAATCTCTCCGCGGAGTGTCACCGTGTCTGCGCGCCCTTTGCGGGTCATCCCCTCGAAGCCGCAGTAGTCCACCTGCGAGAGGCTGTCCGCGTGGGAGAATGTGCCCGAGAACTTCGGGTCGTAGATCACCAGGTCCGCGTCCGACCCGACCGCGATCGCGCCCTTCTTCGGGTACATCCCGAAGATCTGGGCCGTGCGAGTCGAGCAGGCGCTGACCATCGTTTTGAGATCGATGCGCCCCTCGCACACACCGAAGGTATGCACGAGATCGATCCGTTCCTGGATCGACGGGATACCGTTGGGGATGAGGGTGAACGCGTCTTTGCCCATGTCCTTCTGTCCCTTGAAGTCGAATGGCGCGTGGTCGGTCCCGATGGTGGAGACGTCCCCGCCATGCAGCGCGTTCCACAGTGCGCCCTGCTCGCACTTGTCTCGCAGCGGCGGCGACATGACATACCTCGCGCCCTCGAAATCGGAGCGTTCGGCGTATGTCTTGTCCAGCACGAGATGGGGTGCGACCGCTTCGATCCAGACATTCACTCCACGCAGTCGTGCCTCGACCGCGCGCTGCACCGCTGCGGCGCAGGACGTGTGGACGGTGTACACATGCGCACCGGTCAACTCCGCAAAGGTGCATAGATGATGCACACCCTCCGCCTCGACCTGCCTCGGACGCGAAGGCTCGTGGAACCCCGGCCCGGTTTTACCCGCATCAATGAGTGTTTTCTGCATCGCGTCGATCGCCACTGCATTCTCACAGTGCGCGGTCGTGATCACACCCAGCTCTTTCGCCATCGAGAGCAGAGCAAACAGATTATCGTCCGAGATGTCGAACGCGCCCATGTACGCGAGGAAGATTTTGAACGAAGCTACGCCGTGGTTGGCGACCAGTTCACGGAGCTGTGATTTAGCCAAGTCATCGAACCGTACGACCGCCTGGTGGAACGTAAAATCGGAACACGCGATCGGCTCGGCAAGATTGTGCCACTCGTTGAACGCGTCCATCGGTTCCTGCGTGGGCGACGGACAGACCATCTCTATGACGGTTGTCGTGCCACCCGCGAGCGCGGCTTTCGTCGCCGAGGCGTGGTCGTCCTTCGCGTTGGTCCCCATGAACGGCAGGTGGATATGCACGTGCGGATCGATGAACCCGGGAAAAACATACTTGCCCGCAGCGTCGATGACCTCGGTACCCGGCGCGATATCGGCGTCGGCGATACTCGGCGCAATGCGCGAGATCGTTTCACCTTCTGCGTAGATATCCGCGCGATAATCGTCGGTCGCGGTGATAATCCTTCCGTTACGAACAAGCAGCGGCATGATGCACTCCGGCGTATGCGTAGTTATTTCAATTCAGAAAAACAGATGTCCAGCACCGCGACCATAAAGTCGCAGTCTTCCTTCGTAATGCACATCGGCGGCTTGATACGCAGCACATTACCAAACAAACCACCCTTGCCAATCAGCACGCCCAGGTCCTTCGCCTTCTCGAAGACCGCTGCGCACTCCGCTGTTGCGGGATCTTTGGTGGTCCGGTCTTTGACGAGTTCGACACCGATCATCAACCCCTTGCCACGAACATCACCGATCAGCAGGTGCTTCGATTTGAGCGATTCGAGACTGGCGAGCAGGTGATTGCCGACGTCTTTAGCCTTGCCCTGGATGTCGTCATCGAGGATGACGTTGAGAGTCGCCAACCCCTGCGCCATTGAGACGGGGTTGCCGCCATAGGTGTTGAAGTGGAGCCGCTGCTTGAGCGTCTGTGCGATCGCTGGCGTGGTCATCACGCACCCCAGCGGGGCGCCGTTGCCGATGCCCTTTGCCATCGTCACGATATCCGGCGTGACCCCGTTGCCCTCGAACCCCCAGAAGTGATCCCCGGTTCGTCCGAACCCTGTCTGCACTTCGTCTGCGATGCACAGCCCGCCGAACGAGCGCACCGTGTCGTAGACCTTGGATAGATAGCCGCCTGGCAGGATCACCGTACCGCCCACACCTTGAATGGGTTCGGCGATGAACGCTGCAACTGCGCCGGGCGTTGTGCTGCGGATCAGATCCTCGACATCTGCGGCGTATTTCGCGCCCGCGTCAGCATCGTCGTAGCCCCACGGGCCACGGTACTGATTGGGGTTTACTGCGTGGTGGATGCCGCTGCCTTGGGGCACCGGGTACTTCCATGTGCTTTGGGCGGTCAGCCCCATCGCGCTGGGCGACATGCCGTGGTAGCAGTTGCGGAGGGCGACGACCTCGTGGTTCGAGGTGTACAGACGGCTCATCATGATGGCTAGGTCGTTCGCCTCGGAACCCGAGTTGGTAAAGTAGCACACGGATAGATCGCTGCCCGAGGGCATGGTGCTCGCCAGCTTCTCGGCGAACGCGGTGATGTTGGGGTTCAGGTAGATGGTCGTTGTGTGCTGAAGCAGATTGTTCTGCGTGTTCGCCGCCTCCATCACTTTGGGGTGGCAGTGCCCGACGGAGACGGTAACGATGCCGGCGAAGCCGTCGAGGTACCGCCGCCCTGTCTCGTCGAAAAGCCACTGCATGTGCCCCTCGACGATCATGACAGGATCCTTGTAGTACGTCAGCACGCCCGGGTTGACGAACTTTGCGCGAGCAGCCTGCACATCGGCCTTGCTCGGACCCGAGTACGGATTCGGTGCGTGATCGCACGCGGGGAGCTGGGGGGTTGTTGTTGATGTCTGTGTCATATCGTTGCCTCCGCCGCTGCGGGGTGAACCTTGCCCGCCGCGATCACTAAGTACAGCCCGCCCGCGAGGAGCAGACCAACAAACCATGCGTAGCTGTATATCGAATCAAATATAGCCGGGAAGATTGCCTCGGGCGTGCCCTTTGTATTCGTCGCAGCGTTAATGAACCCGGGGATATTGGGCGCAATACCGACCACCAGCGCGATCATCGCGCGGTGGTTGATGCCCTTGTACTCTCCCGCCGCGTCGTACAGCGCATCTCTATTGAGACGCGTCTTGCGCAACAGGAAGTAGTCGCAGAGCATCACGCCCGCGATCGGACCAAGCAACGCGGAATACCCGATCAGCCATGTGAAGATGTATGCGCCGAGGTCGTTGTACAGGCGCCACGGCATGATGACGAGCCCGATCCCGCAGGTGAGCAGTGCGCCCTTGCGGAAATTGATCTTGCTCGGTGCGACGTTCGAGAAGCCGTTCGCCGGGCTCACGACGTTCGCCGCAAGATTCGTCGAGAGCGTCGCGATCGCCAGCGCGAACAGCGAGATCACGACCACCGGCGCGGAACCGATCTTCCCGATGAGCTGCACCGGATCCCAGATCGCCTCACCATAGATAACAACCGTCGCCGCGGTAACGATGATCCCGATGAAGCAGAAAAGCGTCATCGTCGTGGGCAGCCCGAGGATCTGGCCCATCGCCTGGTCGCGCTGTGACTTTGCGTATCGCGTGAAATCCGGGATGTTCAGCGAGAGTGTCGCCCAGAAACCGACCATCGCGGTGAGCTGTGGGAAAAACACCTTCCAGAATGCTCCGCTCGATTCGAAGCCCGATTCATTCTGGAACAGGAGGGAGATGTCGTCGACCTTCACAAACGCCCACGCGAGCAGCGCGAGCCCGCACGCGATCAGGAACGGCGCCGCCCACGACTCGAGCACACGCACCGACTCGATCCCTCGCACGATAATCGCGACATTGATCCCCCAGAACACCAGAAAACAGGCGAACTGCAGCCACGAAATCCCCAACACCGGGACGATCCGTTCCATGTCCGCCGCGACATCGATCACACCCAGGGCCCCCAGTGCCGTGTAGATCGCCCACCCGCCGACCCACGACTGGATCCCGAACCACCCGCACGCCACAAGCGATCGCGCCACTGCGGGGATATGTGCCCCGTTGATCCCAAATGTCGAACGCACCAGCACCGGGAAGGGCACGCCGTATTTCGTGCCGCCGTGCCCGTTGAGGAGCATCGGGATCAGCACGATCGCGTTGCCAACCATGACGGTGAGCACCGCCTGCCACCAGTTCATGCCCTGTTTGATCATCCCCGCCGCGAGCATGTACGTCGGGATACAGACCGACATCCCAATCCACAGCGCCGCGATATTCCACGCGGACCAGGTGCGTTCGTCGGGCGAGACGGGCGCGAGATCGGGGTTCGAGAGCGACGTGCTCAATCGGCGCGCCTCCTGTCGGCTTGGTGCAGGTCTAGCACACTGCGTCGGACTGGGCGATGTGTTCGTACGACTCGGGGCGGCGGTCGCGGAAGAACTGCCAGGTGTTGCGCACCTCTTCGATCATGTCCAGATCCAGATCCGCGACGACCACCTCGTCCTGATCGCGTGACGCCTCAACCATAATCTTTCCGCGCGGGTCGCAGAAATACGACTGCCCGTAGAACTCGCCGATGTTCCAGGGCGCCTCGGTGCCCACGCGGTTGATCGCGCCGACGTAATACTGGTTCGCCACCGCATGCGCGGGTTGTTCCAGTTTCCAGAGATACTCGCTCAGCCCCGCGACAGTCGCCGACGGGTTGAACACGATCTCCGCGCCGTTGAGCCCCAACTCGCGCGCGCCCTCGGGGAAATGCCTGTCGTAACAGATGTACACGCCGATCCTGCCGTACCGCGTCTGGAACACCGGGAACCCCATATCGCCCGGCTTGAAGTAGAACTTCTCCCAGAATCCGGGGTTGCAGTGCGGGATGTGGTGCTTGCGGTACTTGCCGAGGTACTTGCCCGTCTCGTCGATCACCGCCGCGGTGTTGTAGTACACCCCGGTCATCGCCTCCTCGTAGATCGGGACGACCATCACCATGCCGTGCTTTTTCGCCTGCTCCTGCATCAGCTTGATCGTCGGGCCGTCCGGGATGCGCTCGGCGATCCCGTACCACTTCGTGTCCTGCTCGGCGCAGAAGTACGGCCCGTAAAAGATCTCCTGCAGGCAGCAGACGTTCGCACCCTGGTCCGCGGCCTGCTGGATAAGCGCGATGTGCTTGTCGATCATCGCGGATTTGATCTTGTCGAGGTCGGATGTGTCCGACACCGGATTGGACGCCTGGATCAGCGCGGCTCGTGTGATTCGTGCCATGAGTCGTGTACTCCTTCGAGATTCAGAGCCAGCGCCGCACGGTCACGCGCGCCTTTGTGAAGAACCGGACACCGTCTTCGCCGTTCGTGTGCAGATCCCCGTAGAACGACTTCTTCCAACCCGCAAACGGGAACGCCGCCATCGGCGCGGGCACACCCACGTTCACCCCCAGCATCCCCGCCTCGACCGTCGTCTCGAACCGGTGCGCCGCATGCCCGGAATCCGTGAAGATCACGGACATATTGCCGTACTCCGACTGGTTGACCATCGCGACCGCGTCGTCGAGCGTCTTCGCCCGCATGATCGTCAGCACAGGCCCGAAGATCTCTTCGCTGACGATCCGCATCTCGGGCCGCGCGTTGTCGAAAATGGTCGGCCCGACGAAACAACCGGTGTCCGGCATCTTCGCCTTGCGCCCGTCGAGCAGCAGATCCGCGCCCTCGCCCTCACCGATCTCGATGTACGACACCGCACGATCGCAGGACTCCGCGTCCTGCATCGGGCCCATGCCCGTTCCTTTCTCGCCGCCGATTCCCACCGCGATCTTCTTTGCGCCCTCGACCAGCGCGGGCATAAACCAATCAGCGGTATCGCCAACCAGCACCACCACCGAACCCGCCAGGCACCGCTGCCCGGTATTGCCGAACGCCGAACCGATCACGCCATCCACCGCCGCCCCTCGGTTCGCGTCCGGCATGATGATCGAGTGGTTCTTCGCGCCGCACATGCACTGCACGCGTTTGCCCGCGGCCGCACCCGTCGCGTAGATCGACGCACCCGCCCGAGTCGAACCGACAAACGAGATCGCACGCACGTCGTCGTGTGTGATCAGGTGTTTCACAACGTCAATCCCGCCGTGCACGAGATTGAGTACACCCTTGGGGAACCCTGCCTCCTGCGCGAGTTCTGTAGTCCGAACCGCAGACGCCGGGTCTTTCTCGGATGGCTTGAGCACAAATGTATTGCCGCACGCGACCGCCATCGGCCACATCCACATCGGGACCATCACCGGGAAGTTAAACGGCGTGATCCCCAGACACACACCAACCGGCACACGGTCCACCGCAGAATCGATCCCAACACCACCTTCGTTATCTGTCCGACAGAACGAAGATGACACCGCGATCTGAGGCAGCGTCCGCCCCATCATCAACACAGGTGCGGCGCACGCGTGCTCGATACAGTCGATCCCGCGCCGCACCGAACCCATCGCCTCGCCGAGCGTCTTGCCGTGCTCCTCGACGATAATCTGTGCGAGTTCACCCGCGTGCTGTTCGAGCAGCGTCTTGTACTTGAACAGATGCTGCACTCGATCACCGACGGGCGTTGCCGACCACTCGGGGAACGCTCGCGCCGCAGCAGCAACAGCCTTGTCGGCTGCCCCCACCGCGTCCATCGGCGTCGCGCCGATCGCTTCGCCCGTTGCCGGGTTGATATTAGTGCGCTGCACGGACCCGGCGTCTTGCATCCGGGCTCCATCAACAACATGCGGGAGCGTTTCAACAGCCATCTTGTTCCTCTCTTCAGGGCGGATCCCGCAGTTTCCGTGCTGCGCCCCGATCCAGCAACCCCGGTTCCGAGTTCCGCCCGACCCGACCTCCATCCAGGATTCTGCCTCTCCGGTTTACCCACCCGAATCCGAGGCAATGTTGCCGCATGACGCCATCGGTCAATGCGCCCTATCTCCATTATATGAAACAACTTACTCCATCATTCCTAAGAATGTAGTACATCAATTTGACATATTTATGCGTTTATATTACTATTCATGCATGAACGCGCTCGCCAGACGACAGCACCTCCGCGATCTCCTCTCGCGCACCCCCGCTGCTTCCCAGCAGGGGCTCGTTGACGCGCTCGCATCCTCCGGCATCGTCGTCACACAGACCACAATCTCGCGCGACCTCGCGGCTATCGGTGCCATCAAGAGCCGCAGCGGGTACGCACTCCCGCACACACCATCACCGGTAATCACGCAACCAATGAACGGCACCCCGATCACAAACACGCTGCGCCATCACACCATCAGCATCACACAAGCAGACTCGATCGTCGTGATCCGCACCGCGCCGGGGCACGCCTCGCTCGTCGCAGACGTGCTGGACAAGGCTCCTCCCGAAGGTGTCGTCGCCACCGTCGCGGGCGATGACACGATCTTCGTTGCGACGACATCCCGCTCCACGGCGTTGCGCGTGGCCAACGAACTCAACAAGCCACTTCTGGGCACGAAGGAAAACCATTGATCCCCGCCAACTTCCTGACAACTCAAGATTGGTCAGCCGAGCAAATCGCTGCTCTCTTGGATCATGCGCGCGACCTCCGAGCCAACCCCATGCAGCCTTTGCTCGAAGGCAAGACTATCGCGCTGCTGTTCTTCAACCCATCGCTCCGCACACGCACCTCGTTCGAGATCGGAGCCTTCCATCTCGGTGCGCACGCCGTTGTCCTCGAACCCGGGAAGAGCTCGTGGGAGATGGCGTTCACCGAGGGCGAAGCAATGACCGGTGACGCCGAGGAGCACGTCCGCGAAGCCGCACGCGTGCTCTCACGCTACTGCGACCTCATCGCCGTGCGCTGCTTCCCGAAGTTCCAGGACTGGGGCGTCGATCTCGAAGACCGTGTTCTGCAAGGATTTGCCAGACACGCCACCGTGCCGGTCATCAATATGGAAACAATCGTCCACCCGTGCCAGGAACTTGCGCACGCGCTCGCGCTGCAAGACCACATGAGCGAGCTCGCCGGGAAGAAATACGTCCTCACGTGGACCTACCACCCGAAACCGCTCAACACCGCCGTCGCCAACTCCTCCCTGCTGATTGCGACGAAACTCGGGATGGACGTCACCCTCCTCTGCCCCGATGAGCGTTACATCCTTGATCCCGTGTTTATGTCCGATGCGCAGAAGAACGCCCACACCTCCGGCGGCACGATCACCGTCTCGCACGACATCGAGCACGCCTACAAAGACGCCGACGTTGTCTACGCCAAGAGCTGGGGCTCGCTGGCGATGTACGGCGACTGGGAATCCGAACGTGCTGTGCGTGATCAATATAAACATTTCATCGTTGACGAACAAAAGATGTCGCTCACAAACGATGCCGTGTTCTCCCACTGCCTGCCCGCGCGCCGGAATGTCAAGGCAACGGACGCGGTCATGGATTCACCCAAATCGCTCATCATCGAAGAAGCCGAAAACAGGCTGCACGTTCAGAAAGCACTCATGGCCGCGCTCTGCGGAGCCCACACCCCAGCAACAGCTATCTAAAGGACCCGGTCATGGCAGAGAAAATCGTATTGGCATTTTCGGGCGGGCTCGATACCAGCTATTGCGTGCCCTACCTCATCGAACAGGGGCACGAGGTTGTCACCCTGTTCGTAGATACGGGCGGCGCGAACCCCGATGCGCGTCTCGAGATCCACGACCGCGCGATCGAACTCGGTGCGTCGAAGCACATCACACACGACGCCTCCGACCAACTCTGGGACCAATTCGTAACACCGTTCCTCATGGGCGGCGTCGCGTACCAGGACCAGTACCCGCTGCTCTGCTCCGATCGGTATGCCATCGCCGCCGATGCCGCCGCGTTAGCAGAGGAGATCGGTGCCAGCGCAATCGCGCACGGATGCACCGCGATGGGCAACGATCAGGTCCGCTTCGATCACACCCTCCGCATGCTCTCATCGCTGCCCATCGTTGCACCGATCCGCGATTTGCAGGGTGTCTCCGATGCCCCGCGCGAACTCGAAATCCGGTATCTCGTCGAGCGCGGGTTCGATGTCCCGTCGGATGTGAAGCGCTACACCATGAATGAGAACCTGCTCGGCGCCACCATCTCCGGCTCCGAGATCGACCGCTTCGAGCCTCCCTCGGAAGACGCCCGTGTGCTCACCGCTCCACCAGCAGATTGGTCATCGTCACCGCTACGCATAACGCTGCGGTTCGAGCAAGGGACCTGCACAGCAATCGACGGCAAGCCAGCCGCCGGGCCCGAACTCCTGCGTACGCTCAACGCACAACTCGGCGCTGCAGGCGTCGGTCGCGGCATCTACACCGGCGACACCATCATCGGGCTCAAGGGGCGGATCGTGTTCGAAGCACCCGGACTCACCGGGCTACTCACTGCGCACCGCGCACTCGAAGAAATCACGCTCACAAAGGACCAGAATCAGTTCAAGCCCGGGATCGCGCGCAAATGGACCGAACTCGTCTACAACGGCTTCTACTACGAGCCCCTCCGCGCTGACCTCGAGGCAATGATCCGCTCTTCACAGCACAACGTCTCCGGCGAGGTTGTCCTCGAAGCGCGAACCGGAACTTGTGCCGCCGTTCAACTCACCGCCGATCATCCGCTCATCGATCCAAACGCCGTCTACGCCCAGCACGCCGGATGGTCCGCCGCGGACGCCGAAGGGTTCATCAAACTCCTCGGCACATCCAGCGCGATGGCAGCAGCAACAATCGAACACGAACCAGCGATCACCGTGTGATGCTCGACATCTGTACCGCACATCTCGATGCCCTGGTCAGCATGGACACGCGGAATCCACCCCGTGCGATCCAACCCGATCACGACGTGATCCGCTACACGACCGACACACTCAAATCCACGGGATTCGATGTCAGTTTGGACAACCTCGGTGATGGCTCGATCTGTATCGATGCGGTCCGCGGCGAATCGGACGTGCTCGTCAACTGCCATCTCGACACCGTGCCCGATGCGAGCGGGTGGAATGCCAGCCCTTTTACGCTGAGCAAGCACGGAGACGCGCTCATCGGGCTCGGCGCGTGCGATGTCAAAGGGTCCGCCGCGTGCATCCTCACCGCGGCTTCGATGACCGACACCCCGGCGCGCATCCTGCTGACGACCGACGAAGAAGCAGGCAAAAGCCGATGCGTGCGTCACTGGGTCCGCGAACACGCAGGCGAAGTCTCCTGCGTCATCGTCTGCGAGCCGACCGGGCTCAAGGGAGTCACCGCACACCGCGGGCTACTCTCCGCACAAGCCACCTTCCAAGGGCGCTCCGCACATAGCTCGGATGCCGCAGCCGCCTCGTCGAGCGCAACACACGCGCTCGTGCACTGGGCGCACGGCGTACTCTCGTGCGCATCTATCTGTGAGAACAACCGGTTCAATATCGGAAGAATCGAGGGCGGCACCAAGCCCAACATGATCGCAGCGGACGCGAGCGTGCGCTTCGGCATGCGCCCAGCGCCGGACGCCGATCCGGACGAACTGCTCGAACGGATCAAGTCCCATGCAAGCAGATCATGCGAAGTAGAATGGTCGATCAACTTCTCCGCGCCCGCACTCCGGGCGCATCCTCAAGCACCCGAATGGCTTGAGCGGTTCACCATCGAGCCGGCACCACCCGTCGATTTCTGGACCGAGGCCGCGCTCTTTGCCGAACTGGGCGTGCCCACGATCGTCTTCGGGGCGGGTGATATCTCCCAGGCGCACGCCCCGAACGAGCGCATTGCTATCGCGCAACTCGAACAAGGCATCCACGCCTACGCCAACATCTTCTCGAGCGATCACGAATGACCGGGACACAAACAATGCAACTCCGCGACATCATCGTCAACCTGCTGCACAACCTCGGCTCGAAAAAGGAGGTCTCGAAATACCTGCAGACCTTCACCCGCGACGCCTCCCATCACCGCGTTGTCATCAAGGTCGGCGGCGGCATCCTTGCCGAACAGCTCGACGAACTCGCCGCCTCCCTCTCGTTCCTCTGCCACGTCGGCATGCGCCCCATCGTCGTCCACGGCGCGGGCCCGCAGCTTTCGGCGGAACTCGAATCAAAGGGTATATCGAGCGAGTGGATCAACGGTCAGCGCGTCACCACGCCCGAAATCCTTGCCGCCGCGCGCACCGTGTTCCAACAGGAAGGCCATAGACTCGCGGACGCGCTGGAGCGTAACGCCGTGCGCGCCCGCCCCTTCTCATCCGGTGTGTTCACCACGAAACTCGCCCACGACACCAACCTCGGGCTCGTCGGCGAGGTCGCTTCCGTCCGCAAATCACTGATCGACAGCACACTCGAGAACAATGTCGTCCCGATCATCTCCCCGCTCGGCGAAACCGACGGCGGACAGATCCTGAACCTCAACGCAGACATCGCCACACGCGAACTCGCGCTCTCCGTGCAGGCGCACAAGATCGTCTTCCTTACGCCGACCGGTGGACTGCTCGACCCGCGGGGCGAGATCATCCCCGCGATCAACCTCGTCGAAGACTACGACGGACTCACCGGCGCCGACTGGGTGCATTCGGGCATGGCGCTCAAACTCCGAGAGATCCGCTTTCTTCTCGAACGCCTCCCAGCCGACGCATCCATCTCGATCACTTCTCCGGAACACATCGCATCCGAATTATTCACACACCGCGGGCAGGGCACGCTCATCCGGCGCGGTGTGCGCGTCCGCGCCTATACCGGTGCCGACGGGCTCGACACGGACCGTCTCGCCGCGGTCATCTCAAAGAGCTTCGGCCGCCCGCTCCGCAACGGGTACTTCCGCAGCAATTCAAACCGCCTGCGGATCCTCGTCGCCGGCGACTACGAAGCCGTCGCGATTATCACGCGCGAAGCGCCCGTGCCCTATCTCGACAAATTCGCCGTCTCCTCCGAGGCGCAGGGCGTCGGGCTCGCGGCATCACTCTGGCACAAAATCCTCGAAGAAACACCCACACTCTGCTGGCGCTCACGCCCGACAAACGACATCAACCCTTGGTACATCCAGCGTGCAGACGGCATGATCCGTTCGTCTCAATGGATCGTCTTCTGGAAAGGACTCACCGACCACGCCCAGATCCAGCAGGCCGTCAACCACGCCCTCGCCCGCCCCAACACACTCGGCCCGATCCTGCCCGGGCGCAAGGAGTCCACACTTGTCCACTGACACCCTGACACATTCGATCGGCATTGTCGGTGCGCGTGGATACGTCGGGCGTGAACTGATCGCACTGCTCGACCAGCACCCAACGCTGCGCCTATCGCTCGCTGTCTCCACGACGCACACCGGGCAATCCATCCGCGATGTCCTCGATGCAGGCCCGCCCGATCTTTCTTTTACCGACACCGACCCTGTATCGATCGCTCATGACTGCCCGGATGTCCTCGTCCTCGCGATGCCCAACGGGCGAACACATTCCTTCATCGACACACTCGACCGCGCAGGTGCGCAACCAAAGCTGATCATCGACCTCAGCGCCGATACGCGCTTCGATGACAACTGGATATACACGATCCCCGAGCTACACGCCGAGCGTCTGCATAATGCACGGCGCATCGCCAACCCCGGGTGCTACGCCACCGCGATGCAACTCGTCCTCGCACCAGTGCTGCATCTCACCGCAACCACCCCCCACTGCTTCGGCGTTTCGGGGTACTCCGGCGCAGGCTCCAAGCCCTCCCCCCGCAACGACACCTCTCTCCTCGATGCTGGCATCACTCCATACGCCCTCGCCGGGCACCTCCACGAGAAGGAGGCCTCCGCGCATCTGTACCGCCCCGTCCGTTTCGCGCCGAGCGTCGCACCATTCTTCCGTGGCATCGTTCTCACAGCGCTGTTCGACGTGCCCGATGGGACGACCGTCGAACAACTGACTGATTTCTACAACACCGCGTACACGGATTCACCCTGTATCGATTGCATAGGCCCGGAGATGCCCCGTGTGCAGGATGTCGTCAACACGCCCTCCGCGATCATCGGTGGCATCACCATCGACCCGGCTATACCGGGGCGTGCCGGAGCGGTCTGTGTAATCGACAACCTGCTCAAGGGTGCAGCATCGCAGGCGCTGCAGAACATCAACCTCGCGCTCAATCTCTCACCACTCCTCGGACTCGCGCCATGAAACAACCACTCTGGGCCAAAGCCAACGCGAGCATGGACGAGCGCACCATGCGTTTCATGGCCGGGCGCGACGTCCATCTCGACCAGCATCTTCTTCCATTCGATATCCAGGCGACCCGTGCGCACGTCGCGGGGCTCGCCGATATCAACGCTCTTTCTGGTGATACCGCCAGCACGATCGACGCCGCGCTCGAACAGATGCTCTCGGATATCGATGCGGGCAAGTTCATCTTGGACGATCGCTACGAAGACGGACACTCCGCGATCGAGGACTACCTCGTTTCGAGAGTCGGCGAGGACGGCAAGCGCGTCCACCTCGGACGCTCCCGCAATGACCAGGTCCTTGTCGCACTCCGCTTGTACATGAAAGATGCGCTCACCCGCGCCGCACTACTCTCTCTTGATGCCGCCGATGCCGCACTCCAACGTGCCCGCGCACATGAGTTCGACCCCATGCCGGGGTACACGCATATGCAGCGCGCCGTCCCGTCGAGCATCGGGCTCTGGATGGCGTCGTTCGCCGAAGGGTTCTGCTCCAGCGCCTCGCTCCTCCGCCTCACCCGCTCATGGATCGACGAATGCCCGCTCGGCACCGCCGCCGGGTACGGCGTCAATATCGATCTCCCCCGCGAGCACACCACCGAGCGCCTCGCCTTCGAGCGCACCCTCCTCAATCCCATGCACGCCCAGGCAACCCGCGGCTCAAGCGAACTCCAGGTCCTGAGCGCACTCTGGCAACCCGCCCAGATCATCCGCCGACTCGCGTGGGATCTCGTCCTCTTCTCCACCGCCGAGTTCGGCTTTGTTTCACTGCCCCCCGCCGCGACCACCGGCTCCTCCATCATGCCCAACAAACACAACCCGGATCTCCCCGAGTTACTCCGTGGCATCGCGCCGATCATCTCGGGGTGCATGACCGAACTGCAATGCACACTCGCCCTACCGAGCGGGTACCACCGCGATCTCCAGCACACCAAAGAACCCCTCATCCGCGGCGTCACCACACTATTCCAGGCGCTCGAACTGATCCCCGATCTCATTTCGAACACGACATTTAATCTCGATCGCATGCGCAGCGCGATCGACCCCTCGATGTACGCGACCGATGACGCCGTACAACTCGCCATCGATGGGCACACCTTCCGCGACGCCTATCGACATGTCGCGGACAACCTCGATGCGCTCGACAACCGTGACCCCGCCGTGAGCATCAAAGCCCGCTCATCCCTCGGCGCAACAGGGAACCTGGCGCTGGCTCAGATCGAGGCACGCATCACCGCCCTCCGCACCGATCTGTAGTCTGTTCATATTCTGATGGACCGGAGATGGACGGCTACGATGCCACGCGCAAGCTGCGGGAAGATAACCAACAATTACCGATCCTCGCGCCCGCCGCCCACGCGTAGCGTGGTAGGAGGACATTATCGATGGTGGCCTACGATAGGTGAGAAGGGAATAGACTACGGCACAACTTCTCGCACAGCCTCGCTTTACTCCAGACGCATCGCGTTAGTGTCAACAAGGAACTCAGGTGTTGAAAAAGCGCAGGAGCTTGACCAATTGAACTGCGGGCCAGAGACCGACTCGAACGACACCTCTTAACATTAAATGGCCCGCGATAAGTCGGGCAAGCGACGGCGAGAGTCGATAGTAGCAGCGAATGAACGTCCGCCCAGCGGATGTTACTGTCAAGTACTCGTCCCTAAAGAAACGAAGATGAAGCACCATAGGATGCGAATAGTCGCCGTACGCAGCGGTAGCAATAAAGCAACCGCCAAGTGCTTTACTGAGGGGACGCTTTGGGCTCCTAACGGTAATGTTCGTTGAGCCATGCTCCGATCGGTGTTCGGAATGAACTTCAAAATCAACTCCCGAACGCGAAAGGTGGTCCGCAGCACTTGATGCTTCATCCACTTTGCGAGCCGCCATCTCCTGATCGAGGGCTCCCTCTTGCTGCTTCACTTGCAAACGGAGCGCTTCATCGGTCGCCTTTCCGATTACTTCTTCTTGTTTTTTGGGCGACATGCGCTTAAGCGCCTCCCCCATCAAGTCATTCGGATTATCAATAGGAGCAAGGTCACTTCGCTTCTGGGATTCATCCCGGCGTGCCAAGTCTCTACTGCTTTCGGACTCGTCGGAACTCATGTTGCCTCCTGTTGTGTAGACATTTGAGTGCTGGCTCACATAAATTGTAACCGAAATCGATGGCAATTTAATTACTTTGTGGCCCGACACATTCTTATCTGAATGGGCTCTGGCAACAGCAAGCAACTGGGTGAGCTCGCGGTCTAGGGTTGAAGCAATTATCTCAGCCTCCCGGCGTTCGACTTGCTGAAGCAACGCCTGCGCCGTTACCGCATCATCAGATGCCAGCCAAGCAAGGCGATCCGCGACTTGGGATGGAATTTCAATTTCGCCGGCATCTTCAATCGCATCGAGAACAATGCTGGTAGCAGCGTCAATCCCAGTTTGAGGCGTGATCGTCACAGAGATTGACGGCGCCGACCGGTGCTTGTTCCAGAGCTTAGTGATTAGGTGATACTTTTGGTCAAAATCCAGGAACGGAGGTACGATCGTGACAAGTCGCTCGCTAATTTCCCCGCC
Source organism: Phycisphaerales bacterium (assembly GCA_029260435.1). Taxonomy (GTDB): domain Bacteria; phylum Planctomycetota; class Phycisphaerae; order Phycisphaerales; family UBA1924; genus OFTM74. Next base: position 17,145 of record JAJDDG010000009.1, on the reverse strand, counting down.
CATCTGAACCTTACCTGACTTCCATTTCTTAAAGGTGCTCTCCGCATACTTCCGTTTGCCCTCCCCATATTCTTTGGCATAGCGGTTGAACACTAACTTAAGGGTGAAAGGATCAAGTTTGAAGAAGAGACTCCGTACATCGCCGTCGATTCCGCCGTACAGCGATGATATTTGTTCACGCTTCGAGGGTGTGGAACTGTACCAGCCCGAATAGCGATACCTGCGTCTTCGAGATCGTCTTCGCTTCGCCATAAATGTCTCGACCTGGGGACCAAGGGATCTGCACAACGACTTGATTTACCACCAGAAAGAAATGACCCTACTACCCGCTTGAACGACAAGCAAGCGATTCCAGGCTGCAGATCAAGGTGTGGCCGACGCGTATCACGAGTCGACTGCTGCAAGCTAGCTCCCCAACCAGTTGACATATACCCCGTATGCGGTATGATTACGGTATGGCCAAGCAGAAGACCTCCATCGCCCTCCAACCCGACCTGCTCGCCCGGCTAGACCGCTTAGCCCGGCAGAAGGGCAGGACACGGACTGATCTGATCGAGACTTTCATCGAACGCGGTCTGGGGGACGCCGAGCAGCACATGGTTGAGTCAGTTCGGATGGTCGTCCTCCCATCTCAATTCAAGAAAATCGTGGCGGTCATGGACTGGCACGATATCGATGGCCCGGCGGAATTCACGATCCGCGTACCGATAGCGGCGTGGGAAGCCTGGCAGGAGAAAACTAGAGAGAGTCTCAAATGAGCACGATAATCCGACCCCCGGGCCACCTCTCGAAGCAAGAAGCCGCAGCCTGGGTAGGCATCCTTCGGAACCGGGCGTTACTCCCCGAGTGACTTGACCTGCCCCCAGTATTTGTACTAAGAGCAATGTTAGTTCAACGATGATTGCGCAGCGCCCCTCAGACGAGTTTGTGTGCAAACGTCCGCGTGCATTAAAAAAGCCCACTTAGCATCACTAAGTGGGCTACAAGGCTGATCCCTCAAAACGGATCAGACTTGACAATGGAGCCGGGGGGAATCGAACCCCCGTGCCGGAACAGTCCGTAAGAAGCTTCTACGCGTGTATCTCGTGGTTTAATCTCAGCCTTTGTCACCAGCACAAGCACCGTGGACTCGGCCCAGTCTCAGAAATTTCTCGCCGCTTTACCCTGAAACACAACTCAGCAGCCAGCCTGATAATCGTTGACCACGCCACCATCAGGCGTCATAGCGTGGTCATCGCAACCTAATTAGGCCGCGAGAGCGTACTGCGTGTTGGCAGTTATAAATGGTGCATACTTGTTAACGCGGCCCACATGCTCCGCGACGCGCCACTCCGAACATTCCCTGCCCGGTCGAAACCGATCGGCCCCAATTGTCAAAGAACATCGCCTCATCGAAATCAGGCGAGCAAACCATTATACCCATCGGGCATACACCGACCACGCTTCGTTGAAAATATGTTCCTGAAGCTCACATCGTGCGCATGCCCCTGCACAACAGGTCCAATCGATGGAACCGACAGCGACACAGACAACAAAAACCCAGCGTTTATCGTGCGAAGTGCGCGAACGCCTTGTTCGCCTCGGCCATACGGTGGGTCTGCTCGCGCGTCGCCATCGCCTTGCCCTCACCGCGGGCCGCCTGCCAAAGCTCGTCCGCCACACGCATGTGCATCGGGCGACCCTTCTCCTTGCGGCACGCAACAATGATCCAACGGAACGCGAGCGCCCGCTGACGCTTCTCGGTCACCTGGATCGGCACCTGGTAGTTCGCACCACCGATCCGCTTCGAACGCACCTCGACACGCGGCTTCACGTTCCGGATCGCACGCTCGAACACATCGAGCCCGTCCTTCGGGAGGTTCTCGTTCGGCGGTTCCTTGGCAAGCCGCGTCTCGATCTCAGAGAGCGCGTCGTACATCACACGCTCCGCCGCGGTCTTGCGACCATCGGTCATGACGCAGTTGATGAACTTCGCCAGAAGCCGCGAATGGAACTTCGGGTCGGGGCGGAGCTGTGAGTCGGATGATGTGATACGGCCGGCCATGTCGGTCTCCTTTGGCTCATCTGTCCGCCGTGGCGGACTCGCTGTTCACCCCGCCTCTGGATAAGGCCTACGAAGCGGGATTACTTGCCTATGTGATTTCTCGATGCGTCGTCGCGACGCGGATGATCTTGTGTGTGTGTGTGGGGGGAGGCTATTTCTTGGCGCGCTTGGTGCCGTACTTCGAGCGACCATTCGTACGTCCATCGACGCCGAGCGTGTCGAGCGAACCGCGGACAATGTGGTATCGAACACCCGGGAGGTCACGGACACGACCACCACGCACGAGCACAATCGAGTGCTCCTGCAGGTTGTGCCCCTCGCCGCCGATGTACGCTGACACTTCCTTGCCGTTCGACAGACGAACACGCGCGACCTTACGCAGCGCAGAGTTCGGCTTCTTGGGCGTCACCGTCCGCACCTGCAGGCAAACCCCGCGGCGCTGCGGGCACGCGTTGAGGTCGCGCACCTTGGATTTCTTCACTTGGACGGCCCGAGGCTTTCGGACGAGCTGATTAATCGTCGGCATTCGCAGTTCCCGATGTAGTTTCGCCCACCAGCGGGCGAGCCGAACAGTGTACCGATCCCCGCCCCTCCTGCAACACACCGCGCTCCTCCTCTCCCATCCCGAGCGACCCCCGCCCCCCCCACCAACCCCGATCCCGCCCAAATTATCGCGTTATCGGACGAATAACTCCGCTCTTCTCCCCCCACCGCTCCCAACCCGCCTGCCCTGCCGCCTCTACGATCCACCCTCCATGACGGACGACCCCGACCAACCAATCGCCGACGAGGACGGCTTCCTCCCCGCCGAGTCCCCACCCCCGTGGGGCACGGAGAGCCGGGAAGAGCGCCTGGGGCGCCTGCTGCGCACCGCCCGGGATCTGCCGCCGGTTCCTGGTGTGTATCTGATGAAAGATGCCGCCGGGGTGGTGCTGTACGTCGGCAAGGCGGTGAAACTCTGCGACCGGGTATCGAGCTATTTCATTCCCAGCACAGACCTTGGGGCTAAGAAGTCCCAGATGCTGGACACCCTGCACGAGTTCGACGTGCTGATCTGCCAGAGCGAGTGGGAGGCGCTGCTGACAGAGAACCGCTTGATCAAGGACATCCGCCCGCCGTACAACGCGCGACAAACAGACGGCAAGACGTTTCCCTACCTTGTGGTGACGATACGCGATGATTTTCCGGGTATCTACATCACCCGTGAGCCCAATGCCGCGAGGTATAAAGGATCGCGCATTTTCGGGCCGTTTACCGCCGTTGGAGCGTTGCACGAGGCGATCCAGATGCTCCAACGTGTATTTAAGTACCGCACCTGCACCCTGGATATACGCGATGGCGCACCAGGTAACCGATTCTTCCGCCCATGCCTGCTACATGCGATCGGGCAATGCACAGCTCCGTGCGCCGAGCGCATCTCCAGGAGCGCATACCGACAGGATATTGACCGCTTTTCTCGGTTCATTTCGAGCAAACGCAGCTCCGCTGTGCGCGAATTACAGGTCGAAATGGACCAGGCATCAGCGGCGCTGGAGTACGAACGAGCCGCGACAATCCGCGACCAGATCGAGGCGCTCAACAAGCTCGACGAGCGGGGCGATGCGCGCGCAGGGTGGCAGCCCGAGACAGAGATCTCGTTCATCGACCCGGAGAAGGGGCTCGCTTCCCTGCAGCGCGCGTTGGAGATGGACCAGCCCATCCGGTGCGTGGAGGGGATCGACATCGCGCACCTGCAGGGCGGAGAGACGGTGGGGAGCAAGGTGTGCTTCGTAGACGGCCGACCGTTCAAGGACGCGTACCGGCGGTACCGGATCAAGAGCGCGGGTAACGATGATTACGCATCGATCCGCGAGGTGGTGAGCCGACGGTATCGGGAGGCGGGCGAGGGGCACGAGCTGTACCCGGACGTGGTGCTGATCGACGGCGGGCTGGGGCAGCTGCACGCGGCGATGGAGGCGCTGGCGGGGATGGACATCCAGCCGCCGATGCTGATCGCGCTGGCGAAGAAGGAAGAACTGATCTACACACGGGAGAAATCCGAGCCCATCAAGCTGGGGCGGGATAATCCGGGGCTCCGCCTGTGCCAGGCTGTGCGCGATGAGGCGCACCGATTCGCCCAGCATTACCACCATGTGCTGCGGCGGAACAAGACACTGGGCGGATAAGCGGGCACAATACAGATATGTCCCCCCGCCCATGCCCCCGATTTCATGAGCGTCTTCGTTCCATTCCTTGCGTGTGGTCCGATCGTGGTTCAGCCTGCGGCTGTACCACGGCACCCGCTTTGCGTTTCGCGTGTGTGCTCGTTGCGATGGTTGGATTGATTGGCTGTTCGAGCACGCCGATGCACCGGGTTGAACTGAGTGTGCTAGGTGTGGATGCGTCGGGCGAGGCTATGGCGGTGCGTGGTGCGCGCGTGACAGCGGCGCCACTCGGCTTGAGCCCGGTGCCGCTGCCGGTTAGCGGTGAGTCGTTCGCGGAGCAGGAGCTGTCCGCGGGTGAGGCGGCGTTCACGGATGGATCCGGGCGCGTTGTGTTTGAGTTGTCCGAGATGCACGAGTACCTGATCGAGGTGGAGGCACCGATCGCGGGCGCGTGGAGCGCTCACCCAGACGCGTGGTACCTGCTCGACTTCGCGTATGTGTTGCGGGCGACGGACACCGATGCTGGAGCGCTGGCGGCTTGGGTCGTGCGGTTGGAATCGGTCGAGGGTGCCCGGCGGGAGTGATTATTCTTTGCCGGTGGCGGCGGGCTCGCTCGATTTTTTGGGCGTGGACGCTTTGCCGTCGGGTTTTTCAGCCTTGGTGACTTCCTCGGCTGGCTCGTCTTCGATGTATTCCATGTCGAGGTCTTCATCATCAAACTCGGCGAGGTCGTCATCTTCGAGGTCGAACTCGGCGAGGTCGTCGTCCATTTTCTTCTTGAGTTCTTCGAGCTTGGCGTCGAGATCCTTGGATTCGAAGCCGCCCTTGCCCTTCTTCCCGCCCCGCATGCCATTCATGGCGCGTCGCCCCATCGCGGCGCGGAGCATGCGTGGGCCGCCCTCTGGGACGCCTGCTTCCTCGCGCATCTTGGCGATCTGCTCCATGTCGAAATCGGCCTCGATGATATGACCCGGGTCGGGGTCGATGAGCGCGACGCGCTGGTGTTCCTTGAGCCCCGCGAGGATCTCGATGTGGTTGTCTGATCTGCGCCCGGCGATGATCGGGACACGCTTGTAGCGCGAGCCCTTCGGTGTGTAGACGTATGTGACGGTGCCCTCGGCGAAGACAGCGTGCGAGGGGACGGCGAGGACATCTGTGACGTTGTCCATGATGACCTCTGCCTCGCAGCGCATGGAGGGCTTGAGCCCGTGGTCCCCCGAGGGGAGATCCAGATTGATTTTGACCTCGTACTCGCGGAGGTTGGGGTCGCGCCACCCGCCCTGCTCGGCCATGATGCCGATCTCGTCCACCCTGCCGGTGAAGGTCTGGCCCTCGGCGGCATCGATGGTGACGACACAATCGAGCCCCGGGAAGATTTTCCCGATCATGCTCTCGTGCACTTTGATGACGGCGTTCATCTCCGAGGTGTCGGGGAGGATGATGAGTTCTTCGTTGTGGTGGACCTGGCGCCCGACGATGAGCGGGCCGGAGTTGTTCCAGCGCCAGTTGTTGCCGACGGAGGTGGCGTAGACGACAAGCCCGTCTGTGGGCGCGATGATAGTGCTGTTTGCGATCTGCTCTTCGAGGTCGGCGACTTTGTCCTCGCGGATGGCGAGCTGGGCGGTTTTATTGTTGAGGTTCGCTTTGCGGTTGGCGAGCTGAGAGGAGTTGTTGGTGTTGACTCTCTCGAGTTCGGCGGTTGCCTCATCGATATCCGATCGCTTCTGCTTCTCGTCTTTAACGTACTCGAACTCGTTGTATACATCCAGCCTGATATTGGCGATTTTCAGGCTGCTCTCGGCATCCAGAAACGCGATGCGATCCTGCTCGAGTTGATCCTTTGAGATAAATTTGTCCTTAAAGAGTTCTTCCGAGTTGTCACGTTTATTCTCTAGCCGATCGAACTGACGTTTCGCACGGGCAACAGCACTTTCCAGTTCTTCTCGTCGCGCCTCGACGTCGCCGTTCTCCCATTTGGTGCGTTCTAGAATCGCGATATCCAACTTCAACTGAGCTTTGGAGAAGTTGGATTTGTTGTCGGATTCCTGGATGATCAGCGCGTTCTGCGCGGAGATCAGGTCGGACTTGGCGGACTCGAGGGAAAGCTTCTCGTTGTCCAACTGCTTCTTGATTTCATCGTCGGCCAAACGGATGAGGACATCGCCCTCTTTGACGAATGTGCCCTCGTCTACGATCTCGGTGATGGTGGTCTGGCGCTCGACCTTGGAGATGAGCTTCTTTTCGTTTTTCGCCTGGAGTTCGCCGGCGGCGGTGGTGTCCACGCGGAAGGAGATCTTCTCGACCTGGTGGATCTCGCGAGCGTCGGCGGCGGTGGTCTCGGAGGAGCCGCCCCCCATGATCATTACGGTGAGGACGATTACCACGAAAGCCGCGACGGCGATCAGGATGCGGGAGCGGGTCAGCAGGTTGTTTGCGGAAACGGGGAGGGGGGTCATCGGGGCACTCCGGGGGCGGGTTGGTGGAGGAGATCGGGCGGAACGTCTCCGGTATTCGATACCGGCGGATCGCCCATGGGGTTGCCTCCGAGATGGTTTACGGGTCGGTTTGATCGGGTTGGATATCGAGAATTTCCATGCCTTCGAGGGGGTCGAGGTGCCCTTCTGGGGTCACTCGCATCTGTCCGGTATCGACGAGGTAGTTAAGGATGGCTGTTCTAAGGTTACGGACAGCGGCATCGCGGGCATTGAGTGTGCTGAGGAGGTCGTTCTGGGCGTCGATGAGGGTCTGGGCGGGGGTTGTGTCGGGTTTGGCTTCTAGTTCACTGATACGGAATTCGTTGATCTCAACAGACCGCTCCTGGAGGCTCAACGCGGAACGAGCGGTATCGATTGCCCGGACCCTTGCCCGGGCGTCCACAATGATCTGGTCTCGCTCTCGGTCCAGTTCTCTTTGGGCTCGCTCGAAGCGGATGGCTGAGGAGCGGAGGTTCAGGCGCTCGATCTGGCGGTCGAGGGGGAGCGAGAGGGTGGCGGCGGCGGAGAGGCGGGAATCATCGATATCGAAGGAGGCGATCTGGCTTTCGTCGGTGTCGTCATTGAAGAAGCTCGCGCCGAGGGAGAGGTCCAGCGAAGGCAGGAGCTGGTTGCGGGCGTTCTCGACGGAGCGGCGGGCGTCGTGCAGTTGGTCTTTGGTGGTGTGGTGATCGAGGCGGTATATCAGCGCGCGCGTGGCGGCTTCCGAGAGAGTGATCGCGGGTTCGATGAGCTCAAAATCGATCGGGGCGAGTTCGATCTCGGTGTCTACCGGGATTCCGAGGCGGATCTTGAAGCTGTCCAGTGAAACGATCAGGGAATCACGTTGGCGGTTGAGCGAGTCGATCGAGGTGAGCAGGTTCTGCTCGGCGAGGGCTGCTTCGTTCGGCGGCTCGCGCCCGGCATCGACAAGATCGCGTTGGCGAGCTGCACTGCGACGGCGGCTTTCAACGGAGCGATGCTGGTTCCCGATGGACTGCTGCTGAGCGATGATCGAGAAATACTCCGAAGCGATCTGGACGAGGAATTCGCGCCGGAAGCGCTCGAATCGCCGGGCGGCGTAGATCAGGTCACGCTCGGCCTGGATGAGGTCTTCCTGGGCGATGAGCCCGGCGTCTCGCATCAGGGGGATATCCGCAGTCAGAGCGAGTTCGGAGGACTGGGTGTACTGATCGCCGACGGCGCCGGTGAGTTGCTGGGTCGCCTGGGTGAGCAGGCGGGCCTCGACGTTGCCGCCGTATGGCAGGCGCTGGGTGACGCGGAGGTCGTTGATGACGTTGAGTGCGGCGGTGTCGGAGCCGTCGCCCAGGTCATAGTCGGTTGAGAAGGTGACATCGTCGAAGAACCGCGGACCCCAGAGGTGGCGCTCGATAAGCAGGCGGATGGCGGAAAGGATGTAGTCCTCTTCCGCGGAGATGTACTCGCGTGAGGAACGCTGAGCGATCTCCAGCGCGTCCGTGAATGTGATCAATAGGACGCTGGAGCCCTTGGTGGCGTATTTCTCGAGGCGGTCCTGGACCTGCTCCGTCTCGCGCTGCTCCTGTGGCTCGTAGGAGATCTCGGAAGCCGAGGGGTTGTTGGTCTCGGGGAGCTTGTCGTGCATGCCCGCGCGGGCGTAGTCGCTATCCATGCTCCTGCGGAGGATGGGGGGGACGGCCCCGCCGCCGAGGATGCCCGAGCGCTCGGCGACGAGCGCATCGATCTGTCGATCGATTGAGGACATGGAAGTGCATGCGCTGGCGCAGGAGACAGCGGAGAGGAGGATCGCGAATCGGATCGCTCGGAGGGGGGGGGATTGGTGGTGCATCGGGGTATCCGTCTGGAGTTGTGGGCGTTGGGCAGGGGTGGTGTGACTTGTGGTACACGCGTGGGGCGCCGGGCGTTGCGATGGGCGGGGTGTGTCCATACGCTTTCCATGAGTCGGGTCTGGGTCAGGCACGCGGGGTTGCTCCGGCGGAGCGTAGGGTAGCTCGCCCGGTGGGTTCCGCACGGTGTGGCTCGGAGCGGGCGGTGCGAACCGGTCGAAAGGAACAAAGATGGCGAGTGTGAGCGTCGATGGGCGGGGGATCCTCGTGAACGAGCGGCACGTGTGGCTTGTCTCGGGCACGGTTGATTACAGCAGAATACCGCGCGCGCATTGGCGCTCAAGGATATCGCGTGCGCTGGATCTGGGTCTGAACTGCATCGAGGTGCCGGTGGTGTGGTCGATGCACGAGCCACGCGAGGGGGTGTTCGACATGGAGGGGGAGCACGACCTTGGCGCATTTGTTTCGGAGGTGGGCGCGATGGGGATGCACTGCGTGCTCCGGCTCGGGCCTTTTATCGGCGACGAGTGGTCGATGGGCGGGATCCCGGTTTGGGCGGCGGATGCTTGTGGGTGGCGTGTGCGGCGCGCCGACAGCGCGTTCCTTCCTTTAGTCACGGGGTATTGGCGCCGGGTGGGAGAAAAAATCGGATCGCTCTGCGCACCAAAGGGGGGCCCGATTATTGGCGTGCAGATCGAGCACCACTGGATGTGCGGCGACGACGAGGAAGCGGATGCGTACCTTGGCGAGCTGCGCAGGGTGGCCCGGGAATCGGGGTTCAACGTCCCGATGATCTCGGCGAACAATCTGTTCACCGATCAGGACTCCATGATCGAGGCGTGGTCTGGGTACGCGGGGCTGCACGCCGCGGTGCGCCAGCTGGGGATGCTCGGCGCAGACACGCCTGCTCTGGTCGCGCACCTGCCGCTCGGGTGCCCCGATGTCTGGGGATCGGAGCGCGTGTCGCAGAAGACCGCGGCGCACGCGGTACGGCGGTTGATCGAGGTCGCGAGCGCGGGCGGTCAGTTCAATATCTCGCCGGTCGGTGGTGGGACGCATACGGCGCTGGCGGGCCGACGGTTCGCGGGCTCCGCGCCGGGGTACCCGACAACGGATCATGCGTCGTCCCAGACGATCTCGCAGAGCGGCGCACCGGGCGAGACGTACCACGCGGTGCGCAGGGTGTGCCACTTCTTGCGGTCGTTCGGGCGTGTGCTCGCGTCGGCGGAGGGCGCTTCTGGAGCGTGCGTTTCGGTTGATGATGCGATTGCGCCGATCACGGATGAGGCGAGCGGCGCACGCGCGAGCTCCGGGTCGGGGCAGATCGTCGCGGTGGAGCGGCGCGGTGCGGCGGGGTCGGTCGTGTTTGTGCTCGGCGATGACACGCGCCTGGCGAAAAACAAAGCCACGCGGATCGTAATGAGTGATGGCACCGCGCTCACCGTGAGTTTCGGCAAAATGCCCTGCGCCTGGATCCTTCAGAATGTGCGTCTTGAATCGGGCGACATGCTGGACTACTGCTCGCTTAGTGCGTTTGCGCAGAGCGGGCGCACGCTGGTCTGCTTCGGACCCGGCGGCACGCACGGCATGATCTCGCTCAACGGTACGAGCGCGGAAGTCGTTGTCCCCAAGGGGCGCGATCCGATGATCGAACAGATTGATAACACGAACGTAGTCGTCTGCAACGAGGACCAGATCGATAGTGTGCTTGTTCGAAACGGGCGGGTGTACATCGGTGCGGATTCGCTCGGCGAGGCGGGCACGCCGGTCGAATCGAAACGCGGCGCGGGCGTTGTCTGTATCGATTCGGAGGGGAGTTGCGATGATTGCGAATCTGTTGCGAAGCCGCCCAAGCCCAAGTCGGCGACGATTCAAGGGTGGAGCTTGGCGAGCGCCAAATCGTATATCGATGGATCGAACCCGCGGTTCGCAACGATCGACGGGGCGACAGCGCTGCATCGTCTCGGTGCGCACGAGGGGTACGGGTGGTATCGGGTTCGTGTGAAGCAAACGAGCGCTGCGAAGAAAACTGTGATGGCCGCGGAGGGTGGGGATCGCATTCATGTGTACGCGGGCGGTTCGTTCGCGGGCACGCTCGGCGATGGGGCGGGGGCGGGTCAGACGGTGCAGGTTCCGCTCAAGAAAGGTGAGACGGTGCTCGCCGCGCTGGCGGACGACATGGGGCGGGGGGTCTGGGGGCGCGAGCTGCGCAGAGACAAGGGGCTCTGCGGGGATCTGTTCGAGACGAAGTTGCTCAAAGCAACGAGCCCGAAGCTCACGCACGGCGCGCCAATCTCGCCGCTTGATGTGGACATGCCGATCATGGGCATCGATCGATCGGACACGACGGTGCCCGAGCGGGTGACATGGACGTTTACGCACCGGAAGCAAACACCGGTGATCGTGGATGTGGGTGACGCGGTTGGGTTGTGCGTGGTCGTTGTGAACGACGAACCCATCGCGGTGCTCGGCGGCGAGCGCACGGAGCGCCTTTTGCTCGACAAGGGCACGCTCAAACGGGGAGCGAACACGGTGCAACTCGCGGTGCTGACGGATGCACAGAGCGCACTGCAGAGCGCGAAAAAAAGCGTACGAATACTCGAAGGTGTCAACGCGGTCACGGGGAAGGCGGCGTGGTCGTTCGCGGCGTGGGAGATGCCAGACGAGAGCGTGTACGAAGCGCTCACGCTCGGCGCAAAGCAGCCCAGCGCCGCGGCGCGAGCGCAGAATGGGACAGCGTGCTGGTGGCGTGGGTTGTTTGATGTGACACGGACCGGGCCCGCGTTGCACCTGGATATGAGCGGGATGAGCAGGGGCGTGATCTATGTCAACGGGTGGTGCGCCGGGCGGTACTGGGTCGCGACGCACGACGGGAAGCGCGTGCCTCCGCAGGCACGGTACTACCTGCCCGGTGCGTGGCTCGATGCCGATCGCCCGAACGAACTCGTGATCTTCGACGAGCACGGGTTCGCACCGAACAAGATTCAACTTGTTTACGAATGATCGTTCGCGCTGCGCTTTGCGGCCTGGTACTCGCGGACCATGCGGGAGACGGCGCGGTCTGCGATGCGGGGCATAAACCCGGAGATGCCCATACCGTAACGAACGAAGAAGGATGTCCAGACTTCGGGGCGGGGTTTGCGCAGGCATTTTACGACCGCGCGTGCGACGACGGAGGCGTCTTGCATGCACCATTCGGGGGTGTGCTCCGGCATCGCTACGCCCTCCACACCAGATCGTCGCGTTGCTGTCTCGAAGAACTCGGTTTTCGTGCCGATGGGGTGGACCGTGGAGACGAAGATCCCGTGTGGCGAGAGTTCAACGTTTAATGCGCGCCCGATGTGGTGCTGGGCGGCTTTGGCTGCGGAGTAGGCTCCGTTGTAGGGGAGCGGGAAGCGGGCGAGGCAGGAAGAACAGACAAGCACGTGCCCGCTTTGCGCTTCGATCATGTGCGGGAGCGCGGCGCGGATGGTGTGCATCGTTGCGAAGAAATCAACCTCGAAGAGTTCGCGGAGTTCGGAGTCCGTCGTGTCTGCGAGTGGTTTTTCGAGACCGACACCTGCGTTCGCAAAAACGGCATAGATCGAACCGAATGATTCGATCGCTCGGTTGATCAGCGCGGCGTTGTCTTCCTCGATTACTACATCACACTCGACCACTTCGGCGCGGCCGCCTCCAGCGCGGATTCGTTCGGCGACATCGTTCAGCTTTTCGACACGGCGCGCGCCAAGAACGACGGGCATCCCCGCGCGGGCGCACTCGATAGCGGTCGCTGCACCGATACCGGAGCTTGCGCCGGTGATCGCGATAGGCTTGTTTTGCAGGTTGATCTTTGGCATTCGCGTCACTGTTCGCGGTCAGTCGAGGAGGGTTGTGCCTGTCATGGCGGGGTGCTTGTCGAGCCCCATGATGTCAAACATCGTGGGGACGATATCACCCAGGACACCGCCCGACCGGAGCGTACGAGCTTTGAACGGCTCCCCCACGACGATAAGGGGAACGTCGTACGTCGTGTGCGCGGTGTGGGGCGAATCGTTCTCGGGGGACCATGTCTGCTCGGCGTTGCCATGGTCCGCGGTGACAATCGCGCTGCCGCCCCGCCGGAGGGTCTTATCGATGATCTCGCCGACGAGCGCGTCGACGGTTTCGCAGGCTTTGACTACAGCGTCTAGCTTTCCGGTGTGCCCGACCATGTCCGCGTTGGCGAAGTTTACGACGATGAACGGCTCGCAGTCATTCGCGTCGAGACGCGCGAGCACCGCGTCGCAGACGCCGCGTGCGGACATCTCAGGCTGGAGGTCGTATGTCGCGACTTTCGGGCTCTGGATGATCGCGCGGTGTTCACCCTCGAAGGGGTCGTCGCGGTAGTCGTTGAAGAAGAAGGTGACGTGCGGGAACTTCTCGGTTTCTGCGCACCGGAACTGTTCGAGCCCCAGACTGGCGAGGTGCGCACCGACGATGCCCAGCATCGGCTCGGGGCGCGGGAACGCGACTTTGATATGCGGCACAAGAAACTCGGCGTATGGGGTCATGCCAACGAACGTCAGCGGGATTTTCGTTGTGCGTTTGAAGCCTTTTTCGTCGGTGTCGGGCGAGGACTTCATGTGCCCGTAGAACTCGTCCAAGACGAATGCCGAGACGAGTTCGCGCGGGCGGTCGCCACGGAAATTGAAGTAGATGACCGAGTCGCCCGTCGCGATGCGCGTGGTGAGGGCGTCGTGAACATCTTCACCGATCATCGCCGGTGGGATGAATTCGTCGCCGCGCTGGGAGTCGTTGGTCGGGTTGTCGTAGTACGCCTGCACCGCTTGAGCAGCGGTTGCGGAGACGGTGAGATCGGCCTTGCGTGCGCCTTGTCCGGTGAGGCAGGCGTACGCCCTCTCGACGCGCTCCCATCGGTTGTCGCGGTCCATCGCCCAGTAGCGCCCGATGACGCTCGCGATGTGCCCGACGCCCAGCTCGTCCAGCTTGGTCTGTACCTGGCGGACGTAGTTGATGGCGGAGAAGGGGCCGGTGTCGCGCCCGTCGGTGAAGAGGTGGAGGGCGATCTTTGTACACCCGAGCGCCTTGGCCATATCGAGCAGGGCGAAGAGGTGTTCGATGAGCCCGTGCACACCCGCATCAGAGCAGATGCCCATGAGGTGGACATATCTGTCTGTGCGCTTCGCTTTGTCGAACGCGCCGAGGAGAACCTGGTTGTTGCGGACCGCGCCGGATCGACAGGCTTTGGTAATGCGGACGGAGTCCTGATCGACGATTCGCCCCGCGCCGATGTTCTGGTGTCCGACCTCTGAATTGCCCATGAAGCCGTCGAGGAGCCCGACCGCTACGCCCGAGGTGCGGATGAGGGTGTTGGGGTACTCGCGCATCAGGCGATCGGCGACGGGAGTGTCGGCGATTTTGATGGCGTTGAAGGCGTCGTGCTCGGGGTTCGGGTTCTCACCCCACCCGTCGCGGATGATCAGGACGCAGGGGGTGTGCTTCGTGGAAGGATGGTCGCTGGATTGGTCTTCGGGCATGGGGTGAATCGTATCGAAACCGCGCCCGCTTGGAGGGCGCTGGAGGCTAGCGCGCGCTTGCGGCGGAGGGTGAGGAGGGCGGCGACGTGATTACTCTTCCTGCCAGTCCTCAGCGAAAACACGGATGGATCGGACCAGCTCGACGAGATCGTTGCCCCGCGCGGAGAAGGCGTACTCCACTCGTGGTGGGGTCTCCGGGTAGCTCTCCTTGTTTACAAGCCCGAAACGTTCGAGCTTGTTCAGGCGGTCGTGGAGCACCTTGGAGGAGAGCCCGGTGTACTCGCGCTGGATCTGGGCTGGGCGACAGACTCCGCGATCGATCGCATCGAGCACGGCGATTGTCCACTTGCACCGGAGGATATCGGTGACCTGGTGGAATGCTTCGTTCCGCTGGATGCCGTTTGTGCTGGTCATCTCTAACGCCCTCGCACGATCGCTTACCACTTTGTAACCCACTTTCAACACGGTAATGCTCTGGACGACTCAGAGCGGCATGGCAATGATGGCGTATTCACATCCATCAAAGGAGTACGCAAATGAAACTGCTTGTCACACTTGGCGTTGTTGCCACTGTCCCGATCGTCCTGCTGTTCGCTTCACCATCAGATGCGCAATCCGGTAAGAGTATACCCGGATACGCGCTGGGATCGAAGCATCTTGCTTCCGCCCCGATCTCGTTGGATGAGATGGGGCTCATCCAGAAATCCCTACTGTTCAGCGAAGAGGATGTCCGGTATCTGCGGATGTCGCGTGGGATTCTGGAAAACCGGGTCGAGGAGATCCTTGATGTGTGGTACGGGTTTGTCGGGGCCAACGATCACCTGCTGGCGTCGTTTGTTGATCGGAGTACGGGTGAGCCGGACGGGGCGTATCTCGCAGCGGTGCGGTTGCGGTTCGGGCAATGGATCCTCGATACCGCGGACGCGGAGTACGACCAGAAGTGGCTCGACTACCAGATCGAGATCGGAAGGCGACACCACACGGTGGGCAAAAACAAGACGGATGGTGCCAACTCGACGCCGATCATCCAGTTCCGGTACCTCCAGGCGCTGACGGTGCCGATCACCACAACGCTCAAGCCATTCCTCGAAGATGAGGGTGTCTCCGCAGACGAGGTGGAGAAGATGCACGCGGCGTGGGTGAAGTCGGTGACGCTTCAGGTGATCCTGTGGAGCCACCCGTACATCAATGATGGCGAGTTCTAAACGGGCTCGGCTTCGGTTTCCGCTGAGTCAAGATGACCCCGGAGCGCAGCATCCTCGGAAGGGGATGCTCCGCTTTTTAACATTTTCCTGGTGCGACAAAACACCCATTCATCCGCGAGATCAGCTAGGCGCGCTTGCGCCGGAGGGTGAGGATTCCTGCGACGGTGAGTAGGAGGTATGAGGCGGGGGAGGGGATGGCGATTTTGTAGATGCCGTAGGAAAAATCGATGCCATCACCCGGCGAGAAGTAGATCTTTGCAACGACGTGAATTCCATCGAAACTCTCGGCTGTGATATGCACCGATTCGACGACGCCGCCGTCGAGCACATCGCCTCGCTCAAGAATCGTCTGAAGATTGCCATCGATCACCGTGAATAGTCCGCCAGTCCACGTGAGATCGATATCACCGCTATCCGTACAGTCCCAGCACCCCTGGAAGAGCACGATATCTTTGGCCATCGCGATGGCACCGATGGAATCGAGTGTGTCCCCATTAAAATCGCGGATCACCATCGATGTGTCCACGACCTTCTCGATGATGCCATTGGTGGACGTGTATATCCCTTCCGGACCACCTGCCTGTCTTGCTACGAATGCGGCCGTATCGCCCGTGATCGCGACATGCCCGGAGAAAGACTCAAAGGTTGTTGTTGAACCAGAGTTGATTGGTGTTGATTGATCCGCGACGACATCGAACAATCCATCCGGATTACGGAAGTAAATGCCCTGCTCGCCGGTGAGAGCGTCGGCCGCCTTGAGGAGCAGGCGAGTACCGTCGGACACCAGCCTTGGTTCGGTGTGCAATTCTCCGGTCTCAAACGCGGGCACATATTCCAGTGCGGTTGCAGACAAGCCCGGGATTGTTGACTGATCGTTCTCGATCTCTATCAGCCCCCCGGGCGAAGTTGAGACTAAAGAGAAATGACTCTGGTGCTCCGTTCGCGTCACTCTGCGTTGCCCCGCTGGAAAAACAACCTCTCCGGCGAGATAGATCGGGTCGCCCCACTGCGAAGTTTGTTCGCCGATCGCGCCTTCGATCGCGGGCCGATCAGCGAGTTGGGTCGTTGTCCCGTCCGACCACACGAATACGCCTTCGGTGGAGTGAAATAGAACACTCCCATCGCTCCCTATATGAGGTGAGCGACGCAGGAAATCTATCGTTCCAATGCTTGAAGTACCGACCACGCCCAAGCCGGTCCCACTGGCGATCGTCTGTATGACTCCATTCTCGTAGCGGTACACACTTTGGTCGCCGATGCCGCCCGGCTCCTCGTTTCCCCACCAGACAACTGCACCATCGCGGATAGAGGGAACCGCCATCCCCTCCCAGATTTCATTATTCGGTCCGAGATCACCCAAACGCGCGAGGCGCTCGTACTGCCAACCGTTGGTGGTGCCGCTCTGGGCGATGGCAAGGGAAGCGGGGGCGACGACGCATAACACGATCAAGGCTCGTTGCAACATGAATTGCACTCCTGTGTCCTGTCTTACTATTGACGCCTCAGGATGGCGGGGTTCCCCCTGTGTATAGAAAAAACGCACAAACAATCGGTTTGTGCGTTTCAGCGAGGAGTGTTCTGGATTGTGGGTTTCCCCTCGTGGCATCACCCTACTTCGGCGACGACATCGGCGATGTTCATCGGGCAGGTGATCTCGCGGGCCTGGGCCCACTTGACGGTGCCGTCCTGAGCGATGATGACCGTGCCGCGTGAGGGGACGTTGAGGTCTGGGAAGTAGAAGCCGTATGCCTTGCAGACCTTGCGGTGCATATCCGCGAGGAGTGTTTGCTTGAGTTCGAGTGATTCCGCCCACGCCTTCTGTGTGAACCACGAATCGCCCGAGATGCCGATGACGGTGGCACCCATGTTCTCGAAGAGTTCGAGGTCGTTTGTCGCGCCTGCCATCTCGCCCGCGCAGACGGAGGAGAATGCCATG
>JAJDDG010000008.1 GCA_029260435.1 Phycisphaerales bacterium | reverse complement strand
TGTCGCCGTTCGCGTCGCCGTCACACGGAGCGGATTGGTACTCGTACGGACCGGCATCCAGATAGCTGACGATCCCCGTGCCTGTGTCCGCCGTAGAGGGATCATCCCTCAACCGAAGGTTGCTATCCAGATCGCCCACGCTCCCACCCGCAGCGCTGTAGGCGGTTTCATCACCCATATCGATCCCCAGCGATCCCGTCGCCAGCCGGTAATCACCACCCACCGCATCAACAAAGGTCGCTACCCCGTCAATATTATTCCCGGTCGCTCCCGAAAACAGGCTCCGATCCGCATTGATAATGCCAGAATCAAGGGTTAATACGGTACCTTCGAGAACAGTGTTCACGATGCTGACCTGCGCAGTTTCACGGAGCAGAAAGGCTCGGTTGGGATGAACAACAGTCGTGTTCACGAATAGCGGCGAGGCTGTGTCGCGCACGGCGACGGCTTGTGTCTGACTCGAGCCGATCATCAGACACTGCACAAACTCCGCAGGACCGCGCACGATCATATCACTGAACGCATCGAAGCCCCCACGGAACTCACACCGCTCGAACCTGGGCGCTGACGTTGCGCTCACGATTTCCATGTGCGCCGCGCCACTCGCCCCACTCCCGGAGCTGTTGAGAAACCGGACATCAATAAAAACAGGAGAAGTAGCACCCACAATCCACAGCGCGCCCCTGCCCGACGAATCTGTAGTCCTGGTGCCATTGATCAGCGTGAGCCCGGAGATCACCGTGTCCCTCGTCTGCGCCGTATTCCGCATGTCAAGGATCGGGTTGTCCGGGTTGGCTGCCCCGCCGCCGTCGATGAATGTCAACCCCGAACCGGCACCCGTGATAGTCACATCAACACCAACAGGGAAATCAATATTGTCCTCGGCGAGTGTGCCCGCACCGATCACGATCGCATCCCCATTCGCGGCGTTGTTCAGCGCATCCTGCAGAGTCACATGCGAGGTCACCTGCGTCACATTATCAATCGTCGGCGCACCAGCGACGTCCGCAGTCGCAGCCAGGACAACCACAGCAGAAACACCCGCAAATATCGATGACTTCATCCTGATTCCCTTCTCTCTCATTTGATCCGCCGCAGCCTGCACGAACAGTACCGCGCTCTGCCTGTGCAAAAAGCGTATCTTGAATTGCACGCTGTACAATCAGATAATTCGTGTAATCCGCGAGAAAATATCGCTATAAAAAAAGATACCAGCTCCGCTAATCCCGAAAAATCGACAGCGGCCGTTCACCCTGTCCGGCGTCGTCAACGGAAGAGGGGAGTGTGGGGGGTGTGGTGGGGGCGACTCGCGCAAGCATCTTCCGCGCAACCCTGTCCCGGCCCTCCGCCTGCATCAGCATCGCAACCAGCACCCACGCCTCAGCATCATCCGCGCGATGCGCGTACCGCACCGAACTATTCACCAGCCGCCGCAACCGGTACGGATCCCCGACCAGATCCTTGCCCAGCACCGGGCGCATCGCCAGTGTCGGCTCAAGGCGATAGGCACGCTGCAACTCCCGCACCGCGTGCTCGTGCCGCCCGGCGCCAACAAGCGCAATCGCGCGCAGCCGCAGCACTTCCGCGTGGCTCTGTCCCAGCGCACCAAGCACCAGATCACGATCCGCCGCAGCGGTGGTCCCCTCGTCAATCCCGAGTTCGGAATCAACAATCGCCATCCACCGCTGCTGGTACAGCCGCGCCGCATGTTTGTAGTTCTTCGAGCGCATCGCCTCCCGTGCCTTATCCTCAATACGGAACGAACCTCCAGCGTCCGCTTCGCCTTGGGCGGCAGGTGGGGCGGCAGGTGGGGGGGCACCGAACAATGCCGGGTCAACACGCCGCGCCGTCTCAGCGAAGGGCGGCACCACCGCCGGGTGCCAGTAGTACGCGTGATGCGTCACGCCCCCCGTCCGCCCGTACACCGGGACCGACACCCACATGTAAGTTTCCTGCACAGTCGTCGGAGGAGAACTCAGCGAACGGTGCGTTGTTGTCTCGTACCGCGCATGATGATGATGGTTGTATCGATGCCGGTTGTAGTGGTGATGTCCGTGCGAGCTGCCCACCGCCGCGCCGATCGTCACATCGGGAGTCGGCGCCGCCCGCACCCTTATCGTGGTGTGCCCCACATCCCTCGACCCCGTGATGTTCGCGCGGGGCACCGAGATATTGGCGCGAGTGCCAACGATGTTGACGCGAGGGACTGAGATATTCACCCGGGGAGTCGCCGCGCTGTTCATGGGGGGGGCGGGTGTGGGCGTGGGGGGTGAGGGGGGGGCCGCGATCGCCGAAGTCGCAACGAATACCAACCCCGCGAAGATTGCCAGGATCATTGAACGTTTCGCCGCCATCACGACCTCCTGTAGATAGAACAGAACGCGCCGCACCAACTATTCCATCCTATGTCAGACGCCCATCGCGGATCTACGTTCCCGACATCTTCTCTTGAGTAGCAGACGCTAATCCCGCCCGCGGGTACACTCTGCCGCCCACCGTTCGCGGAATTATTTATGACCACAGACGCATGCACACGGATCTGGCTCGGCGATTCCCCCTGGGGGGGTGTCCCGCAGCGCCACGAGCGGCGCGAGTACCTCGATGCCTCGCCCGCCGCCCACACACAGGCGATGGCGCCGATCGATCGCTCGATCGTCATGGGCTACCGCGCAGATCGCATCAACGCGCGCATCGATGCGGGCATGGTCCTGAGCTTCGCCGCCCAGTCAGCCCTCCGCCGCTTCCCGGTCATCGGCATCGATCCAACGAGCAATAACGCCCTCGCAGAGGCGCAGAACGCCGCAAAATCCGACGCAATCGGTATCAATCTGAGCCCAGGTGATCAGGGCGTGCGCCCGACCGATGAACGTGTCGTTGTGCTTCTCGAACTTTGTGCGCGCACCGACCTCGTTGTGTTCGTGAACAACCCGGGACTCGGCGCACCGGGGTGTGTCCTCGAGTGGACAGACCCGGCTCTATTCGACGAGGCTGCGCGCACGATCGCGGGGCTCCGACTCGTGTTCGGGGACCTCGGGCGCGTCTACACCGAGCAGACCCTCGCGATGCTCGCCAAGCACAAGGGCGTGTTCGCGACAACCGATTCGCTCGTCGCCGGCTCGTGGAAACTCCGCCGAACTCTCGTCGAGTGCTACGAATTGGGAGTCTGCGAAAAGCTCCTGTTCGCGTCGGGGTTCCCGCGCATGAAGCCCGAAGCCGCGATCGAAATGATCTACGGCGTCTCTACAAGCGCGGGCGGCGGGGCGAGTGTGCCGCGGGAAACGCTGCGCCGGATCATCGAGCGCGACACATTCTCCGCGCTCGGGATCACAAATTCAGACATTGTCATAAAGAACAAAACGCGTGTCGTTACGGAGGTCGAGCGTGCCAATTCGTAGGGTGCTGTTGTTACTGGGTTGTGCCGTTGCCGCTTGCGTGCAGTGCGGGTGTGGTGGTGGGGTGTTGGGCACGGGGTTGCACATCGGTGGCGGCGGGGCGGTGCGCATCGTGTCGCCCAGCAAGAACGTCGAGCTGCGCCCCAAGCTCGTGACCAAGATCTACCGACACGGCGATAAGAACACCGCCGATTTTTACCTGAGTGATCTCAGCGAAGAACAGCTCCTCGCATGGCTCCGTGGGACGGACACCGACGCGAGCGGCAACCTGATCCATATCCATATGTTCCTCCGCCCCAAGGCGGGGCGCACCCCGATCGATTACACCGCGAGCAACATCGCCATCACGCACACGGTCATCGCGGGCGGCGTGTACGGGATCTACGGCGGCGGCGGGTTCATGCTGCCCTCCGGGAAATCGGGCGCCAAGTCCATGGGCGGCAACGTCCGCGACGCCTCGCTCAAGTTCATCAGAGGATCGGACGGCTTCGTGGACCTCGTGGAGGCTGCCGTGTTCTCGGGCGCAATCAGCGCCAAGCGTGACGACGAACTCGCGCAGCAAATCGGAACGTTGATCGCCGCAGCCGGCAGATAGGCCTTGTTTTCAAGTAGTGGGGTGCCATGCTTCACGCGCTTCGCGTGAAGCATGATATGCGTGGTTCAGCCTGCGGCTGTACCACGGCACCCAATCACTCGGATAATTATTACCGATTCAGATCGAAGCGGCTTCCACAGCCTGCATAAACGCCTCGGGTGCATCGCGGTACATCGACTTGAGCAGGTGCTTGGGCAGCGCGTGCCCGCGCAGCTGCGGGGCGGACATGTCGTCGTACTTCTCGGGGTTGATCAGTTTCAGGTCTGGGTCGGCGATGGGGCTCTCGCCCGAGTAGTCCGTCTCGAAGAGCGTCCGCAGCGCCCAGTATCGGCTCGCGTACAGGTCGAACGCTTCCTCGCGGCTGCCCGCCTGGAGCACGCGGTCGTTGCGCCCCTCGGTCTGCGGCGAAAGGTGCGCGTCCATCGAAACGATGTCCGAGCCGAAGAGAATCCGCCCCTTGAACTTATCGAAGAACCCGATGAGTTCCTCCGATGGGTGCAGGCTCAGCTCACGCACCATCCATTTGCACGCGGAGGTGTCGAGGTAGATGGTCGGGTATTTCAGGAGCAGCTCGGTCAGGAACCCCAGATCCTCCGGCGAGCCTCCCATGTGCGCGATCAGCCAGGGATTCGGGTACGCCTCGATCGCCTCGGCGAGCTGGTCGTACTGCTCGGCCTTGGTGCCGTAGCGCTCGGCGTCTTTGTAGTTCGTGCGGAACCATGTGTCCGGGTCGGCGATGTGCGCCATCATGCACATGCCGTTCTCTGCGGCACGCTCCATCTGGCGCTTGCGCCACGGGTGGTTGAGCGAGCAGAGATTTTCTTCACCAAAGTCCTCGGAGTAGTCCCGCCCGCGCGGCGCGCACCAGAACTTGCAGAGCTTCGCGCCGAGTTCGCCCCAGCGCGGGATGTCGTCGAGGAAGCCCTGCGTCTGCGCGGTCTTGGGGTCGTCGGACATGTAGTTGGGCACCGCGATGAAATTGATCCGCCCGTCGAGCGCCTTGTGGATCCGCTCGGCGTCGGTCAGACGCGTCATCGACCAGGTCTCGGTGACACCGAACGCACGCCGCGCCTCGTCGTAGACATGCACGGCATCGATGCCGTTGATGTGCGCGTGGCAGTCGATGATCGGGACGACGGGGTCGCCCAGATCGGAGGCCATTTTCCGGTAGTCCCACCCGAGTCGGTTGGCGGGGGTCGGCTTGGTGGGTGGGGGGGTTGTTTGGGAGTCGTTCATTGGGCGAATCGTAGCCGGGTGGCGGCAGGAATCGAGCGGATCGGCGGATAGGAGGCAGGAAAAGGGGTGGCGCGATTATTGCGCGGGGTGGGGCGAGAAACGCGCAGGTTATGCACAGGGTGTTCAAGTGTGGGGGAAAGTGTTGCGATGTGTTGAGGGGTGTCGTAGTGTGAGTCGAGAACCGGCAAGAGGGCCTTAATGAGTGCTTTTTACAGGGCAACACGAGCATACGATCGACGCGAAGAAGCGTCTGGCGATTCCCGCCGAGATTCGGGCGCAGTGGCGGCCGGAGGAGGACGGGATCGCATGGTTCGCGGTGCCTTGGGTGACATCTTCGGGGCTTGGGGTGATCCGGCTGTACACGGAGCGGGATTTTCACGCCCGGGCTGTAGAGCGGGAGTTGACACTGACCCCGGACGAGGACGAGGCGGAGCTGCAGGCGACTCTTTTTGGGCTCGCGGCGCGGATCCCGCCGGACAGCGCGGGTCGGGTTCGGATCCCGGACGAGATGCTGGAGATCGTCGGCATGCCGAGCGAGGTGGTGCTGGTTGGCGCGGGGGATCGGTTAGAGGTTCGGGACCGGGAGGCGTGGCGCAAGAGCCGAGTGGATCGGCTCAAGCAGTTGCCGGAGGTCTTGAAACGGCTCGGGAAGAAGAAGGGGAGTGGGGCATGACTGTCGCTTGTCTCAGAAGCGTTGGATGGATCCAGGGCGTTGAGCAGGGAAGCTCAGATGAGGCGTGGATCGCCCTGGCTGCTTGTCAGCCGGGCTGATCCTGACGGGCGCGCCGGTGGCGGCTGGCGCACCCGTTTCAATTTGTTTGTTCGTGCGTGCGAGGAGGCAGCGGAAGGATTCGCCGCTTTTCGAGCAACGCTACCGGGCCGGTTTGCAAGGACGCGATCGGCCAGCGCCTGGGGGCAATGAGGCCCGATGGTCGGTAGCGCCGTGAGAGGGCACCTCACGCGCGACATGATCTTTCGCCCCGTCGGTCGGCCACCGGCGGGGCGTTTCTGTTTTTGGCGCGTGGAGAAATGAGAAGACCCCTCACCCGGTCTCGCTTCGCTCGACCACCCTCTCCC
>JAJDDG010000007.1 GCA_029260435.1 Phycisphaerales bacterium | reverse complement strand
GGCGAAGTCGAAGTCTTTGTCGGTGATGCCGTTGGCGTCGTGGGTGGAGAGGGTGAGTGTGACTTTGTTCCAGCGGATGAGGATGTCGGGGTGGTGGGCGCGGGACTCGGCGAGTTCGGCGATTTTGTTGACGAATGCCATGGCGGCGGGGAAGTCGGGCAGTTGGTAGGTGCGCTGGATGGCGCCGTTGAGCTCGGACCAGTTCGGGAGGGCCGCGAGCCGCTCTTCGACGGATTGTTCTGTGAGTTTCTGCATGGTCCGGCTCCTCCTTGGATCCCTTGGCACGCCCGGCGGGTGATCCCGGCGGGTCTAGGGTATCTTCGGTGGCGAGATGGATGCGTCAAGTGTTTCACACGGAGAGGGCGGATTGGGGGGCGTGAGCGGGGGTGCGCGCGGTGGGATTGGTGGGGGGGAGGGTGGTGGGGTGACGCGGTTGGCGCCGTCGCCGACGGGGGCGCTGCATCTGGGGAACGCGCGGACGTTTGTGGTGAACTGGATTCTGGCGCGGCGGCACGGGTGGAAGATTTTGTTGCGGATCGAGGATCTGGATGGGCCTCGGGTGAAGGCGGGTGCGGATCGGGGCGCGATCGAAGATCTTGCATGGTTGGGTTTGGATTGGGATGAGGGGCCGACGTATCAGAGCGCGGACTGGGATGTGTACGCGGGGGAGATGGAGCGGCTTGCGCGCGCGGGGTTGGTGTATCCGTGTGCGTTGACAAGGAAGGAGATCGAGGCGGCGGCAAGTGCCCCGCAGGAAGGGGGCGGTGAGGTGCGGTTTGATCCGGCATTGCGGGGAGAGGTTTGCGCGCGGGGGGTTGATGATCGGGAGACGAACTGGCGGTTTGTTGTTGATGCGGGAGAGGTGCGGTTTGCGGATGCGTTTTGCGGAGGGGTGGTGCGCGAGCCTGCGGAGAGTATTGGGGACTTTGTTGTATGGACGAAGCGGGGGACGCCTTCGTACCAGCTTGCGGTGGTTGTTGATGATGCGCGGCAGGGTGTGGATCGGATTGTGCGTGGGGATGATCTGTTGGATTCGGCGGCGCGGCAGGCTTTGCTTCGGGGTGCGCTGGGGTATGGGAGGGAGATCCGGCAGTGGCACCTGCCATTGGTGGTGGGGGAGGATGGGAGAAGGCTTGCCAAGCGGCACGGGGACACGCGGATCGCGGCGTATCGGGAGCGGGGGGTGCGGGCGGAGCGGGTGATCGGGCTGTTGATGCACTGGTGCGGTGTTGGGGGGAGCGGCGGTGGGGGGGTGAGGGAGATGGGGTTGGCGGAGGCGGGGGCGTTGCTGGATTTGGATAGGATGTCGCGCGAGCGGGTTGTCTTTGATGCGGAGTGTGCGCGATGGCTTGGATGATGAAGCGGCGGTGTGCGGCGGTGGTGTTTGCGATGAGCGCGGCGCTATTGAGCGCGTGCGCGGTGACGACGGGGTGCGATGGGGCGGCGTGCGCGGAGGAGACTGCGCGGGTGGAGCTGGGCGGGGAGGTGTTCTGCCTTGAGCTCGCGCTGGACAATTCGAAGCGGATTCCCGGGCTTGCGTTCCGCGAGTCGATCGATGCGGACGGGGGGATGGTGTTTGTGTTCCCGCGGTCGATGGTGCTGGGGTTTGTGATGCGTGATTGCCTGGTTGATATTGATATTGCTTATTTGGACGGGACGGGTCGGGTTGTGTCGGTTCATGAGATGACTGTGGAGGCACGAGAAGAGGGCGAGGGGGACGCGGCGTACGAGGCGCGGCTGAGGCAGTATTCGAGCCGGTACGCGGCGGTGTTTGCGGTGGAGGTGCGTGCGGGGACGCTTGCTCGGTTAGGTGTTGAGGAGGGGGACATGGTTGGGCTGGATTCCGCGGGGCTCAAGCAGCGGGCTCGTTAGGACGAATCTGGATGATGGAGGCTGAGCGCAGGGAGCGCGCGGTTATCGGGGGGTGGGCGGTGTGATTGCGCGCGTCGTCGCGCGGGAAGGTGCTGGTCATGGACGATCGAACGATCGGGCACGGCGGAGTGACGGTGACCTTGGTTTCGGGGTACCCGCGCGAGGAGGCGCAGGCTCGGGTGTGGCGGGCGATCTGCGATGCATGGCCCAAGAGTCTTGCGCCGGCGGGGCTGCAGGTGGTGAGTTTCGAGGAAGTGGAGAGCGGGGATCGTGTGGTCGGTGCGGCGGCGTTGGTGGTGGTGCGTTCGGACGAGCATCAGAGCGGGGTGTTTAAGGTGCTGGACCGGCTCGAGCGGGACGGGGTCGGGGCGGTGGTGATCTTCGAGGAGTGGCACGATCGGTGGCGGAGTCTTGCGCGGCAGGGTGTTGTGGCGGTGAGCGCTGCAGAATCACCCGAGGCGGTCGCGGCGATGCTCGCGGGTATGGCGCAGCGGCAGTCGATCGTTGAAGCGCTGCACGATGAGCTGCGGGTTGCGCGGCGGTTCCAGGGGGGGATCTGCGGGGAGATGGATAAGCTGCACGAAGAGTTGCAGCTGGCGGCGAGTGTGCAGCGGGAGTTTTTGCCCAAGCGTTTGCCGCAGGTTGATGGTGTTGATTTCCGGGTGTTGTTTCGCCCGTGCGGGTATGTGAGCGGTGATATTTATGACGTGCAGCGGCTTGACGAGCACCATGTCGGGTTCTTCCTCGCGGACGCGGTTGGGCACGGGGTGCCGGCGGCGCTGATGACGATGGTGCTGTGCAACAGTCTGGAGACGAAGGACATCATTGGTGATACGTACGAGCTTGTGCGGCCGGGCGAGGTGATGCGTCGGATGAATAGCGAGCTGATCAGGTGGCAGGGTGAGTCGTCGCGGTTTGCGACGGCGGTGTACGGGGTGATTGATACGCGGGATCGGGGTGTAGTGATCGCGAGCGCGGGGCATCCGCCGTCGTTGCGGATCACGGGTGGTGGGATCAAGCGTGTTGAGGGCGGTGGCGGGTTGCTCGGGATATTCCCGGATGAAACGTACGAAGAAACATCGTTCACGATGGAGGCGGACGAGATGCTGGTTATGTACTCGGACGGGTTCGAGACGGCGTTCCCGGCGAAGGGTTCGGACGAGCACGGTCGGCGGGTACCGAATACGCACTACATCGATCGGTTCTGCGAGATGGCGCGGGTGTGGAGCGGTGAAGGTGTGGCTTCGGCGATGCGGGCGCTCTCGAATGATCTTGATCAGCAGACGGGGTCGTTGCACCAGCTGGATGATCTGACGGTGATGACGGTGTTTCCCACGATGGACCGGAGTGTGGATCGGTTGTTCGCGGGTGTTGGCACGGGGGTGCGTGAGCGCGGCTCGGGTGAGCCCGGGCGGACGGACGCGGCGTCGGTGTAGCGGGCTCGGGTATACTTCCCCGGATGGGCGTAGTGCACGAGAAGGCGTTAGTCGATGAGACGGCTCGGGTTGATCCGGGGGCTGTGATCGGCGATGGGGTTGAGATCGGGGCGTACTGCATTGTTGGCCCGGGTGTGACGATCGGTGCAGGGTGCAGGCTGCGTGCGCATGCGATGGTTGTTGCGCACACGGAGATGGGCGTGGGGAACGTGGTGCATTCGCACGCGGTGGTGGGCGGCGAGCCGCAGGATCTGAGCTACACGGACACGGACCCGGGGCGGGTGTTTATTGGGGATAGAAATACGTTTCGCGAGGGGGTGACGATCAACCGGGGCGCGAAGGGTGATGAGCCCACGCGGGTCGGGAACGATTGCTACCTGATGGCGGGGTCGCACTGCGGGCACAATGTGCAGGTTGGCGACAACGTGGTCATCGGGAACGGTTCGATGATGGGTGGGCATGTGCACGTGGGGAACCGTGCGAACATCTCGGGGTTGGTATGCGTGCATCAGTTTGTGATGGTTGGGGAGGGTGTGATGATGCGGGGTGGGTCCGGGATCGGGATGCATCTGCCGCCTTATGTGATCGCGGAGAAAGCGAATCGGGTTGCGGGGTTGAACAAGATCGGGCTGGCGCGCAATCCGGAGATGGAGGAGCGCGATGTGCGGGAGGTGAAGGAGTTGTACCGCGCGTTTTACAGGGACCGGCGCGGGGGGGCGATCATGAAGGTGCTTAAGCGGATGGAAAATCGGGAGTGGGGGACGGCGGGGACGCGGTTTGTGCGGTTTATGGGCGAGGCGCTTCGGGCGGAGAAGCCGAGGGACCGCGGGGTGTGCGGGTCGCGCTAGTCGGAGTGGAGCGGGGCGTAGTGCTGGATGTAGTTGAGGACGGTGCGGGCGACGATGTCTGTCTCGATGTTGCAGCGCGCGCCGGGGGTGAGTTCGGAGAGGGTGGTGCATTCGAGGGTTGTGGGGATGAGGGCGACGGTTGCGGTGTGGTCTTTGGGGTTGGTGTCGGCGATGGTGAGGGAGACGCCGTCGATGGTGATGCACCCTTTGGGGACGATGGCGGGCATATAGTGGGGGTCGATGGAGAGGGTGATGCGGTAGTCGGCGGGGTTGGGCTCGACGGCGGCGACGGTTGCCACGGTGTCTACATGGCCCTGGACGATGTGCCCGCCCATGAGGGTGGAGGGTGTGGCGGCGTGTTCGAGGTTGATCTTTGAGCCCTCGGTCAGGTCGCCCAGCGTGGATCGGTTGAGGGTTTCGGTGATGACATCGAACCGGATTGAGGGGGGTGCGGATGTGGGTGCGGATGTGGGTGTGTGTGGAGGGGGGGATGTGACGGTGAGGCAGACGCCTGCGAGGGCGATGGAGTCGCCCGGGGCGGGAGAGTGGGCCCACGAGGCGGGGTCGATGGTGATGGCCCGCCCGGCAGGGGTTTGCTGGACGGAGGCGACTGTTGCGACGGTTTGGACGAGGCCTGTGAACATGGTGTAGAGGATAGGGGAGTCTCGCGGGGAGGGAGGTTGACCCCGCTGGGCGGCCCCTCGATACTCGCCCACCCACCCTTCCCCCCACCTTCCCCCCACCTTCCCCCCTTCTTCTTTCCCTTTCTTACCCCCTTTCATTTCATGCTCTCTTGTGTTCTCTATTTCCCCCTGACCCTTCGTACCCGGCACGGTGAGATTGACCGTCGGGCTCTGGAGTGACGCGATGCGGATGATTCGGATGATTGCTTTGGTTGCGAGTGGTGCGGCGCTGTCGATGAGCGCGGCATGCGGCGGCGGGAACGGCGCGCGGGCGGCACAGACGCAACGATCGGGTGTGGTTTCGCTGGCGAACGGGTCGGCGGCGATCGGGTTTGAGACATACCAGCGGCTGGGGTACCGGATGGAGTGGAAGAGTCAGCCGGTGATGCGGCAGCGATCGGAGATTCGTTTTTTTGATGTGTTCGGCGGCGAGGTGGTGGTACACGACACGGGGAACATTATTTCCGTCATGGAGAAGACGACGGGTTCGGTGCGGTGGTCGGACAAGCTGGGCGATTCGATCGTGCGGTATGTGGGGAATGTGAAACTGGATGACGGTCGGCTGCTGACAAGTTCGGAGACGGAGGCGCGGATCATTGATGTGCGCACGGGCGAGTTGCAGGCGCGGCAGCAGCTTGCAGCGCTAGCGAACACGAAGCCGAACGTTGTGGGGAATATCGCGGTGTACGGGTGCTCGACGGGTGAGGTGCTGGGGCACAACCTGGTGAGCGGGTACAAGCAGTGGGGGCACAAGCTCGATGAATCGATCAATGCGGGGATCGCGAGCAACGGGACGCGCGTCGCGGCGGTGAGCAGGACGGGGCGGGTTGCGGTGCTTGCAGCGCGGCGGGGGCGGTTGGTTTCTGCGACGAAGATGTATTCGGGGACTGAGGTGGACCCGGCGATGTCGAACGACGGGCTGTACCTGGCGGGGTTGGATCAGAGCGTGTGGGCATTTGATCTGTTGACGGGTGAAGATCTGTGGCGGGTGCGGACGGGTTCGCGGCTGGTGGACAAGCCGGTGTTTCATGGCAGGACGGTGTATGTGTCTTTGCCTGATCGCGGGTTTTCGGCGCTGCGGTCGCGGGACGGGAAGGTGAAATGGTCGGCGGCGGGTGTGGCTGGTGAGGCGGTGGCGGTGCGGGACGGGCGGCTGTTGGTGTGGGACGGTTCGGTGATGACGACGCTCGATCTTGATGACGGGGCGGTGATCGAGCGGGTGGAGCTGGCGGGTGTGAGCCATGTTGTTGCGGATGGGTTTGCGGATGGGGATCTGTATCTGGCGTGGTCGCGTGGGCCTGTTGTGAAGCTGTCGCCCCGGTAGAACTGGTTGCTGGTGCGGAGGGAGAAAGGCGCACTGGGTTGAGCGGGCTTGTACGAGTGCGTCGGGCGCTGGTGTCGGTGAGCGACAAGCGCGGGGTTGTGGGGTTCGCGAACACATTGGTCGGGCATGGTGTGGAGATCGTTTCGACGGGGGGGACGGCGTGCGCGCTGCGGGAGGCGGGGGTCGCGGTGATCGATGTCTCGGAGGTGACGGGGTTTGAGGAGGTGATGGGCGGGCGGGTGAAGACGCTTCACCCGATGGTGCACGGCGGGATTCTTGCGCGGCGGGATGACGCGGGGGATGCGGCGGTGATGGAGCGGCTCGGGATCACGGGGATCGATCTGGTGTGTGTGAATCTGTATCCGTTTGAGCGGACGGTTGCGCGGGATGGTGTGACGCATGGGGAGGCGGTGGAGCAGATTGATATTGGCGGGGCGACGATGGTGCGGGCGGCGGCGAAGAACCATGCGCACGTTTTGGTGGTTACAGATCCGGTGCAGTACGCGGAGGTGACGGACGAGCTCGCGGCGCACAAGGGATGTACGGGGGTTGCGGTGCGCGAACGATTCGCTGCGCGGGCGTTTGCGCGGACGGCGGCGTATGACGTTGCGATCGCGGGGTATTTGTCTGGGGAGGGGGACGGCGAAGGGGTGGGGATCGGGGTGCGCGTGGCGGCGGGGTTGGTTGGCGGGGTGGAGGCGTTGAAGTATGGGGAGAACCCGCATCAGCGGGCGTGGGCGGTGCGGTCGGGGGATGGCGATGGGAACGGGACGCTCGCGGGTGCGCGGCAGGTACACGGGAAGGCGCTGGGGTACAACAACATCAACGACGCGAGCGCGGCGTGGCGATTGGCGAAGGAGTTGGGGACGCTAGGCGGGTGGCGGTTTGGTGCGGCGGTGGTGAAGCACACGAATCCGTGCGGTGCGGCGGTTGCGGGGCGGGCGGTGGACGCGGTGGATCTGGCGATGCTCGGCGATCCGCTCGCGGCGTATGGCGGGATTCTGGCGGTGAGCGGGGTGCTGGATCGGGCGAGCGCGGAGCGGGTGTGCGAGGAGGGTGTTTTTCTGGAGGCGGTGATTGCGCCATCGATCGAGGAGAGCGCGCTGGGTGTGCTGCGGGAGCGGTGGAAGAATCTGAGGGTGCTGATTGTTGGGGAGGGCGCGCAGGATGGTGGTGGGTTGGATGTGCGCGCGGTTGATGGGGGGATGCTGATCCAGGAGCGAGACGGGGCGAACGAGGCGGCGGCGGGGTGGGCGCTGTGGGCGGGAGAATGCGCGGGCGACCACGAGCTGCGTGCGGCGGAGGTTGTCTGGACGGTGTGCAAGCATCTGACGAGCAACGCGGTGGCGATCGGCGGCGAGGATGCGGACGGGCGCGGGGTGCGATTGTTTGGCGCTGGCGCCGGGCAGATGGATCGGGTGGCGAGTTGCAGGATCGCGGTTGAGAAGTCGGGCGATTGTGCGATGGGCGCGATCGCGGCGAGTGATGCGTTTTTTCCGTTCTCGGACGGGGCGTGTGTGCTGATTGATGCGGGTGTGCGGATGATTGTGCATCCGGGTGGGTCGAAGCGGGACGGGGAGACGTTTGCTGTGTGCGAGGAAGCGGGCGTGCGGTGCTATACGACGGGTGTGCGTCATTTTCGACACTGATATTGTGTGCGGTCGTTTCACACACGAGATGTCGTAGTTTGAGGGAAAGGAAGTGCTAGGGATGGGGAAAGTTCTTGATCGTGGGCGTGCCCGCCGCTACCGTTGATGATGCATGGGCGCTGAGCCGATGCACGGAGTACGTGATGCACACCGCTGGCGCATGGCAACTTGATGGTGCGGGGCAATCCGATGAGGGTGACGGTGTCGGTGCGGGCGGGTGGGAGCCTGGTAGTCGGCGGGATGGGGTCGCGGCGGTGTTGACGGGTGGGCTCGGGGCGAAGGTGCTTGTTTTAAACAAAATGTACATGGCGGTGCGTGTGACGACTGCGCGGCGGGCGTTCAGCCTGCTCGTGCGGGAACACGCGGAGGTGATCCATGTTGATGACGGGCAGTACCTGAATTACGACTTCTCGAGTTGGGCTGAGATCTCGGAGTTGCAGCGGGAGTTTGAGCCCGAGCGGCACGACTGGGTGCGGACGGTGCGGTTTGATGTTGCGGTGCCGAAGGTGATCCGGTTGTACGGGTACGACCGCTTGCCCAAGCAGCGGGTGAAGCTGAACCGGCGGAATCTGTTCGCGAGGGATCGCAATCGGTGTCAGTATTGCGGGAAGCATTTCCCGACGAGCGAGTTGTCGATCGATCATGTTGTGCCGCGGAAGCAGCAGGGCGGGGACACCTGGGAGAATCTGGTGTGCGCGTGCGTGCGGTGCAACGCGAAGAAGGGTGGCAGGACGCCGGATCAGGCGCGGATGCGTCTGATCAAGAAGCCGGTGATGCCGAGGCGGAACCCGTTGATTTCGGTGCGGCTTGGTCAGCAGCGGTACGAGAGCTGGCGGACGTTCCTTGATAACGCGTACTGGTCTGTCGAGCTTCGATAGAAAAAAACAAAGAGATAAGAGGAAGACCCCCTCACCCGCGCTCACTGCGTTCGCTTGCCCTCTCCCCCGAGGGGAGAGGGGGCGGAGAGACTCGTGTGCTATACGGAAGCGGGTGCGAGGAGGGGCGAGTAGATGCGCTCGGCTTGTTCGGTGCGCTCGGCGAGCTGGTCGGGTGAATCGGCGGTGATGGTGAGGTGGCCGATTTTACGGGCGGGTTTGGGGTGTTTGCCGTACATGTGCAGCGTTGCGCCAGGGATGCTTGCGAGGGCGGGGTCCGGCTCGATGCCGATGATGTTGAGCATTGCGGAGTGGTTATGGGTGAGGCGGATTGGCGCGAGTGGGAGGTCAAGGACGGCGCGGGCGTGGAGTTCGAACTGGGAGGCGGCGGCACCTTCGATGGTCCAGTGCCCGGTGTTGTGTACGCGCGGGGCGGTTTCGTTTGCGATGAGTTTGTCGGCGGTTTGAAAACACTCGACGGTGAAGACGCCGACGTAGTTGAGCTGGTCGAGCAGGTGGGTGATGCGCGCCTGGAGGAGGGCGATTTGGTCGGGGTTGGTGGTTGGCGCGGGGGAGATGGTTTTGGTGAGGATGCCCCGGGTGTGGTGGGATTGGTTGACGGGGTAGAAGAGTGTTTGGGCGTTCTTCGAGCGGACGGCGATGACGGAGAGTTCGCGGTCGAATGGGATGATGCGTTCGCAGATCGCGGGGCGCTGATCGATTGCGTTCCACGCGGCTTGCGCATCGTCCGGGGAGGGGATGCGGGCCTGTGATTTGCCGTCGTACCCGCCGGTGCGGGCTTTGAGGATGCAGGGCACGGCGAGTTGGTTGATGGCGGTGTGGAGGGCGTCGATCGAATCGACGGGTCGCCAATCGGCGACGGGGATGTCGGCGGATTCGAGGAGGTGCTTTTCGTGCAGGCGGTCCTGGGAGGCGGCGAGGGCCTTGGATGATGGGGCGGTGGGGACTCGGGCGGCGAGGTATTCGACGGTTTGGGCGGGG
This sequence comes from Phycisphaerales bacterium, assembly GCA_029260435.1. Lineage (GTDB taxonomy): Bacteria > Planctomycetota > Phycisphaerae > Phycisphaerales > UBA1924 > OFTM74. The sequence continues at coordinate 3,596 of JAJDDG010000007.1, read as the reverse complement.
ATGCTTTCGAATTCGAATGTTGCGGCGGTGAGTTCTTGCGCGAAGCGGTCGAGGGCGGAGGCGTCTGTGTATGGGGCGACGATGAGTTCGCCGACGGATTGCGCGCAGGCGTTGGGGTTTGGATCGAGGAAGCGTGTGGTTGCGCCGAGATTGGCGGCGGCGCGCGCGATCATGAGCCCGAGTTGTCCGGCGCCGAGGACGCCGAGGATCATTTGGGTGTGTCCTCGATGGATTGATCGAGCACGGACTGGGTCTGGTCGGCGCGGTGCTTGGCGACGGCGGCGGCGATATGGGGGAAGTTTGGCGCGAGGATCTGGGCGGCGAGGTGGGCGGCGTTGATCGCGCCGGGTTTGCCTATGGCGAGTGTGCCCACGGGGATGCCTGCGGGCATCTGCACGATGGAGAGCAGGGAGTCGATGCCTTTGAGGGTTGATTCGATTGGTACGGCGAGGACCGGGAGGGTGGTCTTTGCGGCGCACATGCCCGGGAGGTGGGCGGCGCCGCCCGCGCCAGCGATGATGACGCGCAGGCCGCGGGGGGCTGCGGAGGACGCGAACTCGAAGAGAAGGTCGGGCGTGCGGTGTGCGGAGACGATGCGTGATTCGTGGGGGACGCCCAGGGCTTTGAGGGTGTCCGCGGCGGCGCTCATTGTGGGCCAGTCGGACTGTGAGCCCATGATGATTGCGACGAGCGGGTTGGGGGCGGTCGCGTCGGGCATTGAGGTGATGGTATCGGGAGATGGGTTGTGTGCAAAAAGAACCACGCCCGGGCAGGTGCCCGGGCGTGGGATGATGGTTGGGTTGTGTAGAGGGAGTAGGTCCGGTGTCTCTTAGAAGAGGAGCTGGAACTGGAGACGGAGGGCAAACTGGTTGTCCTCGTCGGTGGAGACCAGACCGATGCGGCGGCCGTTGGCGCCGAGCGCCATGCCGTTGACAAGGTCGTTGTCGGTGGTGGCATCGAGGTACCAGGCCACATCGAAGGTGACCTTGGCGGCTTGGCCGTGCATGTAGTGGTTTACACCGAAGGTGATGGTGTTGAAGTTGTCATCGTTGGTGCGCTCGTCGTCGGGGATGACCATATCCCAGCGAACGAAGAGCTCGTTGTCGGAATCGGGGAGGAACATGCCGCCCTGGACAACGACGCCGAAGTCGTCGAGTTCAACGCCAGCCATCTCGGTATGGAGGCCGACGAAGGCGGCGAAGGCGTTCCAGCCGTCACCCTTGGCCATGATATCGACGGTGTAGGTACCGAGTTCGCCGTCGGTGATCAGCGCGGAACCGTTGGGGCCGTCCTGCCAGTGGAACGCGGCACCGAATTTGGCTGCGTACTCGGAGCCGGGGGCGGAGGAGAAACTGTTGAACTGGTCCCACTCGCCAGCACCCTTGAGTTCGGCGCGGATGGAAAGAGCCCAGTCGGCGGGATCGACCGCGAAATCGGTGGAAGCGGAGCCGACGCCGTCGGAGAAGCCGAACCACATGCGCCAGTCATCGGAGGTGTAGTTGAACCAAACGCCTTGCGAGCGGCCCTGGTTGAAGATTGCGTTGACGACGGATTGATCGACCGCGAGTGCGTAGCGGTCGTTGAGCATTTCTTCCCACAAGATTGGGATTCTCATCTGACCCGCGAGGACGGTCCAGCCGTCGCCGTAGTTGTAGCCGAAGTATGCGTCTTCGAGGCGGAATAGGCCGCCGGTCTCGTCGAAGTTGCCGGAGACGCGGTAGAAGAGGTTGGGGTCGAAGATGTGACCCGAGAAGCCGAGGTCGGTTCGGGTGTTGGTGAAGCCGGGCTCGAAATCGTCCTGGACGGTTGAGTCATCTTCATCCCGGAAATTGGCTATGTAGCGGAACTGGATCTGGCCGTCGATTTCAAGACGGAAGTTTCCAGCGCCATCGGCGAGGAAGAAGTGGCCGTCATGCCCGGCGGAGCCGGACTGCAGCATTGAGGAACGGGTTTCGGCGTCGGCGAGCATTTCGGCGACGATTGAACGGACTTCGTCCGTGGCACCAAAGGTGCTCGACGTTGCGGCGACAATGGCCGCGGTGCTAAGCAGAACATTTTTCATGAGTGCATCTCCACTTGTCTGAATTGACGATGCGTTTCCATTTCGATCCGAACGGCCCGCCCGCGCGGTGCGGGCCGACGATTCACAATTACGATTCCTAGGAGCCAGTGTAACAAAGTTAGGGCTTACTTGCGTTTGGTAGGGGAGTCGTAGAAGGGGACATTTTGGCGAGGAGTAGCGTAGGAAGCATCATCGGAACGGATGATGTGCATTGAATTAGGAGGTACTTGGTCGTACCTCGTTCGGGCATGGAAATCGGCGGAGGGGTATAGGACGCTCCAGAAAGAAGGAGAAGTAATTGGGGGCAAAGTGGGAAAAAGGGGTTGGAGCCCCCACGGAGAGGCCACACGGAATGGGCTGGTTTTGCGATTACAAGGGGGAAGGCACACGATAGATCCCCTGGATTGGGTGGTGTGGTTCGTGTGTGTTTTTTTACGGATGCACCGGGGTTGCTTAGATTAAGGATGGCGCGAAACTTAGCGTTTGGCGGCTTCGGCGAGGTCTTGTTCGACGCCTTCGAGTTTTGCGCGGCCTTTTTTGTCTGCGAGTGAGACGAAGATTGCTACCGCACCGGAGATAAGGAAGGCGGGGAGCAGGACATCGAGTGCGGTGAGGTATTGGGGGGCTTCGGTGAGCCCGATGGCGGTGAGGATCGGTGCGGCTGCGAACTTGAGGAATGGGACGGCGAGGAAGCCGGCGAGCATGGCGCACTTCGCGCCGAGCGCTGTGAGCTTGGACCAGAAGAGCGAGAGGATCATGACTGGGCAGAAGGTGGCGGCGATGCCTGACCACCCGAAGATGATGATCCAGAAGACGCCGTTTTCCTTGTCGAATAAAAGGATGCCGATGCCGATCGCGAAGGCGATGAGTGCGAGCGCGATAGTGATGTAGGTAGAGAGTTTGAGGAGGGTTTCGTCTTTCATGTCCGGGTGGCGGGTTTTCTGCCAGTAGTCGCGGACGGCTGCGCTGGAAGCGACGACGAGGAGGGAGTCGATGGTGGACATGATCGCGGAGAGGACCATGGCGATGTAGACGCCAGCGACGAAGGGTGGGAGGAGCTCTTGGGACATGAATGGGAGGATGTTGTCTGCGTCGCCGCCGATCTCTGCGCCGGTGAAGAGTGCGCGGCCGACGATGCCGACGAGGACTGCGCCGGAGTCGGCGAAGAGTGTCCAGAACAGGGCGACGGCGGTGCCTTTGTAGATTTCGTTTTCGGATCGCAGGGAGATATAGCGGACAAAGACCTGGGGCGAGCCGAGGAACCCGATCCCGATAGCGACAAAGCCGACGATTGTGGTGATTGTGAGCGCGTTCGGGCTTGCGGTGCCCAGTAGCGAGAGGTGGGTGGAAGATGTTTCGCGGAGTGTGTCGAGGATGTTTGTGACGCCGCCCGCTTCGAGGACGCCGACGATGGGGAGCGCGACGAGCCCGAGGAACATGAGCGATCCCTGGAAGACATCGGACCACACTACGGCGACGAAGCCGCCTTTGGTGATGTAGAGCATGACGACGAGGAAGCCGACGGATGCGCCGA
>JAJDDG010000006.1 GCA_029260435.1 Phycisphaerales bacterium | reverse complement strand
ATTGTGGTTCCACCACAAAGAACAAATACGCTTGCTGGTGCGGGCACGGCGCTGGCGATCCTGAGACCGACCCAAGTAGCGCCGTGTTCGCTGGATATCGAACCTATGCTGTTAATCTCATCGGCTCTTTCTCCAAATCCGATACGGCCCGCATCTTGCCCATCGTTTGCGATAAGGTTGTGTTCATCGTTCCACCATGCGGCAAGCATTTCGCTCTCGCCGCCAGAGGTGTCCAAGAGCCCCCAGGGCGATTGCGCATCGGGGTAGGAGCCGAGGGGGATGCTCATCGCGCCTTGCGCAGATAGGTCGATCCCCGCGCTGGTCATCGCGCCGGGTTCACCGGGGAACCCGGGAGTTGGTGATTCATCAGAACTGTATTGGTTGGTCCACCATCCGCCCTGACCCGAGCCATGTTTATTCGGATCCCAATGAACTGCCTTGAGCCACTCGCTCACGGTGGGGATCCAGTACTTGGCACCGGGTGAGTGGACGATCTGATCTGTGAATCCGCCGACTCCGTCGCTGCCGAAGGTAGATGCTTCGTACGCGCCGTCCTGAATGAGAGCGAGGTCCGAAGGCTTGCCGTGGTGCAGCCAGTTCATATACAGCGCGGCGGTGCGAAAAGACATTCTGGACACGGGGAGATTTCCGGCTTCCGGGTTGTTGGGGTTGAGGATGTACCGCCGACCGGGGCCGCTGTACGAGGGATCGAACCATGCTCCGAACGATGAGAAGGAACCGTGCTTATTGGCGAAATCGGCGCTGTCGGGCGCGAAGGTGTTAATGAACTCGATCCACTGTGCGGTGGAGACTTCGCGGGTGCTCATGCGGTACTCGTAGTCCACATCGCCACGCCCTAACCTGCCGAGATTAAAATCATTCGGGCCGAAGTACCCGGGGTTGCCGGGGTCGGAGATGGTGGACCACTGGAAGTCGTAGTCGGGGACGCCAGCGGTAGCGGGGGCTGAGAGGGTGAAGAGGAGAAGGAGAGAGAGGGGGAGGGTGGAGGGGATACGCATGGTTGGAGTATCGGTTTGGGGGAGGGAGAGGCATCAGGCACCGGGGAACAGGCATCAGGAATAGAAGAGGGAGGAGGTTTGTATGCGACGCTTCGCGTCGCATTTTTGTAAGGAAGGGAAGACATTCGTCCTGCGGATGAAGTTGTGGGGTGGGACGGCGGGTTAGGACGGAAGAGCACTGACCTGAGGACAGGTCAGTGGCACGGGAGAAGTACGGGAGACAAGACATGCCCACTCTGCGCGTGGGCATGCTGCCCATGTTCTCTGTTTGGAGTGTGCAGCAGTCGATCTATGCGGCGTCGGCGATATTGCCGTGGGACTTTTTGACGAACTGGATGAAGTCGGGTTCTTCGAGTGGTCTTGCGAAGAAGTAGCCCTGCCCGTAGGTGCATCCCATTGATTGCATGGCGGCGACGTGCTCGATTGTTTCGAGCCCCTCGGCGACGGTCTTCATGCCGAGGTTTTCGCCGAGGTTGATGATGGCGCCGATGATGGAGAGGAGTTCGGCGTTCTGCGAGCACCCGCGGACGAATGACTGGTCGATTTTGATGACATCGAGGGGGAGGAGGTGGAGCCCGGAGAGTGAGGAGTGGCCGGTGCCGAAGTCGTCCATGGCGATGAGGACGCCCGTGTCGCGGAGTTCCTGGAGGAGCGGTGCGATGCCTGCGCGGTTGTCCACGACGGTGGTTTCTGTGACTTCGATTTTGAGGTTCTGCGGTGGGACGTTGTGGTGGGCGAGTCGTTCGCGGACCCCGGCGACGAAGTTGTCTGAGAGGAGTTGGCGTTTGGAGACGTTGATGTTGATGGGGAGGTTGGTGATGTCCAGCCCGTCGTGGTGCCAGGCGGCGCATCGTGCGAGCGCTTTGTCGAGGACCCACCACCCGAGGTCGATGATGATGCCCGAGTCTTCTGCAACGGGGATGAACTCGACGGGTGAGACGATACCGAATTCGGGATGGGTCCATCGGAGGAGTGCTTCGACGCCTGCTGCCTGCCCGGTATTGAGATCGACGATGGGCTGATAGACGAGGCGGAGTTGCTTGCGCGGGATGGCGAGGCGGAGTTCTTCTTCGAGTCTGAGGCGGCGCTGGGCCTGCTCGTGCATTGCGACGTCGAAGGTGACGGCGCATCCTCTGCCTTGCGCTTTGGCCTGGTACATGGCGGCGTCGGCGTCGCGGATCATGTCGTCTGGTGAGTCGTAAGCGAGTTCGTTGGTGACGAGTCCGATGGAGGCAGTGGAGGAGACCTTGTGTTCCATGACCTCGTGCGGTTCTGCGAAGACCTTGAGGAAGCGGTCTGCGGCGGCTTGCGCCTCGTCGGGTGATTTGAGATTTTCGAGGAGGACGACGAACTCGTCGCCGCCGAAGCGGGAGGGGAGATCACTATCCCGGCATATCGAGCGGAACCGATCGGCGATGGAGACGAGGAGCGCGTCGCCCACGTTGTGCCCGAGCGAGTCGTTGACGACCTTGAAGCGGTCGAAATCGAAGAAGAGGATGGCACAGAGTTCTCCGGAGCGTTTGGTGCGGGCGAGCGTTTCTTCGAGGCGGTCGCGGAAGCGTGCTTTGTTTGCGAGCCCGGTGAGCTTGTCGGTGAGCGCGGCATCGGCGAGGGCTTGCTGGGCCTGTTTCATCTCGGTGATGTCGGCGAGGGAACCGAGGAGTCGGTTGGCGCGCCCGGTGTGATCCCGGACGGCGGCGGCGCGGCAGAGCGCCCAGATAGACGATTTGTCGGGATGGATGAGGCGGAACTCGCATTCGTAGGTGCCGGTATCGCGGACGATGATCTCGGCGAGCCATTCGTTGAAGTCGTCTGTGTCTTCGGGGTGGATGGCGGAGAGCCAGAGGTCGGGGATCGGCTCGGCGGTGAGTTCGTCCGAGGTGATGCCGAGCATCTCGGTCCAGCGGCGGGCGTAGTAGAAGCTGTTGGAGACGAGATCCCAGTCCCAGATGGCGTCGCGCGAGCCCACGACGGCGAGTTCGTAGCGTTCCTTTGTGGCGAGCAGCTTGTGGTTGGCTGTGGCGAGTTCGGTGGTTCGCTGGGCGACCTGATCGTCGAGGTTGTGTATGTGATCGATCAGACGGTTTCGCATGGATTCGATGGAGCACTGGAGGATGGCGATCTCGTCTCCCGATCGGGTGACGGGGATATGCGATTGGAGGTCCCCATCGGCGATCTGGCGGGCGGCTTTGGCGCAGCGTCGGAGCGGGAGCCCGAACCAGAGCCCGATGCAGACCCCGGCGAGGGCGATGAGGAGGGAGATGCCCCCGAGCATGGCGGCGGTTTGGTTGCGCTGGTGGATGACGGGTGCGAGGACTTCTGCCTGATCGATTTCGACGGAGATGATCCATGGATAGACGGACGAGGGGAGGTAGATGCCGTAGATCTTGCGGTTGTCGGCGGTGGTGTAGTCGCCGATGTGGGTCTCACCTGACTCGATGGTCTGGGCGAGTCCGGGGGAGGGTATCGGGGCGTATTGGTCTTTCTTGGAGTGGACGACCGGACGGCCATCGCGTGTGAAGAGCTGGAGGCGACCGGTTTCGCCGAGCTTGAAGTCGTGGGTCAGGAAGCGGATCACCTCGTCGATTGCGACTTCGATGGCGATCGCGCCGAGTGGTTGTCCGTTTTTGTCGTGGACCAGGTGGAGGACGAGTTGGTGGAAATGGTCGCGATCTCCGAAGTCGGAGAATGAGGTGATCCATGGTTCGACGAGCGCGTTTTCGAACCACTCGGCGTCGTGGAGTTCGTCGCCGATATGGGAACCGAGGCGCGTTCTGAGCAGGGTGGGGTTGTCGCAGGGCATGCGGCAGGGGGTGTCGTATTCGCCGTGGGGCGGGGAGAGGACGACGCGTCCGGCGGTGTTGAGCAGGAAGATATGGTGGGTTTGTCCCCAGAGTCGTTCCTGCATGTGGTGGACGAGTTCCTCGGCGAGCTGTGCGTGCTCGACTTGCTCGCTGTTTGCGGTCGGGTCGGGCGCGTTGAGCGAGAGAAGGTATTCGCGGATGACGGGCGCTTCGGCGATCGCGGCGGCGGCGGATTCGAGCGATTTGATATGTGCTTCGAGGACATCGTTGTGCGCCTCGGACATGGATTCGAGGTGGATGTGCGCGTTCTGGATGGTCGATTCTGTTGTTGTATTGAACACGAAGACGACCGCGATAATCGCGGGGATCATGGCAGCGAAGAAGAACGCGAGCGCGAGCTTGATCGGGATCGAGAAGGAGGGGAGTTTGCGAATGAGCGATGGCATGTGCGGTTCCATAGCGGTCGATATGAACAGGGCGCTCCCGCCTAGGGGGGGCCTCGAACAAGAAATCGGTATAGAAGGGAGTGGACTTGCGGCAGTTCAGGTAAACAGGGATGAACGATCCCCATGAATCGGGTATATAAAAACACCCCGCACTTTGGAGGTGCGGGGTGGCGCTTGAACTGACATGGGTGTGCTCGCCTTGCGGCGAGGGGTTGGTGGTTAGACGGGGAAGCAGAGGTTGCCGAGGCGGAAGAGGACGAAGGAGATGTCGTTGACATCGACCACGCCGTCGCCGTTGGCATCGCCGTCGCAGGTGCAATCGGAGGGGAGTTCGGGGGTCGCGACGTCGTCGCCTTCTTCGTCGGTGCCGGGCAGCGGGGGCAGCTCGGGGAGCGCACCGGGTGCGGGGCGGAGGAGGACCATGATCTCGTCGGTGGGCTGGATCTCGACGTTCGGGAAGACGATCGGGCCGACGGGGTCGGGGGCGTGGCAGTAGCAGAAGTTGGTGGTGGTGCCGTTGTTGTATGTGACGGTGAACTGTTCGCATTGACCGTTGGAGACACCGGGCACGGTCCAGATGCCGCAGAGCACGGCGGGGCAGCCTGCGCCGGTGCAGATGCCGTCGTTCTCGTAGTAGCCGAGGGCGGCTTTGGTGGCGACGGATGAGCCGTTGATGAAGAGTTCGACTTCGGCGCTGGCGTTGATGACGCCGGTGGACGCGGCTTGCAGGGAGACATCGACGAAGACATCGAAGAATGAATCGACCATGGCGAGGGGGGAAGCCGGGCGTGGTTGGATCGTGACGTTATCGATGCGCCGGTTCCAGCGGTCGATCCCGCCGTTATGCACGATGGAGACGGTGTCGTCTGC
>JAJDDG010000005.1 GCA_029260435.1 Phycisphaerales bacterium | reverse complement strand
CGACGCTTGTCCATCTTCTCGTAATCCGTGAGACGCTTGAGCATCGGATCCTTCAGGTCGGGCAGCGCCCACCGTGCTTTCCAGTCGCCGAACAAATCGTCCAGCTCGTCCGTCACGTCGAACCAATCCGCGTGCTGCTCGGCGATCGCCTTCCAGTGCGCCGCCCGAGAAAACCGCTCGAGCGGGCGCTGATTCGCATCGCCGGATAGCCCGCTCATCAGCTTGGCAAGACGCACCCCATCGGCACTGCGCCGCTCCTCGATCCCCCTCGCAACGAGCTGCCCCGCCATCTGCTTGTCCCCCATCGGCAGCTCCTGACGATCCAACAGCAACCGCCGCTCCTCGAACCGCCGGTTCAGATCCGCGAAATCACTCGCTGAAAACTCGCCCGTGAACGATCGGCATGTATCCAGGATCTTCTCGAACGACTTGATCATCTTGTCCGTCGCGAACGACACCTCATGGGATGTCGGGCGCTCCATCATGATCCGAGCCAGACGCACCGTCCGCTCCATCACATCGATCGCGCCGGGCACCTCGCCCGCATCGACAAGCCGCACCATCTCGACCCAGTGCAGCGCAAAGACGCCGTCCATGCGCGCCAGGTACGCCATCCCCGCGCTCACCAGCAGCCCATCCTCGGGCAGCGTGATGAACAACCCTCCATCTTTCCACTCGCTCGGTGCTTCCGTATCCGAATAAGGCAAGCCGAGGATGTACCGATCTTTGCGCTCGGTGAGCGTCGCGACCGCTTCGATCACCTTCTGCTGCGCCGGCGCACCCGCCCACGCCGCGAGTTCGGCCCACCCGCTCATCCCCGGGATCACCTCCCGCGCAACTTCAAACGAATCCAACACATCCGGCGGCTCGTCCATCCCCGCGACCGCGTCAAACAACACCTTCGTCCCGTTCTGCTCGCCCGGTGCCGGGGCCGCCTGTTCGTTCAGGCGGTCGAGCCACTCGTCGCCCATCGCCGTGCCGCTCGCGAGCAACACAACAGGGATCGCGATCAGCGAAGCCAAACAAAGAAACGGGGTGCGGCGTGCTCGCTGCATCATGCTTGTGCGCTCCTGTCGGCTCGCCAATCCAAACCCGGAAGGATCTCGTGGCGGATGGTTGAACCAGAGTGGGCAGGGTGGGGGCAAAGTCGGGGTAAGCTTGGTGGGGCAAGGTGGGGGCAGAATGGGGGGGCAGGGATTCTAACACCCTCCCGTACGGGCGAAATAGTCTGTGGATTCGCCGTATCATGCCCCCATGCCGGACGCAGAGCGACTTTATTTCGACAACGCCGCCACCAGCTACCCCAAGCCGGAGTGCGTCGGGCGCGCCCTCGCCGATTTCTCGACCCGCTTGGGTGCCTCTCCCGGGCGTGGAGCCTACGCCGAGGCCCGCGAAGCCGAGCAACTCATGCACCGCTGCCGCCGCCGAATAAACACCCTGATCAACGGCGAATCCCCCGACCACATCATCTTTACCCTCAACACCACAGACGCCCTCAATCTCGCCATCAAGGGGATATTCACCGGCGATGCCAGATCAGGATTGCACGAAACACAACGGGAAAAGCAAGGGGGGATGGGGGGGGGACATTGCGTGACGACATGGATGGACCACAACTCCGTCCTCCGCCCGCTCAACGCAATCGTCGATCGCAGCGCCGTCGAGCAGACCCGAGTCCCCTGCGATTCAGTCACCGGGCTCGTCGATCCCGCCGTGATCCGAGCCGCGATCCGCCCGGACACAAAGCTGGTCGCCTGCGTGCACGCCTCAAACGTCACGGGCACCGTCCAGCCCATCGCCGAGATCGGCGCGATCTGCCGCGAGATGGCGGTCCCCCTGCTCGTCGATGCCGCCCAGACCATCGGGCATCTCCCCATCGATGTGCAGGAGATGCATATCGACCTGCTCGCCTTCCCCGGGCACAAGGGCTTGCTCGGGCCGCTCGGCACCGGCGGGCTCTACATGCGCCCCGGCATGGAACGCCTCGTCGCCACAACCCGCGAGGGCGGCACCGGCTCACGCTCCGAAGACGACACCCACCCCACCAACATGCCCGACAAGTACGAAGCCGGCTCGCACAACGCGCCCGGCATCATCGCGCTGAGCGAATCCGTCGCGTGGATCCTCGACCGCACCGTCGAGCGCCTCGCAGAGCACGAAACCGACCTGATGCGCACCTTCCTCGACACCATCGCAGGCGACGGAGAAAACGGACTCACGCCCGGCATCCACCTGCTCGGCCCCCCCACCACGGACAACCGTGTCGGCGTCTTCGCGATCCGCATCGACGGGATGCCACCATCCGAAGTGTCGCGCATCCTCGAAGAAAAATACGCCGTGCTCTCCCGCTCCGGGCTGCACTGCGCCCCGCTCGCCCACGCAACATTCTCTAGCGACCCCGCCTCGTGCCCGCTGCCAGAACACCCCGGCGCGACGCGCCTGAGCATGGGCCCATTCCTCACACAAAGCGACGTCCGCCGCGCCACAGGCGCACTCGTCGAGATCGCGACAGAGGCGGCGCGCACCACCGTGCCGATGCATACATGAATCCCAGAATCGGCCAATACCTGCTCATGGGCCTCGTGATGGGCGTCATACTTACCGTCATGCACTTCGCCACGCGTCCCAAGGCCCCGCCATCATCATCTCCCGCCGGGCAGACCACTCCCGGTGTACCCACCGACCGCTCGCCGCTCGCATTCGAACCCCCACCCCTCCCGGATTTCGCCGACGAATTCGACTCTGAAGATTTCGATCCCGATGATCCCAAATTCGATATGCCCGAGTTCGATTTGCCCGAATACGAGCCGCTCCCAGACGAGCAACTGCGCATCTTCCAGGACGCATGGGGCGCGATCCAATCCCAGGACTCCGAATGGCTCATCGCTATCCTCACCGGATCACCCGAAGCCGCACAGTGGGCGAGCGAGGGGCAGACCCTCCTGCTGCTCGCGATCCAGGAACAGAACGAACCCGCGCTCCGCGCGCTGCTCGCCGCGAGCGCAGACGTCAACTACTCAAACGGGATGGGTGCCTCGCCCCTCATCGACGCGATCGCCTTCACATGGCCCTACGCCGTGCCGATCCTCCTCGATGCCGGTGCCGGCATCGAATCGCCGACCGGCGTGATCGGGCAGACCCCGCTGATGATCGCCGCCGAGAACGCGGACATCTCCTCCATGCAGCGTCTGCTCAACGCTGGCGCAGATATCGACGCCCGCAACGACTTGAATCAGGGCGAGACCGCCCTCTTCTGCGCAGTCAACGCCTCGCAGCCGAAATCCATCCGCTTCCTGCTCGACGCCGGCATCGATGCCGCGATCACCAACACCATCACCAGGCTCAACGCAGAGCAGACCGCGCTGGACATGTACAACAGCGAGTTCTTCGTGGATAAAGAACCCATCCTCGCCATGATCGATGCGTTCGAGGCAGAGCCCGCACCCGCAGCGGACTAATCGATCCCGTACTCGCCCCACCGCCGCTCAACCAGCTCGATCGTCGTCTGATCCATCTCGATCATCGGCGGCCACTCCCGCACGGGCATGTTCGGGTGCCCCTCTTCCGGACGCTTCGGCGTCGCGTCGAAACCGATCCTCGTCCGCGGCACGCCAGACCGGAAGGCCGTTGACTCCACCGTGCTGTCGTGCGACAGCACATCGCGCTGCATCGCCGTGTTCGCGCACCAGTGGAACAACGCCATCCCCGTGTCCTGCACGTCCACGCCCTCGCCCAGCGCGATCACGAACGGCGGTGCCGGCTGATCCCCCAGCTTCAACACATGATCCAGCACCGCTCGCGCCGCGTGCGGGCGCGGCTTCTCCACCCGCACCAGCAGCCACCCACGCCCCAACTCTTCAGGCAACGCCGCGTCAAGAACATGATCCACACGCTTCACCCCATCCATCACCCGGCGCGCATCCTCCGCATCAGGCAACAACCGCGCCCTGCCCTCCGGGTCGATCGGCATCCCCGCCGCCTCCTCGCCCGCGACCTTCCGCGTCGCGTCGAACCCAATCTTCGCGCCAACACCAAGCCTCGGCGATGCATGATCCAGAATATCCACCGGCCCGAGCTGGCGCACCAGGTCCCGCACCGGATCGCACCGCTCCGCGACGCGCCGCAGCACCGCCCGGTAGTCGTGTACCTCCACGTCCTCGTCAACAACGATCACACACTTCGTCCAGGCCATCTGCCCCGCACCCCACACCGCGTGCATCACTCGCCGCGCCTGGAACGGATACGCCTTCTTGATCTTGATGAGCACGCAGTTGTGAAACGCGCCGAACATCGGCAGGTCGTAATCGATGACGTCCGGGATCATCGTCTGGAGCAGAGGCAGGAACACGCGCTCCGTCGCCTTGCCCATGTAGTAGTCCTCCTGCGGAGGCAACCCCACGATCGTCGTCGGGTAGACCGCGTCACGCTTGTGCGTCAGCGCCGTCACCTCTGTAATCGGATACCGGTCCGGCATCGAATAGAACCCCGTGTGATCGCCGAACGGCCCCTCGACAACACCACCATCGCCCAAAGGCTCGATCGACCGCGCCGACCAATCAGGCATCCCCGCCTCCGTCGAGACATACCCCTCGATCACGATCTCCGCGTTCGCCGGCACCCGCAGCGGCACACTCTTGCACGCCACCAAAGGGATCCCGCCACGGTTCAAAAAACCAGCCATCAACAGCTCGGAAATCCCCGGCGACAGCGGCGCAGTCGCCGCATATGGCAGCACCGATTCGCCGCCCAGCACGATCGCCACCGGCATCCGCTGCCCGCGCTCCTTCCACGCCCGCCAGTGCGCCGCCCCGTCGTGGTGCATGTGCCAGTGCATCGCCAACCGACGCGGCCCGAGCAACTGAACGCGGTACATCCCGATGTTGTGCGACGGCGCGCTCTTCTTTCCCAGATCATCCGGGTGGATCGTGTGTACACCCGCGAACGTGATAAACCGCCCGCGGATCCGCTCGTCGTCCCACAACACCCCGTCGATCCCGTTGTTCACATCCGCCGGAAACCCAACCGATCCCAGATCACCATCAAGGGGCCAGCACCGGATGATCGGCAATATCCGCAGGTCCACGTCCTCGTCCAGATAGTTCACCTCCTGGCACGCGCCAGAACGAACACGCCTGGGCATGATCCGAACCAGCGGCGCAATCTCCCGCGCCTTGCCAAACATCCCCGCAAGACTCGTCGGCGGCTCGGGCTTCGTCAGCGATGCAAGACGATCCGCGATCCCGCTCAACCCCCCCGCCGTGTGCCCGTCCTCGAGCCCGCGCACCTCGCCGTGACACCCCAGCGCCATCTCCATCCGACGGTACGACCCGTACGCGTTGATCAGCACCGGGAATTTCGAGCCCTCCACATCTTCAAACAGCAGCGCACGCCCACCCAACCCGAAGTGCAGCGGATCGATCGCGCGCGTCCGCGAATGCGGCATGACCGGCGCGGGCATCTTGCTCACGCGATCGGCGATCTGCGCGATCTCCAGAATCGGAGATACACCCGCCCGCACGCGGCGCAGTTCGCCGGCCGATTCGAGCACTCTCATAAACGCACGCGTCGATCTGAACATGGGCCGCACATCCTACCCGCGTCCAGCACGCCCGGGCGATCAAGCGCATAATCCGCGCGTGACCCCCGTCTCTCCCACCAACGCAGTTATCCGCCGAGCGGACATCGATCCATCAGGGCGGTTCCGCTACTCCCTCACCCGCGAGTGGAGTGCCGCCAACAGTCGTATCGCGTTCGTCATGCTCAACCCCTCGACCGCGGACCACAATCAGGACGACCCCACCATCCGGCGCTGCATGGGCTTCGCACGATCGTGGGGCTTCGGCGCGCTGGATGTCGTGAACCTCTTCGCCCTCCGCGCGACTGACCCTCGCGAATTGTCCCTCGCCACCGACCCGATCGGACAGGACAACCCCCGCGCACTGCGCCGTGTCCTGGAGCGCGCAGATGAAACACTCCTCGCGTGGGGGTCATCCGTGCGCCACGCCCCACCACCCGCGCTCGCCCGTGCGCTCGACACCCTCGCACAGTGCGCAGCAGACCGCCCGCTCTCCTGCCTCGGGCTCACCGCCCATGCCCACCCGCGCCACCCGCTCTTCGTGCGAGGCGATACACCGCGCACCCCCTGCACCCTCATCGCCGTGCATAAAAAAAGGGCGGCCCGATCGGACCGCCCCGTGCAAGTCATGATCAACGAGAACTCATTCCCCGTCTGATGTGCTCTCGGGCAGCGCATCCAGTGTGAGCGGGTCGCGCAGCGGCTGGTGCGTCACCGTGCCATCGAAAAACTCCGCCATCGATGCACGCTTATCGATATCGCCCTCGTAGATCTCGTCCCATTTGCCGACGACGAGAATCATCATCTGGTCCGGGTCCATGTAGTCGTTCGCAACGCGCTGCACGTCATCCTGACCGACACCCTCTACATTCGAGCGATAGTCCCGCCAGAAGCCCGCCGGACGGTCCGTCCACTGATCGTTCACAAACGTATTCAGCATCCCCGCCTTGGACTCGAACCGGCGCGGGAACGTTTCGATGAACGAACGCTTGGATGTTTCGAGCTCCTCGCCCGTCACACCATCGCTCTGCAGCTTCTCGATCTCAGCCAGCGCGTACTTGATCGTCAACGCGACCGTCGGATTCTTCGAGAACGAAGACACCACAAACACACCCGGGTAATGCACCCGGTTGGACATCGACGAGCGGATCCCGTACGTCAGCCCCTCGTCCGAACGGATCTTCTTCATCATCCGAGAAGTAAACCCGCCGCCGCCAAGGATGTCGTTCATGATCGTCAGCGCGAAGTAGTCCGGGTGATCCCGCTTCACACCGCGGTGCCCCATCCGGAACTTGCCCTGCGGGATGTCCTTCTCAACGTGGAACATGCCGGGCGTAAACTTGTGGTCCGGCGAAGGCGGGTTGGGCATCATCTGCCCGCCCTGCCAATCCGAGAACGCACCCTCAAGATATGAAATCATCTCGCCGGGCTCGAAATCACCCGTCACAGCAACGATCATGTTCCCGGGCTGGAACAGCTTCCCGTGGAAGGAACGCATCGTATCCACTGAAATCCTCTTGATCGAAGCCTCGGTCGCCGCGCTCCCCTCGAAGTGGTTCTCGCCCCACATAAGGCGCCCCCACTCCATCCCGAGGATCGAGTCCGCGTCGTCGTTGCGCTGCTTCATCGATTCCAGACGCTCGTCCTTCACGATCCGCAGACGCTCGCTATCGAAGCCGGGGTTGCGCACCATATCCATGAACAAGCCGAACGACTCATCGAAGTTCGACTTCAGGCAGTTGAGCGAAGCGCCGCTGCTCGTCCCGCCGATAAACGCCGAGGCGTTCGCCGCCAGGAAATCGAATCGCTCGTCCATATCCTCGGGCGACATCGTCGTCGTCCCGCCGCGTCGGATCAGCTGACCCGTCATGCTCGCCAGCCCCGTGATCTCGTCGGGTTCGAGGTACGACCCGCCCTTGAAACTCAGCGAAACATTCACCAGCGGAAACTCTTTGCTCGGCGCCAGGTACACCGTCACACCGTTGGACAGCGTGGCCTTGTAGTCCCCCGCCTCGGGCGCATCGAACAACAGCTCGCCAAAGCCGATGTCCTCCGGTCGATCCGGGATCCCCGCGATCGCCACGCCCCCGATCAAGGCGAGCGAGACACCACACATACCAATCATTTGAATCTTGTTCTTCGTGGTCATTGTATTTGCTCTCATTGTTCTGGGTTACTCGGCGTTCAGTTCTTCGATGCGCTCGCGCACTTTCTTCATCAGGTAGTCCAGAGCTGGCGCCATCTCGGGCGGGGCCTGCCCCTTGTTCGCTTCCATCTGCGCAAGAGCTTCTTCCAGCTCCGCCGGATCTTCGACGGACTGCAGCTGCTGGACATTCTGACGAACGAACCCAGCCATCTGCTCGCCGATCTTCTCTTTGAGCGCCGCGAACTCCGGGTCCTCCGGCGCGCCGCCCTCCTTGCGCCGGTACACCGCGACCGTCCGGTCCGTCTCCGCGAAGTACTCGTTCGCCACACGCATGATGTCCTCGGGCGTCACCGCCTGCTGACGCTTCGGGAACTCGTTGATGTATTCCCATCCGCCCTCGCCCTCGAAGTACCCGAGCTGCACAAGCAGGAAGAAGTTGCTCTGCAACCGGCGGTACGAATCCGCCAGCGCCTGGTTCTTCTCCTTCTGCAGCTCATCCTCCGAGACCAGCTCCGTCTTGAACCGCTCCAGCTCGACGTACCAGGCAGCCTCCAGCTCCTCCGGAGTCGCGTCGCCCTTTGTCGTCGCGCTGAACTCAAACAGACCGCCGTACTTCCGAGCATCGTTGCTCCCGAACGCGCTCTGCGCGATCTCCGCACCCTCGACCATGCTCTTGTACAAACGCCCCGTCCGACCATTCAGGATGTTCGACATCATGTCCAGCGCCGCCTCGTCCTTGTGGTTGAACGGCACCGCGTGGTACCGCACCCGGATCTGAGGCTGACAATCGCATTCCGCGATCATCCGCTTCTCCGCCAGCTGCGGCATCTCGAGTGTCACCACCGCCGGCACCGGGCGGTTGCCGGGCGACAGGCGGGAGAAATACTCGCGGATCATCGGCTTGATCTCCGCCGGATCAAAGTCGCCAACAACGAACCCGACAAGGTTCGCCGGCTGGTAGTACGTGTGGTAGTAGTCCCACGCCTGCTCCTCGGTGTACGAGTTCAGATCGCTCGTCCAACCGATCACGGGCCATGAATAAGTAGAAGACTGCCAGAACATCGCGTCGAACTGCTCGTCGAAAACACCCGTCGGCGTGGACTCGGTGCGCATCCGGCGCTCCTCGTGCACAACATCCCGCTCGGAGTAAAACTCGCGGAACACCGAATCGTTCAGGCGGTCCGATTCCATCCACGCCCACAGCTCAAACTTATTCGACGGCACATTGATGAAGTAGAACGTCAGGTCGTACGTGGTAAACGCATTCATGCCGGACGCACCAAGCTCGGTGTACACCTGGTCGAACTCGTTGTTCACGATCTCTTCCTTGTGCGTGTCCATCTCATCCTTGAGAGATCTGCGAAGCTCGTCCAGCTCGCCGGTGAACTGCTCGGGATCCCACGGATCCGTCACCTCACCCTTGCGCCAGCGCTCGTACTGTTCGCCGTACATCAGTTCGAGGAACCGATCCCGCAGCGCCCGCTGCGAACGACGACGCTCGCCGTCGAGCTGCGCGTCCTCCGTCCCCATCGTGGTCGTGCCCTTGAACATCATGTGCTCAAAGAAGTGTGAGATCCCCGTGATCCCAGGCCGCTCGTTCGCAGAGCCAACCTTCGCCACCCACCCTGCAGCGATGATGTTCGGCTGCTCCGTCCGTGGGTACAGCAGGAACTTCATCCCGTTGTCCAGGACGAACTCCTCGGGCTCAACCTGCTGGGCGTGAACCGCCCCGCCAGAGACCGCGGCCAAGAGGGCCGCGAGGATCAATCGTTTCAACATCGCCATCTCCTTCGATCAACGAACCCGGACAGACCACTCGGACCAACACGATCCAGGCCCCCGGGTTCGGGCATTCGCGCATGTATACAGCACCCCTTTGCGGGTGCCACCGCGCGATGATACCGAGCTTCCATCCATGAGTTTCACGGACCCTCACCAAACAAACACCGACTGCCTGGAATTAGTCGCCCTCCAACCATCCCCCCTCCCTCGTCTTATGATTGTCCCCCCCATGCACACCATCATCACATCCATCCTTGTTGCATTCCTCACGATCACCGCCCCCGCCACCGCGCAGGACGCCGAGCCCACCGCGCCCGCCCAACCCGTCCTCCAGGCAAGCCCGCGCCAGACCATCGAGCTGTTCCTCATCAACATGCGGAACAACCCCTCCGAATTCTCCAAGCCCATGCAGCGCGCTACCGAGTGCCTCGATCTTGAGGGCTACACAGTCGCCTCCGAAGTTGGCCCCAAAGCCGCGCGCGTCCTCTACCAACGCCTCACCACCCTCAACCTCCAACCGGACGACTTCCCCAACGCCCAGTCCGTCGATGGCACAACCACCAACCAGGCGATCTACGCCAAATCGCTCGACATCGCGTTCATCCGAGATGAAACAGGCGCATGGCGCGTCCAACGCGACACACTCGACACACTCCTCGCCGAACACGCCGCAGCAAACCCGCCGATCACCAAACGCGCTCTCGACGCCGTCGGGCTCGCGCCCATCTCACACGGCGTCGTCTTCGGGCTCGAAACCCACCAGTGGCTCGGGCTCTTCCTCGTCATCGCGATCGGCGTCGTCATCGACTTCACCGTGCGCATCATCGCGACCATCTTCGCGCGCCGATTGATCCGCCGGAAAGAAGAAGACCGCCCGAACAAAGACACCGCCAAACTCCTCAAACGCTCCGTCAAACCCATCGGGCTCATGGTCGCCGGCATCGTCGTCTACACCCTGCTCAACGCGCTCGCCCTCCCCCCCGATCCAGAAGCAATCCTCCGCACCGCCGCCCGCGCCTTCGCCCTCATCGCCGGGGTCACCGCCGCCTACCGCCTCGTCGATCTGCTCGCCGAGTATTTCCAGCACAAAGCAGCCAAAACATCCACCAAGTTCGACGACCTCCTCGTCCCGCTCGTCCGCAAAGCCGCGAAGGTCTTCGTCGTCGCCTTCGGGCTCGTCTTCCTCGCCGAATCCTTCCACCTCCCCATCACCTCCCTCGTCGCCGGGCTCGGCATCGGCGGGCTCGCATTCGCGTTCGCCGCCAAAGACACCATCGAAAACCTCTTCGGTTCCGTCGCCGTCATCCTCGATCACCCCTTCTCCGTCGGCGACTGGATCGTCGTGGACGACGTCGAAGGCACCGTCGAAGACCTCGGCTTCCGCTCCACCCGCATCCGCACCTTCTACAACTCGATCGTCACCGTCCCCAACGCGATCCTCGTCCGCGCAAAGGTCGATAACTATGGCCGCCGCCGGTACCGCCGATTCAAGACCCACATCACCATCGCCTACGACACACCCCCGAACACCATCGAAGCATTCTGCGAAGGCATCCGCGAGATCATCCGCAACCACCCCGTCACGCGCAAAGACTTCTTCGAGGTCCACCTCAACGCCCTCGCCGACCACTCCCTGAACATCCTCCTCTATATGTTCTTCGCAACCTCAGACTGGTCCGTCGAACTCCGCGAACGCCACCGCCTCATCATGGACATCATCCGACTCGCCAACGAACTGGACGTCGAGTTCGCCTTCCCAACGCAGACAATCCATCTATACAACGAAGAAAACCCACCGCCCGGCACCCCTTCCAATACAGACCCCACCTCCGCCGGCATCGACGCCGCCCGCCGAATCCTCGCCCAGACCGAGAGTCAAAGCGGGTAATCCGTGCGGGGTGTAACGCCACCCCACCAATTCCGGCGTCCCTATGTTTGCCTGAATTCTGCCCTCCCGCCCGTTACGGGGTCAACCCGCACACATCTCCGGACGATCTTTCTCCCGTGGAACCAGTGCATCCGCACTATCCACTACAGCAGGAAGATCCCTCATGGGTGCCAAATCAGATCTGACGGTGCGCCAATTCGAGCGCCACGAAACCCAGAACGCAGCCAAGCTGCGCCTGCACATCGACCCTGACACCCAACTCCGCTTCTCCACCAACGCCGATGTTGAAGACGGCGTCCCCGCAACCCTCGCGGACCTCAGCGCGGGCGGCATGGGCCTGCTCACAAAGCACTTCGTCCCGAAAGGCTGCTTCCTCAGGGTCACGGTCGAAACATCCTGTGGGCTCACGTTCGAAACACGCGTGCGCATCATGCGCGTCCGCATGACCAACCGCGGTCCCACCTACATGCTCGGCACCAAGTTCGACGCCGAGTGCAAACCAACCGCAGAACAAGTCCAGGCCCTCATGGCGGACAACCTCGAACCCCCAACCGACGGGGGCGCCGCATGATCGGACACAACGACTATCTCGGGCGCTACATGCTCGAGGAACAAATCATCACCGACGACCAACTCCGCGCAGCCGAGGAAGTCGCCGCCGACCAGAGTGTCTCTCTCCCCGAAGCGATCGTCCTCTCAGGCGCCGCCACCAACCACGATATCGCCGTAGCGAGCGCCTCCCTCTGCGAATGCTGCTACGTCGATCTCACGCACTACGAGATCGATATCCGCCACGCAGAGCTCCTCCCGCGCGCCATCGCCGAACGCAACATCGCCTTCCCCCTCTTCGCGATCGACAACACCATCACCGTAGGCATGGCAGACCCGATGAACCTCGACGCGATCGACCGCCTCCGCCAGGCACTCCGCGCCGAGATCGAGCCGGTGCTCTGCCAACACGACTTGCTCTCCGCGCTCATCGGTCGCGCATACCGCCTCGCCCAGCTCGGTGCCGACACACTCACCGAAGATATTGCCCCGGCAAAAAAATCTGTCGCCGCCGACGAACCCATCGTCGCCGCCGTTAACCAGATCATCTCGGACGCCATCTCACACGACGCCTCAGATGTGCACATCTCTCCCTGCGAGAAAGAACTCCAACTCCGCTACCGAGTCGATGGCCGCCTCCGCACGCAGCAGGCACCCCCGATCAGCGCGCACGCAGGCATCGTCCAAAGACTCAAGGTCATGGCAAAGCTCGACCTCACCCAGACCCGCAGACCGCAGGACGGCAAACTCCGCTTCCGCCACCCCTCGGGCAACTTCGATATCCGGATGAGCACCATGCCCACAGTGCACGGCGAGAACGTCGTCATGCGACTGCTCCGCCCGAACACCGACATCCTCGACTTCGCCGAACTCGGCATGGACGACCACACCCGCGCCATCATCGAGCCAATGTTCTCACACCCCCACGGCATGATCCTCGTCACCGGGCCCACCGGCTCGGGCAAAACGTCCACGCTCTTCACCGGCATCAAAATCCTCAACACACCCGACCGCAACATCATGACCATCGAGGACCCCGTCGAGATCCGACTCCCCGGCATCCGACAGATCCAGGCAAACGCCGAGATCGGGCTCACCTTCTCCACCGCCCTGAGATCGATGCTCCGCCAGGATCCGGACATCGTCCTCGTCGGCGAGATCCGAGACGATGAAACCGCGCAGATCGCGACGCAGGCTTCCCTCACCGGACACCTCGTCCTCTCCACGCTGCACACCAACGACGCCGCCGGCGCAATCACACGGCTCCGCAACCTGGGAGTCGCAGGGTTCGTGATTAACTCCGCCCTCATCGGTGTCATCGCCCAGCGCCTCGTCCGCCGCGTCTGCGTCAAATGCACGCAACAACACACGCCCGAGGCATCCCTCCTCCACCGGTTCGCCATCACCGAGCCCAACGCGCACTTCGCAATGGGCAAAGGCTGCCCCAACTGCGCCGGCTCGGGCTACCGAGGCAGGGTCGGGCTCTACGAAGCCCTCACCGTCAACACACACATCGCCGAACTCATCGAGAACGGCGCATCAACGCAGGAAATAGCTTCCGCAGCCCAGGAGCACGCCATGCGCCCCATGTGGCGCGACGGGCTCATCAAGGCCCAGTCCGGACAAACCACACTCGAAGAGGTCGCCACCGTCGCCGCCCTCGCAGACGACCACGCACCCACACCCCTCCAGACGAGCGCATGAGATGACCTCCCTAAGCTTCGAATACAAAGCAATCGACCGCACCGGGACAAAGTCCAAAGGGTTCGTCGAAGCCACGTCCCAGGAAGAAGCCTACCGCCGCCTCACCGCGACCGGGCTCACCCCCGTCTCCCTCCGATCGGCAAACCCGCACGCCGCAAAGAACGCCGCCGGCAAGGTCTCACACGCCGCCGTCGCCCACATCACCTACCAGCTCTCCGTCCTCCTCGAAGCACGCATCCCCATCGTGGACTGCTTCCGGAACATCGCCGAGCAGGAAGAAAACCCACACGCACGCACCATGCTCCTCGATATCGCCTCACGCATCGAGGGAGGCTCCTCCGTCACCAAAGCATTCTCCGCGCACGCCGCCACCCTCGGCACCGTCTACATCGAAACCATCCACGCCGCAGAAACCTCCGGCAACATGATCCCCGTCCTCGCCCATCTCGCAGAAATGCTCGAAGAGCAGGACGAAATGTCCAAGCTCGTCCGCGGCGCCATGGCGTACCCCGTCATGGTCGTCCTGGCCCTCAGCACAGCGATCCTCATCCTACTCACCTTCGTCGTCCCGAAGTTCGCCACCATGTTCGCACAGCGAGGCGTCGAACTCCCCATCCTCACACAGATACTCATCGCAATAGGGGAGTCCCTCCGCAGTTATTGGTGGGCCTACGCCTCAGGCATATTTGGATCAGTGTTCTTCTTTAAGCGTCTTTGGCGCAACCCCAAAGTCCGCATCTCCATCGACCGATACCTCGCACGAGTGCCTTATTTGAGCCGCCTGCTCCGCGCACTCGCGCTGGGCAGGTTCGCGAACGTCTTCGGACTCTCGCTCGGCTCAGGAATCGGGCTCCTGGATTCGCTGGAGATGGGCGGACGCGCAAGCGCCCGACCACTCCTCATGGAGGATGTAGACGTGCTCATGGAGCAAGTCAAAAGAGGCGGCAAACTCTCGGATGTCATGCGCACCTGCAAGTACATCCCGCCATTCGTCCGCCAACTCCTCTCAGCGGGCGAAGAATCCGCAGAGATGTCACGCATGTGCAAAATCATCTCCGCCCACTACGCACGCGAGGCAAAGCACCTCGCCAAACACGCCGCAACAGTTGTCGAACCCGTGCTCATCGCCGGGCTCACCGTCATCGTGCTCATCGTAGCGTTGGCCATATTCATCCCCATGTGGGACATGGTCTCGCTTGTTTAGGAATAAGTCACCAACGTCCGCCACGCCATGCCGCGTGCGGAACATTTTTCGCACGTCAGGTAAAGGAGACAGTCATGTCAGCAACCAACGCCCGCAAGGCATTCACCCTCATCGAGCTCATCGCTGTGCTCGTCGTCCTCGCCATCCTCTCGGGTGTCGCGCTCCCCAAGTACTTCGACTACACCGATCGCGCACGCTCCTCCGCTGTGCAGGGCACGCTCGGCGGCGTCCGCACCGCCATGGTCAACTTCTACGCCGACTCCTCAATCTCCGGCACCGCCGCCTACCCCACTCTCGTCCAGCTCACCACCAACGGCACCGTCATGCTCGAACAGATCCCAATCAACCCCTACAACGGGCTCTCAAACGTCACCGCCGCAGCCTCGGGCGATGCCTCGTCGCGCACCGTCGCGGGCACCGCCGGATGGCGCTACTACGTCGATAACTCCGCCACTCCCCCCGTCGCCGTCTTCTACTGCAACGCTTCCGACGACACCCAGGTCGCCGACGGAGCGGGCGGCTTCGAAACCGCTAACGACCTCTAAAGCACTTTCAGCCCATTCGTAGCGTGCGTGTGAAATCCTGCCCCCTCTCCCCTGCGGGGGAGAGGGGGGTCGAGCGCAGCGAGACCGGGTGAGGGGGCCTTTCTCTCTCCTCGATCCCTCCACTCCATCGCTACGAATAGATTCAGGTTGCTCTAAAGATCCAGAGACAACATCGCCACCAAGAGGCGCACGCATGCACCGCCAAGCCCTCCTCTCCAGACCGCGCGCCATAACGCGCGGTTTTACATTGATCGAGTTCATCGCCGTAATCGTGCTGGTCTCGATCCTCTCCGTCACGATCTCGCCCGCATTGCGAGCGCTCGACAATATGGCCCACGTCGGGCTCAAAAACGAAATCGCCCGCAAGCTCGCACTCGCCCGCGCCAACGCCATGAGCACCGGCAGCCCCACCGGGCTCCGATTCAACACCCCGGCGCAATCCTTCGACCTGCTCTACATCAACACCACAGGCGACCCGCCCGCCGCCCTCCCCGGGCCGTCCGGCGCAGACGACGGCTCCTCTTCGCTCATCATCGCCTCCCTCTTCCCCGGTGCCTCCCTCACCGATGCCGATCTCGACGACGCCGACACCTACGACACCCTCTGGTACGACTTCCAGGGCGAGCCCCACTTCCGCGCCGCCGACGGCACCTATGTCTCACCGATCACACGCGATGCAGTCATCACCGTCTCCGGGCCGAACACCCTCACCATCCGCATGACAACAGGGGCGATCCAATGAACCCCCGCCGCGCACATATTCGCTCACGCCGCGCCTTCACACTTATCGAAGCGATCGCCTCCATCGTCATCATCGCCACGATCGTCCCCACTTCCGTCCTGATGCTGCGCGACGCAACCACCGCCCGCATCGATGCCGTCCAGACCACCCGCGCAACATGGTTCGCCACCGCCGTCGCAGAACAGATCAAGGCAGACGCCGCCTCCACCTCGCCCGCGCTCGGCACCCCCGCCTTCGCCGACGCGAACGCATACCTCAACACACCTTCCACCGGGCTCTACGCACGCCTCTCCGATCTCTCCACCTTCTACAACACCTCCGCCATCACCTACACCGTCACCATCTCCACGCTCGTCTCCGACTCAGGCACCGCCACCGGTAATGTCGCCGAAGACATCTACCGCTATATCCAGGTCAACGTCGTGTGGTCCTCCGACCGCTTCGGCGCAAGGCAGATGACAATCGGACAGCTCATCGCGGAGAACAACGCATGAGCGCTCGAACGCATACCAATCGCGCATTCACACTCATCGAGATGATCGCCGTCATCGTCATCCTCGGGATCGTCGCGTCCGTCGCTTCGCCCATCCTCCTCGCCGTCTCCAATACCTACACCCAATCCATGGAACACCGCACCGCCGCCGAGAGTGTCTCCATCGCCCTCGACCGCATCGTCCGCGTCATCCGCGAAACTCCGGAAGTCTCCGGCGCCGAAGGCACCCCGGACGTCACCGCCGCGCAAGCAACCCGCTTCGCCATCGGCGACGGCACAACTATCGAACTCACCGGCACCAACCTCATCCTCACCCTCCCCGCCACCGCCCCCGCCGTCCTCTGCTCAGACGTCAGCACCTTCGAACTTAATTACATCGGTGAAGACGCCCAGCCCCTCAACTTCTCAGGCGGCGACGCCCTCACAGACACATACAAAATCGATATCCGCATCCGATCCGGCGATATCGAACTCCGCGCCAGCGCATTCCTCCGCGAGCACCTCGCATCATGAACAAGCCAACCAAAGATCCAAATACAACCCGCGCCCGCATGGATACCTCCCGCACCATCCGACTCCCCGGGATGCTGATCGAGCGCCGCGACCGCACCACCCGCTGCGCAAGCGAACGCCACGTCAAGGACGGGCAGGAAAAACGCTCGCCCTGCCCCGACTGCCGCAAGCCAACCCCCCGCCGTTCCCGCGCCGCCGTCCTCGTCGCCGCGATACTCGTCCTCTCCGCGATCAACCTCGCCTTTGTCGGCGCCGTCACCGCCACCTCAGACGACGCACGCATCGCCGTCCACCGCGCCGCAACAACACGCGCCTTCTTCGCCGCAGAGAGCGCACTCGAAACCGTCATCGGCGAACTCTCCGCGGGCCGAGACCTCCCCGTCGGCACCGTCTCCCTCCCCGGAGGCGAAACCCTCTCCATCACCACTTCAGACGGCTCACCCACCCCGACCCCCCCATTCACGGCAGACGTCCGCGGGCAATACGACCAGGCCGTCCGATCAATCCAACTCTCCTTCGAGTGATCCCCCCCCTTCCGCCAAAGCCCGCCCCAATCCAAGCCGACGATATCCAATAGCAATCATCCCCTACCGGGGGTGCGCCGCTGTGAATCATGAAAAAGAAACAACTCGCCATCCTGCTCTCCCCCCGATCGGTAGAAGCCGCACTCATCGACTCCGACCATCCCGTATCCCGTGCAGCCGAACCGATCCCGACAAACGACCAACCCACGATGTGGGACAGCGCCCTCACCCCCGCCGATGCGCCCCTCGAGAGCATCATCAAACAACTCGACTGCGCAGGCGCACAAACGACCGTCGCCTACCACTCCCCCACCGCCTTCTCCGAAGTTTTCAACTGCTCCACACAAGGTGCCACATTCGCCAGCGCCGCACGCCTTGCGATGCTCGATCGGGTCCCCTTCGATGTCGTCAATGCCCAGCAAAGCGTCGCCGTATGGGGGGAAGACCCCGCACATCAGGACAAACGCTCCCACGCCATCATCGCAGCGGACACGCTCCAAACCTCCACCACCGTCGCCTCATGGATCGATCGCGCCGGGCTCAACCTCTCGCACGCAACACCTGTCGATGCCACCGCACTCGCATGGATGCTCGACCAACTCGCCAAGATCAACTCCCTGACCCCGACCGCATGCATCCACATAGGCGACGAATGCTCCGTCCTCGGCTTCGTCCGCGACAACCACATCCTCCTCGCCCGCCGCGTCGGGCTCACGCAAACCGCCCTCCTCGACGCGCTGCGCCGCCCCATCATGTCAGGCGACGACGCATCCCAAACACTCCTCGACGATCAAGCCGCCCAGGACATCCTCGCAAACCACGGGATCCCCGCGCCGAAGGACGCCATCGCCGAAAACCTCATGGGGCGCGATGTCCTCCCACTCCTCCAGCCGCTCCTCCAGCGGTTCGTCGTCGAAACCCGTCAGCTCTTCCGCTTCGGTGTCGATCCAGAATTGCGTGCAAACGCGGTGCTCCGCGTCACCGGCGCGGGCGCACAGATCCCCAACCTTGCGCATATCCTCGCCGAACATCTCGAGATCACGCTCGACGAACACCACGGCGCAAGCAAAGAGCAGGCCGCGGACCTCGATATCTGTCTCCATGCATGGCAAGCAACACCCAACACCGCACCACCGCAAACCCTCGCGCGCATCCAGCGATCCCGCTTCAAGAGCGCGCTGCTCGCAGGCTCAATCCTCGCCGCCGTCATCACTTCAATCGACGCCGGGCTCACCATCGCCTCCACCAACAATGTCAGCGCCGACGCCAACGCCATCTCCGACAAAGCCTCATCCGCCGAATCACTCCTCCATAAAAAGCAGCAGGCGCAGACATCCCGCAACAGCATCGACGCGCTCCGCAAAGCAGCCATCGAGCACCTCTCACCACAAGCCGACTTCCCCGCCGTGCTCAAGGAAGTCAACACACTCACCCCAGAGTGGATCCGACTCTCCAATATCACCTCGACCCGTTCCGACGAAGGACTCTCCCTCCGCATCGATGGACACGCCCTCCAGAACGACCCGGCGCACCCGCCCCAGATCGAGCACTACATCGACGCGATCAAAGCCTCGCCCCTCATCTCGGATGTCACACTCGGCGCAACACAGGCAACCATGCTCGACCGCAACGAAGCCCTCCGCTTCTCACTCGAACTCCACATCGTCTCCTACCCACCGACGCTCTCCGCCGCATGGGAAGACGCCCAATGAACGAAAACATCAAACAACTCGGAGCCTTCACACTGATCATCGCCGCATCATGCGCCGCCGTCTCCCTCTTCGTCCTCTCGCCTCTCCAGCAGCGCAACCACTCCGCAAACGCCAGGCTCGCCAGCGCACAGACCGTCACCAAACAACTCGGCGAGCTCCAGCCCAAAGGCCCCCTCTGGGACGCCCAGATCACAAACGCCAACGCACTCCACGACTGGTACGAACTCCAGAACGAACTCGCCACCGACCCCGCCAGGCTCCACTCGCAGGTCACCCGCCTCGCCCGGGCACGCTCCATCGCGATCGATCGCATGGAACCGCAAACCCCTACAACAACAAGCGACACCGCCACATCCACCGGGCTCTCCATCGAGGCAACAGGTCATTTCAACGATCTCACCAACTTCCTCGCCGACCTCACCTCCGAATGCGGCTTCGCCCGCATCGATTTCATCAACTTCGCCCCGATCAAATCCAAAGACGACCAACTGGTCCACGCATCAATCCAGACCTCACACTTCGCCCTCCAGATCCCCTCTCAGCAGGTCGTCCAAGCCGAGCCAACCCAATGAACGCCATACCATTCAACAAAGCAAACGCGATCCGCGCCGCCGCATTCATCGCCCCGGTGCTCATCGTCCAGAGCACCCACCGCATGCTCGCCGCCCCCGCGCCCCTCGCCGCGTTCCAGGATCCCATGCCAACCGCCGCTCTCGTCTACACCCCGCCCAAAGCAACACCAGACCAACTCGCAGCCATCGACTACATCAACATCCTGAGCACGACCGATCTCGAAAACTCCCCCTTCTATTACGCCCCCGACACACCCCCCGCCGTTGCCTTCGAGCCGGATATCGATCACCCAACCACGTTCGACGTCTCCGATGTCCGCGTCTCATCCATCTCGGGCAACGGCGACAACACTTTCGCGATTATCAACGGCATAGTCTGCCAGGTCGGCGACCTGATCGAACCCGGCATCGCCGTGCAGAACATCGACCCCGAAGCGCGCACCGTCACCCTCAAGCCCACCGAGGGCAAACCCATCGCGCTCTCACTGATCGACCCCCTCGCCGACTGAGCCCTTACCCCTCCAGCTCCACAACATACGAACTGCAGGGCATCCCAGTCCCGTCATCGAGCGAACTCGACACCTCGACCGCACGCGCCGCGATCGCCTCCGGATCATCCATCGTGTCATACATGGCGCTCATCGCTCCCAGCGCGTACTCCGCGCCGGAGCCAAACGCGAAGAACCGCGAGAACGACTGCACCGTCCGCAAGGAAAACACACCGTAGATCCCCGTCGTGTTCGCGATCACAACATTAAACCGCGTCGCCTCATACGGGTCATCCGGCTCCTCACCAGGGTTCATGAAGTACTCCTCCTTCAACACCCTGTGCATCACACGAAACGTCTCAAAGATCTCATCCACCGACCCAAGGCATATCTCTTCATCGAACCGCGAGAAATAGCTCCGCAACACCAACTGCGTCGATGCGTGCCCGACACTCGCGATATAGCTGTCCCCGAACAGCCCGATCTTCTCGTGGTTCTCCACGAACCCGCTCGGCTCGAGCGTGTGCCCCCACGTCGTCAGCGTATCCGCCGCGATGCACACCCGATCACCCTTCTTCACAACAACAACCGTAGACATGCCGTTCGCTCCCTCCATCGCCCCACGCCGCACTCCCAATATCGGCTCGATCCACCCCCGCCTTCCAACCACCCCCTCAGGCTACCCCGCCCACGCCCGCACCCGATCCGGACCCTCGATACGAACGCAGTTCCGCCCATGCCGCTTCGCGTCATACAACCGCCGATCCGCCGCCGCGATCAACTGCTCCGGCTGCAGCACCGCGCCGGGCCACGTGCATACCGCCCCACCAATACTCATCGTCGTCCACAGCGATGCCCCCCGCCATGCAAGTTCCATCCCCGCCACCGCGGCGCGAAGCCGTTCCGCGAGAAACGCTGCACCCGAGTAATCACACCGCGGCGCGATCACCATGAACTCTTCTCCACCGTACCGCGCAACCACATCAATCCGCCGCGCAGCCTCAACAATCTCATCCGCCACACGCTTGAGCACATGATCCCCCGCCTGGTGCCCGTGCCGGTCATTGACCTGCTTGAACTCATCGAGATCGCACATCAGCAGCGCAAGCGGTTCACCGCCTCGCCGCGCACGCTCCATCTCCTCCAGCAGCCGATCGTCAAACGCCCCGCGGTTGAACACCCCCGTCAACCGATCCAGCGTCACCCGATGCAACAGCTCGTCCCGCTGGTGCACCACCTTGTGATGTTCCGCATGGATCGCAATCGACAGCCGCGCGAGCGTCTCCACCGCACTCGCCCGAACCGCATCCTCCTCGCTGCCGAGCCACGCACGCAGATCCTGCTCGTACGCAGCGCCGCTCCCACGAATCAATCCGCCGAGCACCCCCCGATCCAACCCCGTGATCTGTTCCAGCCTGCTCCCCGCACGTTCGCTGCACCGCCACGCACCCCGCCTCATCGTGTGCCGAACGACAACCTCCGCGCCGCGAACAATCCGCCCGACCACCCCGAACCCCTGATCACTCTCTTCCATCGAGTCGCCCGCCCGCACCGCCTCGCACACCATCTCCCCAACACCCCACCGATCCATCAACCCCGCCGACAACCCCTCCATCGACCCGCACCCACCACCGCCCTGCTCCTCCTGCCACACCCCATTCGCTCGCTCCGGATCCGCGACAGACATCGCAAGCAACGCGCAGTCAACCCCGTACGTCGCCATCCGCGCCTCGGGCCACACCCCACGCTCACCCATCAGCTCCGCGATCTCTCGCGCAACCCGCTCGCGCAGCAGCGCCCGCGCCCAAACCTCCGCAACCATCCCGCGAACACCGCCCGCAACAAACCCGCCAGACGCCGGCACCATCGACAGGCTCACGATCTTCGCCGCCCGCGCACCAATACACGCAACCGCCTCCTCGATCGTGCTCACCGACTGGCACTTGCAGAACATCCCCGAATTCGCCTGACACATCATCCACAAACTCATCCCCGGATCACGCCCGAGCACCATGCACAGCTCGATCTCGGACAACCCCTCCTCGCCGCACAAATCAACAACCGCGCGCACCGTCCCCGGAGCGACCGGCAGCCGCGATACCTCAGCGAGTTGATCAAGCAACGAATGATCCACCTGCTACATACCCTCTCTTCACGCAGCGTCCGACGCCGCGGGTAGCCCTTGCTCGCACCCGTAATACCCGCCCAACAACCCCCAAATGTCATCCGCCACCACAAGCCCACCGAGGATCACACGCTCGACCTCGCACCGCAGCGTCCGCATCTCCTGCGCGCGCAGCAGCACCTCCACCTCACACCGATTCAAAAACCCGAGCTCGATGCACGCATCCCCGAACATCCCCCCCCCCTCACGCTGATGCTGCACCACCGCGCAGATCTGCTCGCCGCTCAAGAGCCCGTGCTCCATCGCGATCGCCCCGAGAAGATCACGGCTCAACCGCGCCCACTCAACAACACCCGTCCCCTGTTCAACACTAATCGTGCCTCGGTCCACGAGGAACTCCACAAAGCTGTTTGCCATAACACACCCTCCGTGCAACAACACACGCTCCATCCCTGGAGCGCGGCATAACAACTTCATCGGTGTGTCTCCCCACCCGAATAAGCCCGACCCGACCCCTCCTCCCTCAATCGCTCGCCCTATCTACCGCGCCCGCTTATACGGACGGATGATGCCCCAGCTTCTCCTCGGTCTCCAACGCCGCGCCCAATCCAAGCACCACCCTGTTCGCGTAGCAGAAGTACCCCACCACCTGCACAACGTCCAATATCTCACGATCGTCCAACCCCGCCTCCCGCAGCGCAACCACGTCCCCCTCAACAATCTCGCTCGCTCGCACCGTCAGCTTCCCCGCGTACCGAAGCATCGCCCCCTCCCGCTCGTTCACCCCAACAATCTCCCCACGCTCAAGCCCATCCACTACCTCACCCCGCGCCCCGCCAAGCTCCCGCCTCAACCCCCGCGCGTGGTGCGCAACGCAGTACCCGCACCCATTCAGCCAGCTCACCAACACACCCACCATCTCCCGCTCCGCCCGCGTCACCGCCGACGGCATGTGCACCGCCTGCACATACAAATCCATGTGCGCTCCCAGCGACGCCGGGTTGAGCGAATGCACTTTCAGCACATTGTCCACACTCCCGTCCGGGTTCGCCCCGCGCTTGTACTGCTTCGCAAGCTCCCCCTCAGCCGCGCTCTCATCGATCGTTCGGATATAAGCCATACCAATAACCTACCTTCCAATGCCGCCCACCGGATCAACCATGTGACGCCCCCCCCTGTTCCATCCCTATCCTCCACCGAGCCCCCCCCCGCGCCGCCAACCCGCGCCGTCCTCTGGGATATCTCCCGCTGCCGCGTCCCCACGATGGACACCCTCGCCCACATCATCCGCACCCTCGCATCCCTCAAGATCAACCAACTCCACCTCTACACCGAGCACACCTTCTCCTGGCGAGGGCACGAAACCGTCTGGCAACACGCCTCGCCAATCACCCCCGCCGAAGCGCGCGAGCTCGACGCCCTCTGCAAATCCCTCGCCATCGAACTCGTCCCCTGCCTCAACACCCTCGCCCACATGGAGCGCTGGCTCAACCTCCCCGAATACGCCCACCTCGCCGCAACCACCGGCGACTGGTCCTTCCAGACAGACGACGGGCGCACCATCCCCCGCTCGGGCCCCTTCTCGCTCAACCCTTCAGACCCACGCTCCATCGAACTCATCAAAGACCTCCTCGACCAGATGCTCCCCTGCTTCTCCTCAAACAAAGTCAACATCGGCTGCGACGAAGCATTCGACATCGCGCCAGACGATTCCCGCCTCGACCTCTACCTCGATCACGTGTCCCGCGTCTGCGACCTCTGCCGCGCGCACAACAAACTCCCGATGATGTGGGGCGACATGCTCATGCGCCACCCCGCCGAACGCTGGGCCCACCGCCTCCCCAAAGACACCACCCTCCTCCTCTGGGGCTACGAACCAGACACCCCCTTCGCCGACATGGCTTCCCGCGCCCACGCCGCCGGCTTCGATTTCCTCCTCTGCCCGGGCACCTCCGCCTGGCGCTCCTTCACCGGGCGCACCACCCCCCGCCGGGAAAACATCGTCGCCGCCACCCGCGCCGCCTCCCAAGCACAAGGCCTCATGACCTGCAACTGGGGCGACCTGGGCTGCCGCCAGCAGCTCCCCATCGAACTCCTCTCAATCGCCCACGGCGCAGCCGCAGCCCGCAACCCCGATGCACCGTTCAACCCAAGCGCCGCCGCACAAAAACTCTTCAACTGCGCCCCCCTCGGCCCGTGGATCGAAGCCCTGGGCGATGCAGACGCCCTCCCCCGCGCCGCGCTCAACCTCCGCAACCAATCCGCCTTCTTCTACGAACTCCACCGCACATCCGATCCTCCTGCCCCCCTCGAAACATGGCACACCACACAAGCCAACCTCGCCGCCCTCGAATCCCAACTCCATAATCTCGCCCCCTCCCTCGACCCCCTCACCCACCACGAACTCGCCCACTCCCTCGCCCTCGCCCAACTCGCCACCGAAAAATCCCTCTCCCCAACCGCACCCGCCGACCGCGCACTCCTCACCGCCCGCCTCCGCGCCCTCGTTGCCGAGCACCGCGCGCTCTGGCTCACCCGCTCCCGACTAGGCGGGCTCGACGAATCATGCGCATACTTCCCCACATCCCTATGACCACCAACGATCAATCCCCCCGCCTCGCCGTCGGCTGCATGACCGGCACCTCCATCGACGCCATCGATGTCGCCCTCGTCGAATGCACAGGCACCTACCCCAACATGAGTGCTGCTTTCCTCGCTGGCCACTCCCAGGAGCTCGGCCCCATCGCCCGACACCTCCGCTCGATCGCCCTCGGCGCACCGGTTGCCGCCAAAGACTTCGCCCGCCTCGCCCTCCGACTAGGCGAGCTCCACGCCGAAACAATCACCCAACTCCTCACCAAAGCAAACGTCTCGCCCGATCTTATCTGCGCTCACGGCCAAACCCTCTACCACGACCCTCCCCTCTCCCTCCAGCTCCTCAACCCCGCGCCCATCGCCCGCGCAACAAACACCCCAGTCGTCTGTGATCTCCGCGCCGCCGACCTCGCCGCCTCCGGGCAAGGCGCACCAATCACACCCATCGCCGACACCATCCTCTACGCCGATTGCAAACCACCCTGCACCATCCTCAACCTGGGCGGCTTCGCCAATGCCACCCGCATCACATCAGATAACGAACTCTCCGGCTTCGACATCTGCGCCTGCAACCAGCTCCTCGACGCCATCGCCCGCCAGCGCCTCCACCTCCCCTTCGACGAATCGGGCAACGCCGCCGCCGAGGGATGGGCCCGCGATAAACCCCGCGAACAACTCGCCGACCTCCTCACCGACCAACAATCCGCCAACCGCTCGCTCGGCTCGGGCGACGAACTCATCGACTGGATCTCCGCGAATAGCGCCCTCTCACCCGAAGACATGTGCGCAACCGCCTGCGCTGCGATCGCACAAACCGTCGCCCGCGCCGCCGCCCCACACAGCACACTCGTCCTCGCCGGAGGCGGTGTCCTCAACGCCGCGCTCATCAATGCAATCCGCGATGCGACGTCCTGCGAAGTCATCCTCTCCGACGAACTCGCCATCCCCGCCCAATACCGCGAAGCCGCCGCCTTCGCCGTGCTCGGCATCCTCTGCGCAGACGCCGTCCCCATCACCCTCCCAGCTGTCACCAACTGCACCGACCCCGCGCCCATCGCAGGCACATGGACATACCCCCCACAACCATGACCAACCAACCCGACCATCCCCCCGACCGCGCCCACGTCCGCACCGAGCACCGCAACCCCCGCTCCATGCGCCTCGACACACTCTCCGTCGCCGACTGCGCCGCGCTCATCAACACCGAAGACCACCTCGTCGCCCCCGCCGTCAAAGTCGCCCTCCCACAACTCACCGCCCTCATCCAAGACATCGAGCCCCGCTTCCTCGCCGGCGGCCGCCTCATCTACATCGGCGCAGGAACATCCGGCAGACTCGGCGTCCTCGACGCATCCGAATGCCCCCCAACATTCCAGACCGATCCCTCGCGCATCATCGCCATCATCGCGGGAGGCGACTCTGCCCTCCGCACCTCCTCCGAAGGCATGGAAGACGACCCCCTCGGCGCAGAACCCGAACTCTCCAAACTCAAACTCACCAAGCTCGACACACTCATCGCCATCGCCGCCGGGGGCACCACGCCCTACCCACTCGGCGCAATCGATTCCGCAAACCGTGCAGGCGCACGTACCGCCCTGCTCACCTGCACCCCGATCGCCAATTCCGCCGCCCACCACACAATCTTCATCGACACCGGCCCCGAACTGCTCACCGGCTCCACCCGCATGAAAGCAGGCACCGCAACCAAACTCGCGCTCAACACCATCACCACCACACTCATGATCCGCGCCGGCAAAGCCTACGAAAACCTCATGGTTGACCTCCGCGCAACCAACGACAAACTCCGCGACCGCGCCGCCCGCATCATCACAACCCTCACCGACCTCGACCGCCCCGCCGCCCTCACCCTCCTCGACCGCGCAGACAACTCCGTCAAGCATGCCGTGCTCATGCACCTCCGCTCGCTCACTCTCGGTCAGGCAGACGCCCGCCTCACCGAATCGCAAGGCGTCCTCCGCGCAGCCCTCGACGCCTGATCACTCCGGCAGCGCCGCGCGTGGCTCAGTCGCAAACGACGCCTCACCCCGAAGCCGCCGCGCGATATCCGCCGAAAACCGCGGGTCGTCCTGCGCCGCAATATGCGCCGGCTCCAGAAATCGATTCGCAACCCAGATCGGCGTCACCCCATCCGGCGCACAATTCTCCACCCCGACGATCACATCGCCAAGACGCGCATACGGAATAATCTCGTAATCCACCGATGCCGCGTACAGCGCAGACAAAAACACAGACCCCTCCCGCATCCCGAGCTGCTTCTCATCCAAGGTCGGTAGCGCCGCAAGATCCGCACCCCGGTGCGGCGTCGAAATCGTAAACAACCGCCGAATCCGCAGCCGCTTGTGCGCCCCGCCATTCTCGATCGCCGCGTACCGCGCAACCAACCCCCCCATCGAGATCCCCACCACATCCACCTCAACCGTCTCATCCCCTTTCCCCGAATCAAACGCCCCCTCAACCCGCTCGATCACTCGCGCCCGCGCCGTCTCAAAGCTCCCCGTCGTCAAAAACGCGATCTCGATCACATCCTCTGGATTTTCCACCACCCCGCGCAGCCGCTCCGCTACCTCGTGTACACCCGTCCCCGGATCGTAATACCCGCCCGCAACAACCACCGGCCGCGCGAGCACCCTCTTATCCAACTCCATCTCACAAAGCGCGCGCTGCGCGTCATCCACACTCACATCAAACGACGGATTCACCGCACCCGACCACCCGCACCCACATAACATCACCGCAAAGGCAACCGCGCACACGCCGCGCAGCGTGCTCACTCCCCGCCCACCGTAAGCGGCGTCACCGTGCTCACATCACCCCGCGCGATAATCGCCTCGCCCGAGCCCAGCTCCCCGATCGGATCGGGCGGCACAATCTCCACCACCTTCTCACCCAGCTTCGCCTCACCGCGCTCTACCCGATCCTGAAACGCCATGCACTCCGCGTGCAGCCGCTCAAGAATCTCCTCCTCCGTCACATTCGCCACCCGCTCACCCTGCACATAAATAATCCCCTTGCGATCTCCCGCAAACACCGCAACATCCGCGCCCTCCGCCTCGCCCGGCCCATTCACCACACACCCCATCACCGCAACCTTCATCGGCACCCTGATATCCGCCGCCAGCTTCTTGCGCACATCCTGCACAAGCGTGAACAGATCCACCTGGATCCGCCCGCACGTCGGGCACGCGATCAGGTCCACACCCTTCCGCTCACGCAGGCTCAGCGAATAACACAGCTCGAGCCCGTCCTCCACCTCAAACACCGGATCGTTCGCGTAGCTGATCCGCACCGTGTCCCCGATCCCCTGACACAGCAGCCCGCTCAGCGCCGCGATCGAGCGGATCGCGCCCGTTTCCTTTGGACCAGCGTGCGTCACCCCGAGGTGCAGCGGGTAATCAAACCGCCTCGAAACCTCGCGATACACATCAACAACAAACGCCGCGTCCATCGACTTCGCGCTGATGCACACATCGTGGAAATCGCGCGCCGTAAAGATGTCCATATATTCTTCGAGCTTCACGATCATCAGCGCAAGCAGATGCGCGTTGTGCCCGCCGACATTGGACTTCTCGAAAAACTTACCCAGCTCTTCCTTCCGCTGCTGCTTGTCCTTCCGCTCGATGATCGACCCCTCGTTCACCCCGACCCGGATGGGTATCCCCTGCGCCTTGCACGCGTCGATCACCTCATCCACCTGCGCCCGATCCGAGATGTTCCCAGGATTAAGCCTGATCTTGTGTACGCCCGCCTCCACCGCCTCCAGTGCACGCTGAAAATGAAAATGCACATCCGCAACGATCGCCACCCGAACCCGCGGGATAATCTCCTTGAGCGCCGCCGTGTCCTTCTTCTCCGGAACAGCCACCCGCACAACATCCGCCCCCGCCGCCGCGAGCTTGTTGATCTCCATGACGCACGCGTCCACGTCGTAGGTGTACCCCGCCGTCATCGTCTGCACGACCACCGGCGCAGGCCCGCCGTCCTCCGCCGCGCTATCCAGCGTCGCCTCCGGGTGCCGCGCCGTCGGCGCACCGCCCCCGATACGCACAATCCCCACCCGCTCGTCACCGAGCACAATCTGCCGTGTTGGTCGTCGTTCAAACATCGCCGACTACTCTACCCCGCCGAATCCTGTCCTGCCCCCTCTCCCTTTCCAGGGAGAGGGTGGTCGAATCCCGGCGCGCCGGGATGAGACCGGGTGAGGGGGTCTTCACATGCTTTGAACACTTCTATTCATCATCCACCACCATCTCCAGCCGGGTGCCGTGGTATACGCCGTAGGCGTAAACCACGATCCAACACGCTGAGTGCCACCGCTTGCCCTCCGTGCCAATCGACGCTCTTCTCCCCGTGCCACTGACCCGTCCTCGGGTCAGTGCTCTTCATCTTTACTTCCTTACATAAAAGTGACGCGCAGCATCACTGAAAACAGACCCTCCCCAACCTCCCTACCCCTCCTCAACAGACTCCAGCGCCTCCTCCGCCTCCTCACCTGTCACGCGCCTAAACCGAAGCGTCACCCCGTACGGCTCCTCCCCCGCTTCCCCCGCGTGCTCATGCACCCACCGGCGCAGCTTCGCCGAGTCGATCACCACCTGCGGCTCATCCAGTTCGATCTCCCCATCCCCGCCCGACGGCCCGATCGTCCGGACAACCATCGAATCCCCGCTCCGTTCCAACACCCCCGTGTAGAACACCCTCACCGCCATCCTCAACCTCCCTCCACCCGTAGGAGGATTATGCCCGTAATCGTTCAGCATGGCCCCGGTCGGATATGTGGCTCAGCCGTCATTTTGCGCGCCTAACCACTCAGATCCCCCTCCCGAACCCTATCCCCTCACACAAACACGAACCCACGCCTGCCCTTTTCGCGCCGGCGTATCAAGAGAAGTGATGAATGGCTTGCTTGATTGAACGTAGCATCACGGAGACAATCGGGCCGCGCTGACCAGGCCAAACGAACGGAGCCCGTGATGACAGATCAGAAGCCAATTCCGTATCAGTTAAAGCGATGCCGCACGACCGGTCGTATTACAATTAAGCATTCGTGTCCAAATTGTCGGCTTGAGAATGAGGATTCGATCAATCTGGCAGGCGAAGCCATAAGGTGCTTGAGATGTGGACAACCCATCACCGTGCCAGGAATAAAGGCACGCACCGAGATTGAATCCAGACCGTTTCAGATGTACACCAGCAGCAAGTTTGATGAACAACCAGTTCTCACGATTGCATAGGGCATTGTCCTCGGCTGGGTGTTCATATCGCTCATCAGTCTGGGCATTGGATTCATCCTGTTTGTCCTAGGGATCAATTTATTTAAAATCGCATTGAACTAGGCATTCCGGATACTGGTTCACTTTCAACGCCGGGTGCCACTGGCGGCTTGTCCGCCAGTGTCCGGCCTGCTCAAACAATCGTGACGCGTCCATCACATGAACACAACACATACCCTGTGCCCGCTCCTTCTTCCTCAGAAAAATGCCCCACGCCTGTGTGTGGGGGAGCGTGGCAGATAAACAGCATCTCTTCGGGGGATGCGGGGGGCTTGCCCCCCGCATCGCATTTCAAGAAGAAACAACTCCCGGCGGATTCGCATACCGCATCTTCCGCACTCCCAGATACACACAAATCTCAAACACAATCATCCCCCACAGCGCCGCGCCAATCAGCGTGATGAGGTACCCATCGATATCCGACATTAAAAACGGCACCTCCATATCTCGCCACGGCATATTCATCCGAACCGGCTCGAGCATCAGCACCCCACTCACCAGCCACCCGTAGCTCGCGTGCCCAACAACCGTCCATCCCACACCCTCCGAAATCCGCCACCCGCGCCGGTTCCCAAAGAACCGAATCCCTTTCTGCTCAACACCAGTCAGTAGCAAAGTAATACCACCAACGGCCAGCACGATTAATAACCCAAGCAACAGCCATCGATCCAAACGTGGAAACGCCGGGTGCCACTGCGGCTTGTCCGCCAGTGCCCGCCCTGTTCAAACAAACGGAACACACACCATTACACGAACTAAATGCTTCCCCGCCGCCCGCTCCTTCTTCCTCAGAAAAAAGCCACGCGAAGCGTGGCTGAAAAATAGCTTCTTCCTGATGCTCGGCACCTGATCCCCGATGCCTTCTTCTTCCTGAGGGGGTGCGGGGGATTCTTCCCCCGCATTGCGAAACATAAAGGGGGGGTAAACGGGGGACACTTCCCCCGCATCGTGAATCGAGAAGCGTGTCACTGCGTGATTGTTGGAGGGTTCGCATACCGCATCTTCCGCACACCCAGATACACACAAATCTCAAACACAATCATCCCCCACAGCGCCGCGCCAATCAGCGTGATGAGGTATCCATCGATATGCCCTGCTAAAAACGGCAACTCCATATCTCGCCACGGCATATTCATCCGAACCGGCTCGAGCATCAGCACGCCGCACAAAACCCCGCTCACCAGCCACCCATAGCTCGCGTGACCCACAACCGTCCACGCAACCCCCTCGCTAATTCGCCATCCCCGTCGTTTCCCGAAGAATCGAATGCCGACATGCTCAATCCAGATCATTATCAGCACGAGCGATGTCGTTATCAGATGAACGAGCACCCACCAGAAGAGAATCAGCACAACGACGGTTACCTCGGCTACCTCTCGGAAACTGGTTCCAAAGATGCCGTTGGTGACAAGTCCCGCTACGACGAGCCCACCCGCAGCGACGGCATTGAATAGCGCCAAATGCCGGTCGGTCCGCCATCCCACCCGCGCCTCTTCCCACATCTGCTGATTCCCACGCACCAACTCCACCAGCGATCCCCACCACCCGCGCACCCCGCCGATTCGCTGCCACGCCGTCCCCGTCCGATGCACGGGCTTCGACTCGTTGATCCCCCTCCCGCACTCCGGGCAAGCCCTCCCACCATCGCCTTCACCCGCAAGCCCCGTCAGGTCGTACCCGCACCCCTCACACAGCAGCCGCCGATCTTCTTCTACCCGCCGCTTCGCCACGCGCCGTCTCCAAACCCCGTCGCACCCACCAACTCCACGAGTTTTACCCATCACCGGGATCGATGATTGAACGCCGCCCCGGTAAGTGGATACTATCCTTGAATACACCGTCCCACCGGGCCATACGCAGCGAGCTTCTACATGATCCGTGTCATCCGCATCGATCAGCAGCATCCTCTTTATACACAAGAGGTTGCGCTGCGCGTCCGGGTGCTGCTCAAGCCCATCGGCATCGACATGGACGACCTCGACAAGCTCTTCCCAGGCTCCGAAGCCGCCTGCGAACACATCGTCGCCGTCGTCAACCACCCCTCGGGTGAGCGGGTCATCGGGTGCGTCTGCCTGTTACCGGACTACCCAACCAAGGGCACCGCCAAGCTGATGCAGATGGTCGTTGATCCCCAGCGCCAGCGCGAGGGCATCGCCCGCCGACTCGTCGCCGAACTCGAACGCCGGGCATTCGGCGAACTCGCCCTGAAATCCCTCTGGTGCAGCGCCCGCGTTGGCGCCATCGAATTTTATGAGTCCAT
The DNA here is from genome assembly GCA_029260435.1 of Phycisphaerales bacterium. Taxonomy (GTDB): domain Bacteria; phylum Planctomycetota; class Phycisphaerae; order Phycisphaerales; family UBA1924; genus OFTM74. The sequence goes on along the minus strand of JAJDDG010000005.1, from coordinate 48,000 downwards.
GGGGTGGTCCAAAATGGAAGACGAATACCAGGAAGCCGGGATCCCACACTACAAAATGGTCTTCGAGCCGCCGTCAGACCATAGAACCCCGGAAGCCGCCGAAGCGTCGTCTTCTTCTTGAGACTCATTCGCAATCTCAACGAATCGAAGTAATCGGCTCGCCTTGCGCCGATTGCCCTGTAAGAATGCTCCATCGAAACGAGGTGACCCAACTGATGGTCGATTGCGATCAACAGATCAGATCTTTATTCGCCGAAGCCGGGCTGCGCTGCACCAAGCAGCGCCTCGAGCTCTACCGCGCCCTCGCGAAAACGGACACCCACCCCACCGCAGAGCAACTGCGCGACATGCTCGGGTGCAACTGCTCGTGCTCCTCGCTCGCCACCGTCTACAACACACTCGAAACCTTCTGCAAAGCCGGCATCATCCGGTGCATCCCCACCGCGAGCGGCCCCACCCGCTACGACGCCGACACCTCGGATCATCTGCACATCACATCGCCCGACGGCTCGATCATCGATGTGCCGCATCACCTGGGTAAAAAACTCCTCGCGTCGTTCCCGAGCGAACTGGTGCAGCAGATCGAGGCCGAACTCGGGCTGCCGATCGACCGCGTCAGTCTCGAATTGATCGCCGCCCGAACGTAGCCCCCCACATACGGGGCTCCCCCGCGCCACGACCGGGCGCAACCACACAACCCGCTCAACCCCGCCCCGCCGCCGACCGATAGCGCTATCAGCCAAGGGCCGAATTGCGCCAAGGGAGGCCAGTCATGTACGGGAACAACCGCCGCCAGCACCAGCGTTACACGCTCCCCTCGATGTACACGCGTGTGGATATCCGCCCGCTCGACAACGACACATTCCAGTGGTCCGGTCACGCGTACGACGTTTCCGAGGGCGGGATGCGGTTCGAACTCGATTACCCGATCGAGCCGGGCACGAGTGTCGCGATCCGATTGACACTACCGGGGCAGGAGTCGCTGCGGTTTTCCCAGCGCCGCCCGGTGTACGCGTTCGCGAATGTTGTGTGGATCAACGAGGACGATGTCGAGGACAACGGGCCTGTGCGGATGGCGTGTGTGTTCAAGCGGTTTGTGATGCCGGGCGATCAGCAGCGGCTCATGGAACGCCTTGAGAGCGGTCGCTACTCGCTCGCCGCCTAACCCCCCGCTCCTCCACCACCACCCCATCCATCGTTTTTCATCTCTGAAAAATTATGATTCGAGTGCACTAATGATGCGCGCCAGGACAGCATCAAGGGTGCCCGATGCGTCCACGGAGTGGCGCGCGAGCTGCGCATACATGCTGTGTCTCTGCGTATGCACCGCGGTGACTTCGCGCACAGGATCGGTACCCGTGAGGCTCGGTCGGTCCGGATCGCACGCGTTGATGCGCGCGGCGAGCGTCGCTGGGGGCGCATCGAGGTAGATGACGTCGCAAACGGCGGCGTTCTGCGCCTCTACGAGAGTGTTATTTGCTCCGGGGGCGGTCGGCGAACCGCCGCCGAGCGCGATGACCCTCGGGATCGATTCCTGTCCGGCGGTAGTGTGCGCCGCGATGGTGTCCTTGATGCACACGGCTTCCTGCTCGCGGAATGCGCGCTCGCCGGCGGTCTCCCAGATCTCGCGGATCGTATCGACACCGAAGTGCGCACGGACGAGGTCGTCGAGATCGTCGAACGATGCGCCGAGGTGCTCGGCGAGCATGCGCCCGAGGGTGGTCTTGCCCGAGCCGCGGAGCCCGATGAGGAAAATGAGTTTGGGAGAAGACGGCGGCATAGAGACAGGCTAATCAGAACACGGCGTGCGTGCTGCGGCGGACGAGACATGCGCGATGCGGGGGAGGGATCCCCCGCACCCCCTCAAGAGAGATTGTCTTTATGCCATGCTTCGCATGGCTTTTTTCAAAGGAAGAAGGGGCGTGCGGCGGGGATGCGTTGTGTTCGAGTGACGGTGCGCGTTACGTTTTCTTGAGCAGGGCGGACACTGGCGGACAAGCCGCCAGTGGCACCCGGCGATGGTGAACACGGTTTGAGTTTACAGATATGTTCAACACGGATCACCGAGGCGGAAGAGCACAAAGGTCAGATCGTTGACATCGACCGCGCCGTCTTCGTTGGCGTCGCCGTCGCAAGGGGGGCACGTGCTTCCGAGGCGGAACAGCACGTATGTGATGTCGTTGACATCTATAACGCTATCTCCATTCACATCGGCCGTGCAGCAGTTCGGACCAACAACATGGAAGGAGCGGATCTCGAACTCGCTGTTGGCGAAGACTGTACCGTCACCGATCCAGACACGGTTCGTGCTTCCCACTGTATTTCCTAATCCGTTGATTGCGCCTAAGAGTACGTTGTCGATGAATAACAGCGCGCTCGATCCGGACACTTCAACTCGGTACACATGGAAACCGTCGGTCGTCGTGAAGTCGATCTCTTTCACGGCCGGGCCAACTGGAGCGATGGTCGAGTTCGAGAGTAGGACTGTTTCCTCGCCGAAACCGATCCAGAATACATTCCCGTTCACGTCGATCGCGGTGAAAGCCACACCAGCCCGAGCGTAGCCGAGCGAGCAGTTTTGATTGATTTCTGACTCAATGATTTTCAATTCTGTTGCAAAGACAATGCCGTCAATGAACTCGAATGAATCGCCGGATATTTGCCAGGCGGCGATCCGGGCATTCGTTGCGGATGGGGGGCAGGTATGCCCGGGCATCGAGTTCTGGTACAGGGCGTCTCCGCGGATCTCGGTAGTGATAACGACTGTATCGCCGGTTGTTTCGTATGCCCAACCCTGATCCTCGGGGAATGTACCCAGCGAGGCGTCATAGTTTGCGCAGGGCTGCGCATGAGCGAACGAAGAACACATCATCAGGCCTGTAGCGATGATCATACTCAACTTCATGCTTATCTCCTTACAACCCGGCATGGGCTTCGCCTCGTGCGATCAGAGTACCACGGTTGGGCGGCGGACTATAAAGGAAAAACAAAGGCGCTCAGATATGCTTATCACGCGGCGACGTAGGCGTCGAGCCCTGTGACTCTGCCTTGTGCGTCTGTGAGTTCGCGTTCGATGAGTTCGTCCGAGAGCGCAAAGAAGCGTGCGCCTGCAACCCCCCCACCCAGACCACCCCCCACACCAACACCTCCACCGGCACTCCCACTGCTCCCACCCCCCCCACTGCTCGCGGCGTCCATTTCGCGTTCGAGTTGCGCGGCGGTGTGGATCATGTTCTTGGTGTAGACGACATTGACACCCATGACGGCGCGGGTGCCGTCGGCGCGTTTGAGTTCGATGACCGCGGAGGTTGCGCCCTCGGGGATGATCTCGCCTCGCAGGCGGATGCCGCCCTTGGAGATGTCTTCGGCGATGATGCGGCGGGCGGGCCACGCGATGCAGCCGTCGTGGAGCCAGGCGAACTTGACCTCGCGGTTGTAGGGCAGTCGGCGGTGCTCGCGTCTTTCGGATGGGTCTTGCATGTGTTGGCTCAGGTGCGGGTTGAGAAGCGGTTGATGAGGGTGCCCCACGCTCCCCCGGATCGGGGCGGCGGGGTGAGTTCTGCGAAGAGCCCCAGCATGATGCGCGGTGCGCGTGCGCGGGGTTCTTTGGTCTGGTCTGTATCGGCGGTTGCGAGGGCGGCGGTGAATGCGCCTCGGGAGATGAGCATGGCGGCGGCGGGGATGCCCGAGGATTCGCTCAGGGCGAGGATTGATTTTCGGGCGCGACGGGGCAGCATCATGCGCCTGGCGAGGCGGGAGAAGGCTGCCTGGAGATCGGTGGTGCGCGAACGGTGGATCAGGTAGCGGGTAGCGAGGAGGCAGGCGAGCAGCACGAAGAGCGCGGCGATCAACACTCCCCACCCCCCCACTCCATCTACCATCCCTCCGCTCCCGTGAACGGCTGATGCTGTCTCTTCGATGGGCGCGGCTTCGAGCCAGACGGTGTCCACGGCGAGCAGTGGCGAGAGGATGTTTGTTGTGATCGAGAGGATCTGCATGTGGATTCCTAGGCGCAGCGGGAGGGAGCGGCGTCGGCGGCTTGGGTGACGATCGAGGCGGTTGGTTTGGCGCTGCGCATCTCGGCGAGCAGTCGGCGGGCGCAGCGCACGGCACGGCGGTGGACGGCGGCGTCTGGATCGCTGGCGGCGATCTCGGCGACTCGGCGGGCGGAGGGTGTGTGCCCGAGGCGTTCGGCGACCCAGAGTGCGGTGAGTCGGTGCGGCGCGCGGGCGTCTTCGAGCATGCGGGAGAGTTCGGCGCACGCGGGTGGGTTCTTCGGTGCGCGGCGCAGGACATGGCGCAGGGCGTTGCCGCGGATGCGGGGGATTGGGTCTGCGATGAGCACTTCGAGTTTCGGGTCGGCGGGTTGGTTGATGGCGATCCCCTCGACAGCGTTTGCGCGGACGCGGGCGTCTTTGTGCGCGAGCGCGAGACGGAGGACGCTCGCTGGACCCGGGCCGGGGAGCTTGGCGAGCAGGCGGACGGCGGTCGCGGCGAGCGCGGTGTTGGCGTTTTTCACTGCGTCGATGAGTGCGGCTTCGACGTGCTCGAGCAGCGCGAGGCGGTCTGCGAGCAGGAAGGCTCTGCTGCGCTGTCCGGGCTCTTCGCTTGTTGTGCGATCGCCAATTTGCTGGGTGAGCCCGTCGGGGTCGAGCTTGAGGGCGCGCCGTGCGGCGACGGGGCAGGCGAAGCGGTCTGTTGCATCGAGGTCGGCCCGCGGGTCGGTGGCGCGGAGCGCGGCTGCGGCGATGGTGCGGACGGCGCTGTGGGGCGAGCGGGCGAGGTTTTCGAACGCGGGGATGAGCGTAACGCGGCGGTTGTAGGAGTTTGCACCGGCGAGGCACCCTGCGGCGCGGGCCGCGACGCGGGGGTGTTCATCGAACGCGAAATCCAGCAGGGCGCTGTCCAGCTCTGGGGAGGGGCGCTGGGCGGCGAGCGCGGCGAGCGCTGCAAGGCGGACCTCGGGAGCGGGGTCGGTGAGGCGGCGGGCGCAGTACGCGAGGCGGTGCTCGGGTTTGATATCCAGCAGCCCGAGGAGGCGGATCGCGCCGAGGCGCTCGGTGGTTGGCATTGCATCCAGCGCAGCGTTGGCGGGGAGCATCATTGCGGGGTCGCGGAGGCGGCGGAGCGCTTTGGTGCGCGCGTTGGCAGTAAGCAGGTGCGCGCTGCGGGCGAGTCGGCGGGCGCCGTCGGCGGGGTCGGTTTCGAGGGCTGCGATCGCGACGGGGCGGAGCGCTTTGACGGCGAGCCATGCGACGGCGCGGTCGAGCTGCTCAGCGCGGGGGAGTGCTTTGGCGATTGCGCGGAGGGGCATGTGCCCTTCGGTTGGAGTGTTGAGCCACTTTCGGAGGTTGGGACCCGGCGCGTGCGCGACGCGGACGATGATCGAGAGGACGGGGTCCGGCGCGGCGTCTCGCTCGCGGCGGGTGGGGTGGTCATCGAGACGGCGGGCGGCTTCGGCGAGAACGGCGTCGAGCTCGGCGGCGAGTTCGGGGTCGCGGAGTGCGGCTTCGTCCAAGGCTGGCGGGAGGGGTGCTTCGCGGTCAGCGTCGCGCTGGAGGGCATCGGCGAGACAGGCGACGGCGAGGACAACGGCGGCGCGGCGTTCGGCGGGGTCCTGGGACAACCTGAGACGGCGAAAGACATCGGGGAGTGAGCCCGAGACGGATTCGAGGGCTCGGCGGCGGACGGTGAGGGAGAGGACATCCCAGTGGGCGAGGACGGTGCCGACGAGGGACTTGCTGAGCGGGTGGGCAGATGCGGCGAGGGCTTCGAGGGCGATGGCATCGCGCTCGTCGGGATGGGCATGATTGAGGGCGGCGGTGAGGACGGCATCGCGCTGTGTGCGTGGCAAAGACCGTACATATGCCAAACGTTTCTGGAGATTTGTTGGTTTACGGGTCCACACTGGATAGAACGAATCGGGCCGATAAAAGCTGGACCTCCAGATGTTGTGTATTACACTAGTGGTTGTGGTCGCCCACTCGCCCGGGCGCAAAATCTGCCTCTTTTTCATTGAACTAAGAAGTTCACGAAACCGTACGTGAGTTCACAGGTTCTCTCTTGAAAGCGGTGATTCGCTGCCTACACTGACCACCCGCGACGACACGGAATAGGTCGTTTCTCCTCCACTGCGAACCGTATTAAGGACGATTCATGAGCGCCCCAGTCAAGTCAACCAGCCTCCAGGCTTACCGTCTTATCTTGTACCGACGAGCCCTTCATCCCGAGCTGTTTCAGGTGAAAGATCGTCGTTGGATCCAGCACGCCGATTACGAGTTTGAAGCATGGGTGATGCCCGGGATGCACCTGATGCGTCTGCAGTACGACGGGCTGTGCGCCACGGAACTGGTCTCGGCTCAGGAAGACGGGATCCCGGATCGCGGGATCGTGGCTGCGGTGCCGTGCGCGGGCGAGCGTGATCACGAGCAGGCGTTCGGCGAGAAGATCAAATATGTCTGCACCGTTCAGACGGAGCAGCTTCCCGAGACCCTGTACGGGGACACGTACGACGAGCTTCTGGAGTTTGGGCGGGACAACGATGCGCTGATCCACGAGTGGGAGGACGAGGATGGGCGGTGCGCATCGATCCTTGATATCCAGCGTTTTCGGCGTGAAGTTCATGCCCAGAGCTACCACCTGCTGGCCCAGGGCGGGCTGGTGTTGCGGTCGCAGTCTATTTTCGAGCACATCGCGGAGTAATCCCCGGCGGCTTGATCATCTGAACAGTTGATGACGCGGCTCCCCCGGGGCCGCGTTTTTTTATGGAAGAAGAAGAAGAAGGCACCAGGCACCGGGGATCAGGCATCAGGAAGAGGAGAGACCAAAAGCACTGACCTGAAGACAGGTCAGTGGCACGAAAGAGATGAGAAGCACGCCTTGCCCTCCGGGCCAAGGTCGTGGCACCTGAGGAGGAAGGAATGAGAGGTGGAGGTATGCTGTTCCGCCTCCCCCTGATACCCACAACTCCCTTCATTCACGACCCCAGACATGAACACACCACAAGATCTGTGAGCTAGAGCGATGAGCCAGAGCGCTGCTGAAAACAAGAAGCCTTCCTACAAGAAGACTCTCAATCTGCCCAAGACTTCGTTCCCGATGAAGGCGAACCTGGTGCAGAACGAGCCGGCGTCGCTCAAGCGGTGGTCGAAGGGGAAGTTGTACGACGCGCTGAAAGAGGAGCGGGCGGGTACGGATTTCGCGGGGGGGCGGTTTGTGTTCCACGATGGGCCGCCTTATGCGAACGGGTCGATCCACCTCGGGCACATGCTGAACAAGTGTCTGAAGGATTTCGTTGTGCGCAGCAAGGTGATGGAGGGGATGAGCTGCGAGTACGTGCCGGGTTGGGATTGTCATGGCTTGCCGATCGAGCACAAGGTGATGCAGGAATTGAGCGAGAGCGGGAAGCTCGCGAAATTGCAGGGGCTGGAGGAGGGTGCGCGGCGGATGGCGGTGCGGCGGGAGTGCAAGAAGTACGCGGAGAAGTTCATCAAGGTGCAGCGGGTGCAGATGGAGCGGCTGATGACGCTCGCGGACTACGACAATCCGTATCTGACGATGGTGCCTTCGTACGAGGGCGCGGTTGTCGAGGTGTTCGCGGAGCTGGTGGAACGGGGGGTGGTGTACCGGCAGCTCAAGAGTGTGCACTGGTCGATCGCGAACGAGACGGCGCTTGCTGACGCGGAGCTGGAGTACTACGACCGGGAGGATATCTCGGTGTACGTGGATTTCGAGGCGGCGGACGCGGGGGCGGTGTACGACGCGTTTGGGTTAACCGGCGAGGCGCGTCCTGATCAGACGCCCTGCTTCATGATCTGGACGACGACGCCATGGACGCTCGCGGCGAACCTTGGGATCGCGGTACACCCACGGTTTGAGTATGTGCTCGCGCGGGTGGACGGGAACTACACGGTGCTCGCGGAGGGGCTGCTGGAGAAGGTGACGAAGCAGGCGGGCGCGGAAGAGGTGGAGATCATCGCGAAGGCGAAGGGCGAGGCTCTTCTTGAGCTGCGGTACAAGCACCCGATGCGGGACGCGGCGCCGGCGCTCGCGGAGCTGCCCAAGGTCGCGGTGCGGCACGCGGAGGAAGGGCGGTGCTACCGGGTGATCGCGGCGGAGTATGTGACGCTTGAGGATGGGACGGGGCTGGTGCATACCGCGCCGGGGCACGGCAGCGATGACTACATCACCGGTGTGCGCGAGAAGCTGCCTATCTATTGCCCGGTGAACGGGGACGGGACGTACGACGGGACTGTTCCTGAGAAGTATACGGGGATGAGCGTGTGGGACGCGAACGAGAAGGTGACGGAAGATCTGCGCACGAGCGGGCATCTGTTTTATTCGCACAAGTTCATGCACTCGTACCCGCACGACTGGCGCGGGAAGACTCCGGTAATCTTCCGCGCGACGGAGCAGTGGTTTATCACTGTTGATGACAAGGCGGTGGGGCGGAGCGACTCGCTGCGGGAGATGGCGCTGAGCGCAACGGCGGAGGGTGTGCGGTTTGTACCCGATTGGGGTCGCAACCGGATGCGGGGGATGCTGGAATCGCGCCCGGACTGGTGCATCTCGCGGCAGCGGAGTTGGGGCCTACCGATCCCGGCGTTTTATGACGGGGAGGGGAAGGTGCTGCTGACGGCGGCGAGTGTGCGCGCGATCGCGAAGCTATTTAGAGAAGAAGGTTCGGATGCGTGGTTCACGATGGAGCCCGCGGATCTGCTCAAGCACTACGACTGGGGCGATGCGCCGGAGGGGTTTGATCGCGCGACGATGCGCACGGGGCACGACATCTTTGATGTTTGGTTCGAGAGCGGGTCGAGCTGGAACGCGGTGATGCGGGAGCGCTCGGGGGGCAGGGACTACCCGATCGATCTGTATTTAGAGGGGTCTGACCAGCACCGGGGTTGGTTCCAGCTTTCGCTGCTGCCGGCGTTGGGCGCGACGGGGGTCGCGCCGTTTAAGACGGTGCTGACGCACGGATTCATGGTGGACAAGAACGGGCAGAAGATGAGCAAAAGCCTGGGGAACACGCTCGATGTTGAAGATCTGGTGAAGGAGTTTGGCGCGGATGTGTGCCGATGGTGGCTCGCGACGATCTCGTATGAGGGGGACATCAAGAGCGATCACGATTTCTTCAGGACGGCGGGGGAAGCGTACCGGAAGGTGCGGAACACGATCCGGTTCATGCTGAGCAATCTGGATGATTTCACACCTTCACCCCCCCCACCAACCCCCGGCAAAGATTGCACGAGCGGCGAGGGGATGTGCGTTGCGATGCGGGATTACCCGGCGGAGAGTATTGATGCGTGGGTGCTTGGGGAGTTTGACAAGATGAACAGCGCGGTGCGGGAAGCGTACGGCGCGTATAACTTCCGCGGCGCGACAGAGCTGCTCTATAACTTCTGCAACGACACGCTGAGCGCGGTATACCTCGCGGCGGTGAAAGACCGGCTGTACTGCGACCGGATTGATTCGGCGCGGCGGCGGCTGACACAGAGCACGCTTTGGGATCTGACCGATGGGATCACGCGGTTGCTCGCGGTGGTGCTGCCGCATACGGCGGACGAGGCGGCGCGCGCGCTGCGGAAGGGCGAGGATGTGTGCGTCCACCGGATGACATTTGTTGACAGCTTCGGCGCGCCGTGCAACGAGAACTGGTCGAAAGCGATCGATGCGCGGGACGCGGCGCTCAAGGCGCTGGAGGATGTTCGCGCGAAGGGCGAACTGGATAACCCGCTCGATGCGGGGATTGCGATGCCTGACCCGGAAGGTGTGCTCGCGGTGTTTGACGCTGTTGATCTCGCGGATCTGATGGGGGTCTCGCGGGTGACGCTCGGCGGCGCGGATGTTGAAGTGCAGGATCTGCGGGGCGAGGCGCGGTGCGAGCGGAGTTGGAAGCGCGACGGGACGGTGCGCGAGCGGAGCGATGGCGGGATGCTGAGCGATCGGGACGCGGGGGCTGTGGGGGTGTGAGAAGAAGGCACCGGGCATTAGGCAATAGGCATCAGGAAGATGCCCCCCCACCCCAATACTCTTTCGGTGGGGAGAGGGGGCAAGAAAAAGGAGTAGATTGGGGAGCCCTCTCCTGTCATCACTGCAGACAGTGATGACATCCCGCCTCCGGCGGATCTTCGACCTCCCCCAGAGGGGGAGGGAGGGAAGAGGCATCGGGGATCGGTCTACTCTCGGACTCGGCCGACACGGGCGCTGTTTAGTGTGAGTCTGTCGTCGGTGTTTTCGATGACATCGCCGCGTGCCATGACGATGCTGTTGTGCGGGATCTTTGCGGCGGCGCGCATGTCCGGGCCGGTGACGTTGCAGGTGACATCTCTGCCATCGGCATCGAAGCCGGCGAGTGCGAAGCCGGGGTTGTTGTATTCGCGGCGGAGTTTTTTGGCATCTGCGTCGTAATCTGACGCGTCTCTATGGAGTTGTCGGATTTCGGTTTGACTTAGTTTTTTACCGCCTAAGCTTTGCCGCTTCGTTGCCTGCTCTCGGTACTCTTGGGCGGTCTCTTCCAGAGCGACTGCCTGTTCGAGTAATGAAGCGATCTTTTCCAACTCGGTGATTGCCGTGAGGCGGAAGTAGTACACGCCATTGTTGTGTGCCGGGATGGAAGCGGGGCTGTGGACTTTGGAAGCTTCCGGCACGGGGGGAGTATCGGCGCAGCAGTTCTCGCGGAGGTCTTTGAGTTCGGCGCGGAGGGCTGCGAGTTCGAGTTCGAGCTGCGCGATGTGGGTTTTGTTGTTGATGGTGCGGAGGTCGAGTTCGTCGAGGGTGACATCCTGGCGCATGGCGGGGAGGATGAGGGCGGCGAGGAGGAGAGCAATAAGGGGTACTACACGGCGGTAATGCATGACGAGGCTCCGGGATACTTCAAGAACGGCAATGTATTCGTTGTATGCGATGCGAGGGAAGAATCCCCCGCACCCCCCGAAGACATTTTATTTTCCAGCCATGCTACGCATGGCATTTTTCTGACGAAGAAGCGGCGGGCGGTGGAAACGCGTTGTATTCGTGCGATACTGAGCGTCATGTTTGTTTGAGTAGGCTGGACACTGGCGGGCAAGCCGCCAGTGGCACCCTGCGCCTTGCCCCTTCGGTTCAAGGTGTGGTACCCGACATGCGCGCTCTGAGGCTTTGACGCAGCGATTCGACTTCGGTTCGCAGGCGCTGCATGGCGGCTTCTGGGCCGTCGGCGAGGAGTTCTTCGGGGTCGATGGGTTGGCCGTACGCGACGGCGACGCGGTTGCCGAAAAGATTGGGGAGGTGTTGTCCTCTGGGGAATGCGAGATATGCGCCCTCGATGGCGCAGGGCACGACGGGGCAGCGGGCGCGTTTGATCAGGAGCGCTGCGCCTGCTTTGAATTCGCCGACGGAGCCATCTGTTGTGCGTGTGCCCTCTGGGAACACCAGGACAACCTCACCCGTGCGGAGGCGGCCGATGAATTTCTTGATGGTGGCGATCTCTGCGCGGGCGCCTTCTTCGATTGGGATGGCGTTTACCGAGCGGATTGCCCAGCCGAAGATCGGGTTTTTGAAGAGCCCGGCGCGGGCGACAAAGACGAGCTGGCGGTTCCAGATGCCGGCGCCGATGACGGGGGGGTCCATATGCGACTGGTGGTTGGCGACGATGACGCAGGCGCCGCGGGCGGGGATGTTTTTCGCGCCGAAGCGTCGGAATCGGAAGCAGACCGTCGCGAGAACGAGGGCGATACATTGCCCGGTGGTGTACATGGCGCGCGAGTAGAACGGGCGTTTGTGCGCGAGTGCGCGGGGGGGCGCGGCGTCGCTCACCCCTGCTTCTTCCCGGTGGGGTCTTTGGCGCGGAGGGCGCTGACGACGATTTCGAGCAGCCCTTCGACGACCTCGCTTTGCGGGAGGTCGGAGGTATCGAAGCGGATGGCGTCTTTGGGGCAAACGAGCGGGCCGACGGAGCGGGAGCGGTCGCGCTGGTCGCGTTCGGTGATCTCGGCTTCGATCTGGTTGATATCTACGTCGGCGGCATCCCCTTTGCCTTCGCGGAGGAGTTGAGCGGCGCGGCGCTGGGCGCGGACGCGGGGTGATGCGTCCAGATAGATTTTGACATCTGCGTCCGGGAAGACGACGGATCCCTGATCGCGCCCTTCGGAGACGAGGCGGGAGTGCTCGGAGCCGATGCGGCGTTGGATATGAACAAGGATCTCGCGGACGCCCGGCAGCGCGGAGACGGGTGAGACCTCCGCGGTGACATCGGTGTCGCGGAGGCGGTGCATGACGGACTTGGCGAACGCGCGGAGGTCTGGTGGGTCGGCCCCCCAGTCGAATCGGAGGTCTGCGCTCTCGACGAGTTTGACGATTGCTGCTTCGTCATCTCTCGGGATGGATGCGTCTATAGCGAGGGCGGTTGCGGCGCGGTACATGGCGCCGGTGTCGAGGAAATCCACACCGAGTTTGTGGGCGAGTTCACGGGCGACGGTGGATTTGCCGGTGCCGGCGGGGCCGTCGATGGTGACGAGTAGCTCGGGCGCCGGCTTGGCGCTTGAGCGGTGATCGGCGCTGTCTTCTGAGGACTTCCCAAGCTCGATCACGACCGATTCCCGGTTTGTTGTTCTCGTCATTTCTTCTGGCTTGCTTCGACCCGTGCCTCGACGAGATTGCGCATCGCGGAGAGGCTCGGGATCGGGTCTTTCTTTCCACGATACTCGAAGGAGAGCGATCCCTCGAATCCAACACTCATGATTGCGTCCAGGCAGGCATCGATGTCGTAGGCGGTGTGCTTGCCGGCGTCGGTGAAGTCCTGGAAGCAGGCACAGACGACGGAGGCATATGGCGTGAGGGATCGGAGGTATGAGGCGGGGTCATCGGAATCACAGGCGGTCTGGAAGTCCGGGAATGCGCCGATACGGAAGCCGCCGACCTTGCGGATGAGGTCTGTGAGCGCTTCTGGAGTGGAGCACATATTTTTATCTGGAGCGATGAGGACGTTGATCTCCATACGCTCTGCGCGGGCGATGATTGTTTTGAGGTGTTCGGCGGCGCGATCGGCGCAGCCTGCGCCGGTGCCGGTCACGCGGAAGGAAACGGAGGAGCACCCGAGTCTGGAGGCGACGCGGAGGACGCGGTCGATGCGATCAAGTGATTGTTCGGTGTTCTCTGCGTTGGTGGAGCCCAGGGGATGGTTGCCTTCCTCGATGAGCAGGAGGCAGGGGCAGGCGGCTTTGTCGGCAACATCCCGGAGGCGGTCAATATCCTTGACGTCCCAGCCCTTGAGGAAGGATGTTTGGATGTTGATGCCCTGGAACCCCACCTCGCTCTGGGCGATCGCGGGGACATCAAAGAGAGTGATAGCGGTCTTGCTCTTGCCCATCTTTCCTGCGAGCGATTTGGCGGAGAGCGTTTGCAGCATCGACTGTTGTCCCTTGATGAGTGGGCATCACTGTACCCGCCTCGCGATGTACCTGTCCGATGCCCGGCGCGGCGGCTGTGTGCGCCTGCGATCGGCGTGTGCCCCCCATATCGGCTAATGGGTCGGATCGCGTGTGAATTGGAATACTGGCGGGTTTGCGGCGTGCGCGAAAAAAAGACGGCCGGCACAAGGCCGGGCCGTCTGGAGGGGAGAAAGACTTGTTTGGGATTGGGAAGCGATGGGTGCTCCCAAGCTGTGGATTATCAGACTGTTAGGGAGTCAAAGCAACCTATTTTCACATTTTGGGGGCACGATTCCCGGTGAATCTGCCCTGAGCGCTCGGAAACCGGGGTGCGAGTACAATCCCGCCCCATGTCGAATGCACCAACAGATCGGAAATACGCTGAGACCCATGAATGGCACAAGAGCGAGGGCGGTCTCATCGTGCTCGGGCTGACGCCCTTTGCGGTCGCGGAGCTGACGGATATCACGTTCGTTGAAATGCAGGGTGCGGGAACCCAAATCACCCCCGGAGACTCTCTGGGCGAGGTCGAGTCGGTGAAAGCGACGAGTGATGTGTATTCGGCGGTGCCCGGCGAGATCGCGGAAGTGAACGATGCGCTGGCGGATCAGCCGTCGCTGTTGAACTCGGATCCATACGGGGCGGGGTGGCTGGTGAAGATCAAGCCCTCGGAGACATCGGCGCTGGACGGGCTGATGGATGGCGGGGCGTACGACGAGAAGTACCCGCTGTAGCGCTTGAGCGGCGCGGGGGGGACGATACCTATGAATGCGTTGACGACATGATCCGGGCCATGGGAGTCCACAAGACATACGGGCAGGGTGATGGGGCGGTGCGCGCGCTGCGCGGGTTGGATCTGGAGATCGACGAGGCGGGCTTCTTTGCGATCATGGGCCCGAGCGGGTCGGGCAAAACGACATTGCTGCACCTGCTGGCGGGGCTCGATCGTCCGGACGGTGGGGAGATCCATGTCGCGGGCAAGCGGATCGACACGCTGAGCGAGCGCGAGCTGACGATGTTCCGGCGGGAGGACGTGGGGATCGTGTTCCAGCAGTTCAATCTGATCCCGACGATGACGGCGCTGCAGAATGTGGAACTACCGGGCGTGCTGGCGAAGCGGGACGGCGCGTGGTTGCGGTCGCGTGCGAGCGGGTTGCTCGAGCGGCTTGGTGTGGATGATCGCGCTGCCCACCGCCCGGACGCGATGAGCGGTGGCGAGCAGCAGCGGGTGGCGATCGCGCGGGCGATGTTGTTTGAGCCGCGGGTGATATTGGCGGACGAGCCGACGGGGAATCTGGATTCGGATTCGTCGCGGGCGCTGTGGGGGTTGCTTGCGGAGCTTTCGCGGGAGCGGGGGATGAGCGTGGTGATGGTGACGCACGAGCCAGCTGCGGCGACGCACTGCTCGCGCGTTTTTGCGGTGCAGGACGGTGTGTGCACCGGGTCGTTTGCAACGGAGTCGCTTGATGAGAGCGGTGTGGCTGCTGAGTATCAACGCGCTGTCGGGGCGTAGGACCCGGACGGTGCTGCTGGTGAGCGCGGTGGCGCTGGCGACGACGCTCGTCGCGGCAGTGTCCTGCGCGATGCACTCGCTCACAGCGGGGATGGCGCAGCGTGTGACGGCGTCGCTCGGGGCGGCAGACATCCGGATCAGCGATATCGGGGAGAAGCGGTTCGGGATCGACGTATTGGAGATCGCGACGGCGGATCCCGGGGTGCGGGCGGCGTCGCCCCGGTTGCGGGCGCCGCTGAGCCTTGAGAACCGGGAGAGCGGCGCGAGCGCGACGGTGGTGGGGTTGGGCATCCTGCCGGCGAGCGAGTACGCGCTGGTGGCGGGGCGGGTGCGTGAGGGGGATGTGGTGCGGGGTGCGGGGGACATCGTGCTCGACGGCGCGACGGCGGAGCGGCTCGGGGTAACGATCGGGGACGAGCTTGGTGTTGTGCGCTGGGGCGAGGCGATGAGCGTGACGGTGAGCGGGATCGCGGGGAGCAGCGCGATGCAGATGGTCGCGCGCCCGGAGGCGACGCTCCATCTCGATACGCTCGCGGAGGCGAGCGGGTACACGGGGAAGCTGTCTGAGATCCTGCTGGCGTTAGAAGACGAACGGGATGCGGACGCGGTTGCCGCGCGGCTTGGGGCGCTCTTGCCCGAATCGCTCAGCGCGGACCAGACGACGAAGATCACCAGCGGGATCGCGGGCGCGATGCGGGCGAATCGGTTTTTCTTCCTGCTGGTGTCGGTGCTTGCCTATATCGCGGCGGGGTTCATCGTGCTGACGGGGCTCACGACGAACATGCTCGAACGGCGGCGGGAGTTGGCGATTATGCGGTGTGTCGGCTCGGATCGGCGGACGATCGCACTAGCGCAGCTGGTGGTGGGCGGGGCTGTCGGGGTTGGTGGTGCGGTGGTGGGCGTGCCTTTGGGTGTGCTGCTGGGGTGGCTAATGAGCGTGGTCTTCCCTGATCGGCTGCCGGCGGGACTGGTGCTCTCGGGGAGCGGGCTGATGATCGCGGCGGCGGGGTCGGTGGCAGCGGGGTTGATCGGTGCGGTTTGGCCCGCGGTGAGCGCGGCGCGGACTTCACCTCTCGAATCGCTCGCGGCACGGGCGCAGCACCCGAGGCGCGCGGCGTTGCTCGCGCTCACGGCGCTCGGGTTTGTGGGGCTTCTTGTGCAGCTCGCGGTTGTGGGGACGGCGCAGGACGGGCAGGTGTTGTTCTGGTCGTATGTGACGGTGGGCATGCCAGCGATGTTTATCGGATATTTCCTGATCGGCGCGGCGGTGGTGCTGGGGGTGCATCTGGTGGTGGGCGGGTTGTTGTCGTGGGTGCTGGGGTTGCCGCGGGGGCTGCTCGGAGCATCGGTGCGGGCGACGCCGATGCGGTTTGGATTTACGGCTGGTGCGTTGATGGTCGGGCTTGCGATGCTGACGGCGGTGTGGACGAACGGGCGCGCGGTGACGCGGGACTGGCTCGGGTCGCTCGAGTTCCCGCAGGCGTTTGTGCGGGGGTGGTCGGGGATCGACGAGGGTGCGCGGGCGCGGATCGACGGGCTGGACTTTGTGACAGGTACATGCGCGATCACGCTGCACCGGATCGAGGATGATTCGTTCGGGGTGAAGGCGTTTAACCGCCAGATCGGGACGACATTTGTAGCGTTCGAGCCTGATGCGCTGTTCCGGATGGTGAACCTGCACTGGATTGAGGGCGATCAGGAGACGGCGGCGGCGCAGCTCGCACAGGGCGGGGCGATCCTTGTGGCGAAGGAGTTCACGGTCGCGGCGGGGTACCACGTCGGGGATACGTATACGACGAGCGCACGCGGGGAGGCGGTGTCATTCGAGATCGTCGGTGTTGTGAGTTCGCCGGGGCTGGACATCGTGAACAAGTATTTCGACATCGGCAAGGAGTACGCGAATCAGGCGGTACACTCGGTGTTCGGGACGCGCGCGGATCTGGAGCGGGTGTTCGGGGTCGAGACGATCGATATGGTGCAGGTGTCGGTCGATGATTCGGTGAGTGACGAGGCCGCGACGGCGGGGCTCCGGGCGGCGATGGGGAACACGCCCGCAGCGGTGGGATCGGGTCGAGAGATTCTTGACGGGATTCTGGAGATCGCGCGCTCGACGATGTGGATCGCGACGATCGTTGCGCTATTCGCGATGGGGATCGGGTGTCTTGGTGTGGCGAATATCGTCGCGGCGGGGATCGATGCGCGAAGGTATGAGTTTGGCGTGATCCGTGCGATCGGCGCGGAGCGGGGGATGGTGGGTCGGCTGATTCTCGGTGAGGTGGTCGTTGTTGCGCTCGGCGCATCGATACTGGGCACGGCGATGGGGGTGCAGGGCGCGTGGGCGGGGTTACGCCTGAACAAGCTGCTCGCGGGGTTGGAGTTGCAGCTGCGGCCCGATTTCGGGGCGATCGCGCTGGGGTGGGTTGCGCTAGTGGCGATGAGCCTGCTGTTTGCGCTGCCAGCGGTGCGGGGGGTGGTGCGCACGGGGACGCGCGAGCTGCTCTCGACGGCGCGGGGGTAAGAGAGATACCGGGCATCCCGCCTTCGGCGGATCTGCGGCACGCCTTCGGCGTGTCCTCGACAGGAGAGAGGGGTAGAAGAAAGAGCACCCGTTGAGAGATCGTGGTTTACGCCTGCGACGTATACCACGGCACCCGCGGAGTCAGTGGCAGCCGCAGGAGGGTTTGTCTGGCTTTGGTGCGCACCCGCATCCCGCAGGTTGAGCGTCGGGCTTGACGAATCGTGCGCGAAGTTTTTCGCCGAGTGCTGCGCCGGCGCAGATCGCGAGGATGGCGAGGGCGGCCCACTGGAGTTCGAGGGGGATGATGTGGTGGGCGTGCGCTGCCTGGGTGACCATGTCCCATTGCATTGCGCCGGCGAGTGCGTCGAGCGCGAAGCCGGCGGCGAGGGAGCAGAATGCGATCGAGGCGAGGTAGGCGACGAGCCCTTTGGAGCCGATCTCCTTGCGGACGATGGCGAGGGAGCCGAGGTTTGTCGCGGGTCCGGCGAGGAGGAAGACGAGCGCTGCGCCGGGTGAGACGCCCGCGGTGATGAGCGCGGCGGCGACGGGGGTGCTGGCGGTGGCGCAGATGTAGACGGGGACTCCCACGACGAGCATGACGAGCATGCCGGTGGCGCCCTGTCCCCATTGGGCGAGGGCGTCGTGCGAGACGAATGTGTTGATCGCGGCGGCGACGACGAGCCCGAGGAAGAGCCACCCCATGATCGTGGAGAGGAGGCTGGTGAAGGCGTAGCGCTGCGAATCGACGAGGCGGGCGATGAGGGGGATGGATGGTGCGGGGTGTGGGGGGGTGTGCGAGCAACAGGATGGATCGGGTTCGGGATCGCTCGGCTCGGGGGCGGGCGCGGGGGGATCGTCTTTTTCGACGGCATCGACAAGCAGCCCGGCGGTGAGGGCGGTAATGATCGCGGCGGCGGGACGGGCGATTGCCATGACCGGGCCCAGCAGGGCGTAGGACAGGGCGATGGAATCGGCGCCGTTTTCCGGAGTGGAGATCAGGAAGCTCGCGGTTGGTCCCTTGCCTGCGCCCTGTCTGCGGAGCCCGACGGCGACGGGGAGCACGGAGCAGGAACAGAGGGGGAGGGGTGTGCCGATGAGGGCGGCGAGGAGGGAGCGTTTGGGGCCGCGTCCACCCAACAGGCGGGCGACAAGGGCGTCGGGGACGAGGGCGCGGACGATGCCAGCGGCGGCGAGCCCGATGACGAGCCAGGGTGCGGCGTCGAGGAAGACTTCGATAAGGTTTTCGAGGAATGGCATGGGGAGGGGATGATAGGCGGGGGGACCAAAGGCAGCAGGGATCTGGCACTGGCGGACAAGCCGCCAGTGGCACCCGGCGCTGCAGCGTGGATATGCCACACGGAAGATGTAGGGAGAAGAGCACTGACCTTCCCTTCGGGGAGGTCAGTGGCACAGGGAAATGTGGCACGTAGAATCGCGGCGTGCTGAAGACAGACAAAGCATTTGAGATTGTTTCCCCGCTCACGCCCAAGGGGGACCAGCCCGCGGCGATCCGGGCGATGGCTCAGAAGCTGCGCGCGGGGGATCGGGCGGTGAATCTGCTGGGCGCGACGGGGACAGGCAAGACGTTCACGATGGCGCACGTGATCGCGGAGTTGCAGCGCCCGGCGTTGATCCTGTCGCACAACAAAACACTCGCGGCGCAGCTGTACGAGGAGATGAAGGATCTGTTCCCGCACAACGCGGTGAGCTTCTTTGTTTCGTACTACGACTATTACCAGCCCGAGGCGTATATCCCGCAGCGGGATATCTACATCGAGAAGGACGCCTCGCGGAACGACGATCTGGACCGGCTGCGGCTCGCGGCGACAAGCAACCTGCTCACGCGGAAGGACACGATTGTTGTTGCTTCGGTGTCCTCGATCTTCGGGCTGGGCTCGCCCACGGCGTATCAGGATCGGGTATTCACGCTCGCCAAGGGGCGGGAGCTTGACCGGCACGAATTTCTGCTCGCGCTGGCGGAGATGCAGTACCAGCGGAACGAGGTGGAGTTTGCGCGCGGGCAGTACCGGGTGCGCGGGGACACGATCGATGTGTACCCGGCGTACGAGCAGTTCGCGGTTCGTGTTGAGCTGTTCGGCGATGAGATCGAACGGATCTCGCTTATCGATCCGCTGACGGGCGAGATTCTTGCTGAGGAGAGCATGTTCTTCGTGTTCCCGGCGGTGCACTACGTGACCGAGGAGGGGTCGCTTGATGAGGCGGTGGCGTCGATCAAGGAGGAACTGGACAAGCAGGTGATGCACCTGCGGAGCGAGGGGAAGCTGCTCGAAGCGCAGCGGCTGCTTGCGCGCACGAAGTACGACATGGAGATGATCAAGGAGGTGGGATATTGCTCGGGGATCGAGAATTATTCGCGGCATCTGGACGGGCGGGCACCGGGGGAGAAGCCGTACACGCTGCTGGATTATTTCGAGCACGGGCCTGCGGCGAAGATGCACGGCGGGACGGGGTGGACGCTGTTTATCGATGAATCGCACGTGACGCTCCCGCAGGTGCGGGCGATGTTCAACGGGGACAAAGCGCGGAAGACGACCCTGGTGCAGCACGGGTTCCGCCTGCCCAGCGCCTTGGATAACAGGCCGCTGACGTTCGAGGAGTTTGAGGAGGTTGTGCCGCAGTGTGTGTATGTGAGCGCGACGCCCGCGGCGTATGAGATGGAGCGAACGGGTGGTGAGATCGTCGAGCAGATTATCCGCCCGACGGGCTTGCTCGATCCGGAGTTGGAGATTCATTCGGCAGCGGAGCAGGTGCCGCATTTGTTAGCGCAGTGCAAGGAGCGCGCGGGGCGGGGCGAGCGCGTGCTGGTGACGGCGCTGACGAAGCGGTTGTGCGAGGATCTGACGACGTACCTCGGGGACAACGGGGTGAAGGTGCGGTATCTGCACTCGGAGATCGACACGCTCGAGCGGGTGGAGATCCTGCGGGATCTTCGGCTCGGGGAGTTTGACGTGCTGGTTGGCGTGAACCTCTTGCGCGAGGGGCTGGACCTGCCCGAGGTGTCGCTCGTGTGCATCCTCGACGCGGACAAGACCGGGTTCCTGCGCTCGGCGACATCGCTCGTGCAGACGATCGGGCGCGCGGCGCGGCACGTCGGCGGGAAGGTGTTCCTGTACGCGGACACGATGACGCCCGCGATGCAGACCGCGATCGACGAGACGGAGCGGAGGCGGGCGAAGCAGGAGGCGTACAACAGCGCGAACGGGATCACACCCGAATCGATCGTGAAGGCGGTGCGGACGGGGATCCAAGACGAGCTGAAGGCACGCAAGACCGCGCGGGAGGCGGTCGCGCAGAACTGCGCGGATCAGGAGCCGTCGTTTGCCCGGGACGAGCTGCTCGAGATGCTGGAAGAGGAGATGCTGAAAGCGGCGCAGTCT
This sequence comes from Phycisphaerales bacterium, assembly GCA_029260435.1. Lineage (GTDB taxonomy): Bacteria > Planctomycetota > Phycisphaerae > Phycisphaerales > UBA1924 > OFTM74. The sequence goes on along the minus strand of JAJDDG010000005.1, from coordinate 27,162 downwards.
TTGGAGTTTGAGAAGGCGGCGACGCTCCGGGATCAGCTCGCGGCTCTGCGGGACAACCCGGGGTTGTTTGACGAGGGCGGGCACGTGAAACGCTCGGAGCTGGACGAGGTGGTGGGCTTGAGCCGGAAGAAGAAGCCGGGGATGCCTCGCAGCCGAGCGGGGATCACGGGTAAGAGCGGGAAACAATCCCGCAAGCCGGTGTGAGCGGTGGTCGATACTCTGTGCACCGATGACGGACCCGACGAACGACAAGCCGATCAATGCTGCATTCCTGGGCGGGCCGCCTCAGGACTTCGATCGCGCGGGTCGCGAGCAGCTCGCGGCGTTGTTGGACTACGGGCTCGTCCCGACCTCGACGGTGTGCGATTTCGGCTGCGGGTGCCTGCGTGGGGGGAAGTGGATCATCCCGCTCATTGATGCGGGCAACTACTGCGGGCTCGAGCCGATGGAGCACATGGTGGAGAAGGGGATCGCGGAGTTCCTCACGCCGGAGATGAACGCGCTGAAACACCCGCGGTTCGACCACAACGACCGGTTCGACTGTTCGGCGTTTGCGCCGACGAGGTTCACGCATTTCATTGCGCGGTCTATCTGGTCGCACGCGAGCAAGCGTCAGATCGGGCAGATGCTCGATTCGGTGGTCGCGCACGGGACGGACGATTGCGTGTTCCTGGCGTCGTGGCGCCCGACGCGGCTCTTGGCGGGTCGGGATTACTGGGGGGACGAGTGGGTCGGCAAATCGCACGAATCTGCTGAGGGGGGATTGATCTACCACTCGCTGAAGTGGATCCGCAGGGCGTGCGCTGAGCGCGGGCTTCGCGCCCAGCGGATGCGGCACCGGGTGGTGGTGAACGATCAGCCCTGGTGTCTGATCCGGAGACGATAGGCGGACCCCAAACAACCACCTACCCAAGTGGCTCTCGGTGCGCTATCATGGCGATTGCGGCGGGGGGTGCGCGAACGAGGAGAGAGCAGGCTGTGCCAGGGAAGACGAAACGAGTTGTGAGCAAGAAGAAGCGCGTCACCCCCCCACCCTCCCCTTCGCGCACACGGAATAAGAAGGTGAGCAAGAAGGTCGCCAAGAAAACAACAAAGAAGGTTTTGCGGAAGGTGAGCGCGAAGAAGATCGCGGCATCCGTCGGGGGGGCGTTGCGTGTGATTCGGGTGCGCGGGGCGAAGGAGCACAACCTCAAATCGCTGGATGTGGATATCCCGCGGGACAAGCTGGTGGTGGTCACAGGGCTGAGCGGGTCGGGCAAAAGTTCGCTGGCGTTCGACACGATCTTCGCGGAGGGGCAGCGGAAATACATGGAGAGCCTGTCGGCGTATGCGCGGCAGTTCCTCGACCAGATGAAGAAGCCGGATGTGGAGTCCATTGAAGGGCTCCCGCCGACGATCGCGATCGAGCAGCGGTCGAGCGGGCACAACCCGCGTTCGACTGTTGCGACGAGCACGGAGATCTACGACTACCTGCGGCTGTTGTTCGCGCGGTGCGGCACGCCGACGTGCTGGCACCAGACGAAGACGAAGAAGGGCGGGCGGGTCACGGCGCGGTGCGGGGAAGAGATTTCGTCTTCTGATCCGACGCAGATCACGGATCATGTCGCGTCGATGGGGGACGGGACGCGGCTGATGGTGCTTGCACCACTGGTGCGCGCGAAGAAGGGGCATCACAAGGAGGTGCTGGAGGGGCTGCAGCGCGAGGGGTTTGTGCGGGCGCGGGTGAACGGGGATGTGGTGGACGTGCATGATGCGCTGAAGGAGGGCGGGGAGAACCCGCTCGGGCTCGGGCGCTACGAGAAGCACACGATCGAGGCGGTGGTGGACCGGGTTGTGGTGAAACCCGAGTCGAGGCAGCGCCTCGCGGAGTCGGTGGAGACGGCGCTGCGGATCGCGGAGGGGACTGTGGTGATCGCGGTCGAGGGGAAGGACAAGGATTGGAGCGAGACGACGTACTCGGAGAAGTACGCGTGCGCGGCGCACCCGGAGTGCGCGCTGGAGGAGCTTGAGCCGCGGATTTTTTCGTTCAACTCGCCGTTCGGCGCGTGCAGGCAATGCGACGGTCTGGGGAACCTGATGGAGTTCGACGAGTCGCTCGTGATCCCGAACGAATCGGAATCGCTGAGCAGCGGGGCGATCGCGGCGTGGAACAAGAACGGGCCGGTGCGGGCGTGGTTCAACCGGAAGCTCAAGCGGTACTGCAAAATGGTCGGGTTTTCGTACAGCGCACCGGTGAACCGGATGAGCGCGGAGCAGCGCCGGATCCTGCTCTACGGGCTGACGAAGGACGATCAGAAAAAATACAAGGGCAAGTTCGAGGGCGTGCTGCCCAATATTATTTCCTGGTGGGGCTCGACCGAGAACGACAGCGTGAAGGAGTGGCTGTCTACGTTTATGTCGCAGACGCCCTGCCCGACGTGCGAGGGGGATCGCCTGCGGATCGAATCGCTCGCGGTGATGATGCGCACCGACGAGGCGCTCGCGGACGAAGCGATCGAGCCGAGGCGGCGCCACGGGCTCGATCCGTCGCCCCATCGGTTCAACATCTCGGATTTCACGAGGCTCGACATCGAGCACGCGCTGCGGGTGATGGATTCGGTCGTGCTCACGAAGGAGCACCGGCGGATCGCCGAACCGATTCTCAAAGAGGTGCGCGCACGCCTGGGGTTCCTGCAATCTGTGGGGCTCGGGTATCTGAGTCTGTCGCGCAAAACGGCGACACTCTCGGGTGGCGAGGCACAGCGGATCCGCCTGGCGACGCAGGTGGGCTCGGGGCTGGTCGGCGCGTGCTACGTGCTCGACGAGCCGACCATCGGGCTGCACCAGCGGGACAACCACCGGTTGATCGAGACGCTGCGGCATCTCGCGGATATCGGCAATACGGTGATCGTGGTGGAGCACGACGCGGACATGATCGCGGCGGCGGATCATGTGGTGGACATCGGGCCGGGCCCGGGTGTGCACGGCGGGGAGGTTGTTGCGCAGGGGACGATCGCGGAGTTGTGCGCGGTGCCCGAGTCGCTGACGGGGTCGTACCTGTCGGGCGAGAGGCGGATCGAGATCCCGGGCACGCGCCGGAAGCTGGACGCGAAGAAGGCTGTGACAGTGAAGGGGGCGAGCGAGAACAACCTGAAGAACGTGGACGCGGCGTTCCCGGTGGGCGGGATTGTCTGTGTGACGGGTGTGTCCGGATCTGGCAAGAGCACGCTCGTGAACGACATCCTGCTCGCGGCGGTGCGCAAAGCGGTGACGGGCACGCGGGTGAAGCCCGGCGCGCACTCGCGCATCAACGGTGCGCACCACATCGACAGGATTATCGAGGTGGACCAGTCGCCGATCGGGAGGACACCGCGCTCGAATGCAGCGACGTACACCGGGCTATTCGACGATGTGCGGAAGGTATTTGCGGCGACAAAGGAATCGCGGATCCGCGGGTACCAGGTGGGGCGGTTCTCGTTTAATGTGAAGGGCGGTCGGTGCGAGGCTTGCACGGGGCAGGGTGTGAAGAAGATCGAGATGCACTTCCTGCCCGATGTGTTCGTGGAGTGCGAGGTGTGCCGGGGCGCGCGGTACAACCGCGAGACGCTGGAGATCGATTACCGCGGGAAAACAATCGCGCAGGTGCTGGATCTGACGGTGGAGGAGGCGTGCGGGTTTTTCGAGAGCCACCCGAAGATCGCGCGGTTCGCCGAATGTCTGCGGGATGTCGGGCTCGGGTACATCAAACTCGGGCAGCCCTCTACAACTCTGTCGGGCGGCGAAGCGCAACGCGTGAAGCTCGCGACGGAACTGGGCAAGGGCTCGACGGGGCACACGCTGTACGTGCTGGATGAGCCGACAACGGGGCTGCATTTTGAGGACGTGCGCAAGCTGACGGAGGTTCTGGATCGATTAGCGGATCAGGGGAACTCGCTTGTGGTGATCGAGCACAACCTGGACGTGATCAAGCGGGCGGACTGGATCATCGATCTCGGGCCCGAGGGTGGCGACAAGGGCGGGATGGTCGTCGCGAACGGCACACCCGAGCAGGTGGCGAAGCACAAGACATCGTTCACGGGGAAATTCCTGCGCGATATCCTGTGAGGCGGATCCCGAATAACGAGTAGGCGATGACACAGCGCACCCTATCAATCCTGATCTTCACGATCATCCTGATCGAATCGATTGTCATCGGGACCATCGTCACAGTGCGGGTCAGCCCGATGGTCGGGCTGCTTGCGACCGCAGGGGTCGCGGTGGTGCCGTTCGTGATCGCGCCGGTCGTGATGTTCCCTGTTTCGCTCATCACCGGGTGGCGGCGGCTCGCGAAGCGGTACCCGGGAGCGAAGGCGGCAGGTGGTGCGCCGTCGGACAAAATGACATCGCTCTCGATGCGCTGGTGGTGGCTCAAGTACAACAACGCGATTGTGTGTCGGGCGGACGATGAATTTCTGCACCTGTCGCTGCACCCGCTATTCGCGTTTGGCACGCCAGCAATTTCGATCCCGTGGGGGGAAGTGATGACGATCGAGGATGCGGCGCTGGGGCGGGTGCGCATCGAGGCGGGCGGCATCTCGATCTGGCTGCCGGAGAAACATGTGCGCCAAGAGATCGCGGTGCGCGAGGCGATAGAACAGAGGGAAGAAGAGGGAGAGCACTGACCCGAGGACGGGTCAGTGGCACGGGGATGATGAACGGAGAGAAGACATGCTCGCGCTGAAGCGTGAGCATGCCACCCCAAAATTGATAAGAGCACGCCTTGCCTTTCGGGCCAAGGCGTGGCACCCTGATTTAGCACGCGAGGGTGTGGGGGGGTTAGCTGACGATGGAGCCGGTGGGCAGTTCGCTCATGGGGGAGAGCAGGACGACGTTGCGTTCGCCCTCGGAGCCATCCTTGGGGGCGTCGGAGCCGGCGAGGAGCATGCCTCGGGATTCCTCGCCACGGATTTTGCGTAGGGCGAGATTGGCAACGATGACGATCTGTTTGCCGACGAGGTCGGCGGGATCGTAGTACCCCTTGATGCCGGCGCAGATCTGGCGGGTCTCGCCCGAGCCGTCGTCGAGCTGGAGCTTGAGCAGGCGGTCGGCGTTGGGGTGGGCCTCGGCTTCGACGATGCGGGCGACGCGGAGGTCTACCTTGGCGAAGTCTTCGAACGTGATCTGTGGCTTGGCTTCTGACATTGGTCTTGGGTTGCCTATCTTCCGGGTTTCGGGGGCTCTATTGCGGGGGGCAGTGTAGCGGGCATCGGGCGGGAGGCGATGGGTGGAGCGGGCGGGGCCGGTGCCCCGATACCACAATGATCCCGCGACCGCGCCGCGTCTGGCGGGTATGGTCCGTGTGAAAGAAGCCGAACCCGAAGCCGAGGAGCAAGCCTTGCGCCGAGCCCGCCTGTTTGTTGTCGCCATCGCCTTGTTGGTCACTGTCTGCTCCGGTGCGCTTGCGCAGCTGGACATTGAGATTGAGGGGCTGCTCTCGTCGGGGCGCCTGAGCGGGGCGAATTGCAAGATCGGGTACATCGTGATCGATGCGGGGAGCGGGATGGTGCTCGCGGAGGGCGGGCAGAGCGCTGACGCGGACGAGCAGATGATCCCGGCGTCGAACATGAAGCTGCTGACCTCTGCCGCGGCGCTCGCGGTGTTCGGGGCGGAGTATGAGTACGAGACAACGCTCTCCTACGACGAGGCGACGAACACGGTGGTCGTAACCGGGTCGGGGGATCCGGCGTTCGGCGATCCGAAACTGCTGCACAAGATGGGGCTGGACCCGGACGACGTGCTCAAGATCTGGGTGGACGCGCTGGTTGAGGCGGGCGTGCCTGCTGGCGCGGAGCTGATCGTTGACGACCGGATCTTCGACACGCAGCGCGTGCACCCGACGTGGCCGCGCGAGCAGCTCAACCGGTGGTACTGCTGCGAGGTGGCCGGTCTGAATTTTCACACGAATTATGTGTCGGTGTACACCTACCCGAACGCGCCGGGCGAGGCACCTCGTCTGCGCCTGGCCCCCCCCGCGCCGTGGCTCGACACGCGGAACCGGGCGACATCCGTGGATACCGGCAAGCACACGGCGTGGGCGGCACGCGATTTCGAGACGAATAAAATCACGATCAACGGGCGCGTACGCTGGTCCACCGATCCGGTTGATGTGACGCTGCACGACTCGCCGACTCACTTTGCGCATCTTCTAAGTGACCGGATGAAACAGGCGGGGATCGAGCCCTCGGGCTTCCGCCTCGCGGGGCTGGACGAGGATGTGGCGGTGGGCAAGCCGGTACATGTTGTCCGGACGTCGATCGCGACGGTGCTCGAGCGGTGCAACGCGGATTCGTACAACCTCTACGCCGAGTGCCTGCTCAAGGGGATCGGCAACAAAATCACGGGGGCGCCGGGGTCGTGGGCGAACGGCGCCGCGGTGATGCGGATGATCCTGCTGGAGCGCCTCGGGACGGCGACGGGGCAGGGGATCATCGTCGCGGATGGCTCGGGGATGAGCCGCGAGAACCGGGTGACACCGAGGCTGATCGCCGAATGGCTGCGGGCGGTGCACCAGGATGCGCAGATGCGGGAAGTGTTCCTCGGATCGCTGGCGGCAGCGGGGAATAGCGAAGGAACGCTCCGCAAGCGGTTCAAGAAGATTGATCTGGGGTGCAAGGTGCGGGCAAAGACCGGGTACCTGACGGGCGTGTCGGCGATGAGCGGGTATGTGACGAACCCGCAGAGCGGGCGGACCGCGATTTTTTCGATCATCACGAACGAGAAGCCGAACAAAATCCCGCTGGCATGGATCCGGCAGTTCGAGGAACAGGTTGTGGACGAGATCGACAACTCGCTGATGCCGCCCCCTCCTCCCGGCTCTCCCAAACGGCGGACCGTCAACGCGGGCAACTGAGGCGCGGGCGAAACGGGGGGCGGGTATCCTCGGGGGATGATTCAAGATAGTTCTGTTTGTGGTCTGGACGAACGCCTCGCTTCCTGGGCGGGTGCGGGGATCGGGAACAAGGTGATCTCGCGCGATGATGCGCGCACGATCATCGGTGATGCGTCGATCCCGTTGCTGCCGCTCATCCACACGGCGGGGCTCGTGCGCCGCCACTTCTACGGCGACCGGGTGCAGGTGCATGTTTTGAATAACGTGCAGAACGGTGCGTGCCCCGAAGACTGCGGGTACTGCGGGCAGGCGAAGACCTCGGACGCGCCGATCCAGGCGTACACGCTCAAGCCGCGCGACGAGATCATCTCCGAGGCGCAGCGGGCGAAGGACGCCGGGGCGTTTCGGTACTGCATGGTGCTGAGCGGGACGGGCCCGAGCGACGCGGATATCGAGCATATGAGCGCGTGCATCCGCGAGGTGAAGGAGCGGTTCGGGCTGGAGACATGTCTATCGAGTGGCATCCTTGACGAAGCGAAAGCGCAGCAACTGAAAGAGGCCGGTCTCGATCGCCTGAACCACAACCTCAACACATCGCGCGATCATTACACCGAGATCTGCACGACGCACACCTACCAGGACCGCGTGGACACACTCAACGCGGCGCGGGGCGCCGGGCTTTCGCTATGCACGGGCTTGATCGTTGGCATGGGCGAATCGCACGAGGATCTGCTGGATGTGGCGTTCGAGCTGCGCGCCGTGCGGGCGGAGTCGATCCCGGTGAATCTACTAATCCCGATCCCCGGCGCGAAGATCACGGATCCGGTGTGTGAAGGACAGGCGCTGACACCCGAGTTCTGCCTGCGCGTGCTGTGCATGATGCGCCTAGCGAATCCGGACTCGGAGGTGCGGATCGCGGCGGGGCGCGAGCACCACCTGCGCTCGATGCAAGCGCTGGCGCTGGAGCCCTGCTCGTCGCTGTTCGTGGACGGGTACCTGCTCACGAAGGGGGCCGCACCGATCGAGACGCTCCACCTGATCCGCGACGCGGGGTTCGAGCTGGATTTCCGGGGCAGCACCCCGCCGCCGCTTGTCCGCGAGGCGTGGGAAGAAATGCATTCGAACACTGCGGGCGCGCAGATCGACGGCACGGCGACGGAGCTGAGTGTGTTTAAGAGCGACAAGCTGTCTGCGAAGAAGGTGGAGAAGCTTGCCTCGAAGTAGAGCTACAGGTCCTCTGAAATATCGAGGAGTTCCTGATTGCGCTCGGCACGGCGATCGGCGATGTATCTGGCGTATGCGGCGCGATAGTCATAATTCGCTGGGCTTTGTGTGTAGAGAAGTTGTGCCGTAAAGCCGGTCGTGGTGTCCTCGTGCTGATGGACGGTGTACCCGGCACGGAACGTATGAAGACCCCGGACACTCCAGGCTTCCCAGTTGGTCTGAGCATTGAACCTGCGGGCTTGATGAGGATCTTGACTCCTGGCGGAGCCGTTGATGTACCCACCGTGCTTTATCGCGACCGCTTCGGGAGCTACATATTTTGTGACATCTCGGTATGGCGCGAATCTCGTTGTGAGGCTCGCTTCGAGTGAGTCCTTGAGAATCTCGGCGTCCGCGGCGGTGGTTCCGGAGCAAGAGATTTGGAACTGGTAGAAAACCATCGGCAGCGCAACCTTACCGGAGTCAGTCTCGATATAGACGATTCGATCGGGGTGTGCGGCTATAAGTGCTGGAGTACTCCTGAAACTAAGAATCATCTGGGCGGGTTGACCGAGCAGGGTGACCCCCTGGATCTGGAGTTGGGTGTAGCTTAGGGAAACCGGGACATCGTATTCGGCGACATCGGCGAATTGCTGTTGTTTCTGAGCTTCTGCGAACACTTCGAACAAGGATTGATCGTTAGTGACGAGTTGACGGTCTTCGGCTTTGGGGAACAGAGTGGCATCGGGGAACAGGTGCGCATCCGGCCAGCGCTTCTCGACCCTGTCGAGCACTTCCCTGATGCTCATGTCCCATTCGAGATCGCCGTAGGGCTGGATCTCGGTGAGGCGTTCCCAGTGTTGTTCATCTTCAGCGGCAACTGACGGAACGGCGATCACCAGTGCGCACATGAACAACAAGACCAGACTGGCAAGTCGGGTTATTGCAACGCGATCGATCATGGGATGTCTCCTTGTGTATCGCCCCCGCGATGTGCCAATCCTACTACATCGGCACCAAAAACCGAAGCGCCGGGTTCAGACCAGCTCACCAAATAGTGTGAGCACGTTCGCCTTCGTGATACGGACTTTGTGGATGCCGCCGACGAGGGATTCCAGGGGTTTCCCCTCGGGTCGGTCGAAGACGACGATCAGGTCGCCGTCTGTCCTGCCGCTGAGCTGGGTGGGCGCATCGTCGTGATCAATCACGGCAATACCGCCAGAGGGATCAGAAACGGCCCTGCCGCCGACTGTCAGATTGATCCCGGCGTTCCCGTCCGCGCTCGCCTTGCGCTTTTTCTGTTCGTGGCGGCTCGCGCCCTCGACGAAGACATCAAAGGTCCGCCCGACCTGCTCCTGCGCGACCTCGTCTGAGATGCGGTGCTGCACGGCGAGCAGGTCGTTGCAACGCTTGCGTTTTACATCTTCGGGCACGTCGTCGGCGATCTTGTCGAAGGCGCTGGTGCCCGGGCGCGGGGAGTACTTGAAGATGAAGCAGTTTTTGTAGCGGGCGCGTTCGAGCAGGTCGATGCTCGCGCGGAAATCTTCGTCCGTCTCGCCGCAGAAGCCGACGATCATGTCTCCCGCGATGGTGAGAGGGCGCCCCTTCTCGGGTTCGTGCAGGATAGCGCGGGCGCGGTCGAGGAAGTCCATGTATTCACTCACCGTATACCCGCGGTTCATGCGCGAGAGCTGCGTATCGGAGCCGCTCTGGGCGGGGACGTGCAGGTAGCGGCAGATGCGCGGGGAATCGCGGATGACTTCGAGGACGTCGTCGCCGAAGTCGCGGGGGTAGCTGGTGACGAAGCGGAGGCGCAGGATCGCGGGGACCTCGTCGTGGATGCGTTTGAGCAGGTCGGCGAAGGTGGTGACGCGCTCGCCCGCGAGGATGTCGCGCTGGTGCCCGCCCTTGTATGTGCGCCCTTTCTGGGGCTGCTCGATGCCCGCGACGGTGATCGCGGCACCGTGCTCGTAGCGGTAGTGGTTGACGGTCTGCCCGAGGAGTGTGATCTCGATGACACCCGCGTCGGCGAGGCGCTTGCACTCGTCGATGATGTGATCGGGCGGGCGGTGCATCTCCGCGCCGCGGGTATTCGGCACGACGCAGTAGGTGCAGAACTTGTTGCACCCGCGCGTGATGCGGACATAGGCAGAGCCCGAGTGATCGCTCGGCGACACGGAGCGCGAGAGGTCGAGCAGTTCGAGCGTGTCCTGCGCTGCGGCGAGTGTGGAAGATCTGCGGCTAGCATCGCCCTGCAGCGCGATCTGTTTAGCCGACCCCCCCACTCCCCGGCTCGATCCATTTTCAAAATCATTCACCATGCTCTGGCGTGTGCGCCAGGCGTTGTCGAGCAGCCCGGGGAGCTTGTCGAGTTCCGCGGGGCCGCACAGGACATCGACCGCCGGGAACTTGTTGATGAGCGCTGCGCCGTCGCGCTCTGCCATACAACCCAGCACGCCGACGACGATGGCGGGGTCGTTCTGCTTGCGGATCCGCATCTCGCCGAGGCGCGAGCGGACCTTCTGCTCTGCGAGGTCGCGGACGGAGCATGTGTTGTAGAGCACAACCTGCGCGAGATTCGGCTCGGCGACCATCGCGTACCCCAGCGCAACAAGCTGCCCGGTGACAAGCTCGGAATCGAGCTCGTTCATCTGGCACCCGAAGGTTTCGAGATAGACGCTTGGGCGGCTTGGCATGACGGGGCATTGTAGGGGATCGATTCAGATAATCAGTACGGCGATCAGCCACACCCCCACTCCCGCGTGCACGCCTCCGATAAGCACGAATGCCGCGGCGCCAAACGATATCTGCCAGCGCGGCGGGAGGACGAGGATGGCGTGGCGGCGTTTCCAGAGCAACGCGATTGCGCCGACGCAGAGCAGGGCGAGGGGCACGAGGGTGTAGAGGATCATCAAGGCGTCGGTCGTGATCTGTGAGCCCCGGGCTATGAACGTCTTGACCACGATCTCCCAGGAGACGATGGTGACGACCACGGCGTCGAAGCCGAAGCCCATCGCGCAGGCGATGAGCGCTGCAACCCACCCGGAGTGGCGGATATTCGGCGCTCGGACGCCGAGTTCGAGCGGCGTGCCGCACTCCGGGCAGATCGGGTCGGGGATCCCGCGGAGAGCATGATCGCAAGCGGGGCACTTCGCGTCGTGCGATGCGAGCCAGTCAATGAGTGCTGCGGAGTCGGTGGTCATTGGGTTCCTTACGCTCCGAACCGGGAAAGCGTTCGATCGACCTGGGCGGCGTAGGACGAGCCGAAGAGGCGGGCATGAACCAGCAGGGGAAAAAGATTGTAGATGTCTTTGCGCTGCTCGAAGAAACCGGGTGCGATCGGGCGCAGCTCGTTGTACCGCTCGAAGAAGTCTGGGCCAAAGGTGGAGAAGAGGGTGATGAACGCCAGCTCGATCTCGGCGTGCGCAAAGTAGATCGCGGGGTCGATGAACGCCGCGATGCGCCCTGCGCGGGTGAGCACGTTGCCTCCCCAGATATCGCCGTGGATCAGCGATGGCGCTCCGGGCTCGGAGATGAACTTGTCAAGGGAATCGGCGAAGTGTTCGACGCGCCGGAGCAGCCCCGCGTCAATCTGGTGGGCGTTGTGCGCCTGGCGGGCCATGTTCCTCAGGCGGTGCTCGCAATAGAACTCGACCCACGACCCGCACCACGGGTTCGCCTGAGGGAGCCCGCCGATGAGGGTGCCTTCACAAAACCCGAAAGCGGTGCCCCCATCGCGCGAGGGATCGGAGCGGATCGCGTGCAGTGCCGCGAGGTGTTCGCCTGCATCGCGCTGGACATCGCCCCCGGCGCTCCCATCGTTCTCGATGTACTCCATCACCAGCAGATCGGGCTCGGTGAGGAACACACGCGGCGCGGGGAGACGGGTGTGCTCCGCGAGATACGCGAGCATCCGCCCTTCGATCGCGAGCGTGCCCGAGGCATGCGAAGCGAGTTTCACAACGCCCCGATGGCCGCTCTGCGTACGCACTTCACGGACGTCCCCGACGCACCCGCCGGTAAGCGGGCGGATTGATGTAACGGGTGCGCCCAGCGCGACAGAGACGCGGTCTTTGATCGCGGCGTGCATCGGAGCGTTGTACCGTCGTCATGCGCAAAAAGAAAAGCGGACGCCGCATGTGCGACGCCCGCTGTGATGCTATTTAGCAATTAGGAGCAGTCGTCCCGGTCTGATCAGCTGCCGACCTGCCCATCGACGTATACATAGGTAGGTCCGGGCTCGTCGATGTAGAAGGAGACGTACCCGGTAGCGTCGTTGGGGATGCCGTGCTTCCAGATGCGGAGGTAGGCATTGCGGCGCCACCACCCGGAGCTGTAGGCATTGTCTTCCGTATCGGGGTCTTCCTCGGTGAGTTCATCGAAGAAGAGGTTGTCGCGGAATGTGGTCTGCTCACCGGCCCACCAGATCTGGATCGATTGCGGGTTCGGCTCGGTGAAGAACTCGACGTGGGAATCATTGAACAGCACGTTGCCAGCCCAGCTCTTGCGGCTGCCGTGGATCTGCAGGGTCAATGACTGTTCGCCGAACTCGTCCTCGGTCAGTTCCCATTCGTCCGGATCCTGGGTGACGTTGAGCTCCTTGTAGGTCGGCCCACGGTTGCCCATGATCACCTGGCGTGCGTTGGCATTCGCAGAGCCCCACATCTCCTCGGTTCGGTTGATCCCGGGGGTGACGGGGGTATGGGCGTAGCTGTTGTTGCCGATCTCTCGATCCAGCTCGGCATCCGCCCAATCGATATGGGCATTGCCGGCATCGTGATCGAGCACGCTGCCCTTGAACCGCGGGTCGTACAGCGCGTAGGTTGCGTTGGTGACAACGCCGTTCGCTGTCTGGTCGGTGAAGATGTAGTTGTATTCCACGCCATCGATCGGCGCCCGGATTTCAGTCGATGCTTCACCCGGGCTGATGCACAGCTCCGGTGAGATGACCTTCTGGAAAATAAGAACCGAGAGGATGTTGCCGGTGCGGTCCTTGTCCGCTGTGTCGGGCTCGGTCCAGTCGCTCTTATCCAACCGCTCGGGGACGGGGTACCGATCGTCGAAGTCCGCGGACCACGCCAGCATACCCTGCTGGATACCGCGCAACTGCGCACCGCACTTGACCTGCTGTGCCGTTCGTTTGGCACGCCCGAGTGCCGGCAGCAGCAACCCGACCAGCAGCGCGATGATCGAGATCACCACGAGCAGCTCGACAAGCGTGAATGCTCTTCTTTGTCTGATGTGCTTCATAAAAAACTCCGAGTGTTCTCAGGTTTGGGATGCGGTATTAGATGTCTTCGCCATCGACCCAGATGAAGTTCGAAGAAACCGGATCCAGGTCGCCTTCGGTAATAGTCACACCAGTATTAAAGCCCGATGACTGGACCCTCAGGTACGCGTTCCTACGGCTCTGGACGGGGGCGTTGTTCCCCTCGTCCTCTTCGTCCAGGAAGATATTGTCGAGGCGCGTGATCTTGCCCTCGGCGGCGTTCGTCTCGGTGTAGGTGGAGGCCTCGGGATCCGGGGTCCGGCTGAACGACGCGTGCCCGTCGCCGTAGGCGATGTTGCCAGCCCATGAGTTCTCCGGGCCGTGGATGAAGAGCGTGGCGGAGCTGGTGCCCGTGGGGTCACCCTCGCCCGGCTGTCCGTTAGCGCTGCCGCCCTTGAGGAACCACTTGGGGGCACCGACTACGGCACCGGGGTCCGCTTCGTAGACCGGCCCGCGGTTCGCCCAGAGCGGGGTCGAGGCGCTCAGGTTGCTCTTCCACTCGGACTTGCGGGCACCACCGAGGATCATGTGCGCGAAGCTGTTGTGCCCGATTTCTTCGTCGAGGCCCTGTGTGGAAAAATCCACCCAATCAGCATACTTGTGGTCGTCCGGGCTGCCCTTGAAAATCGGATCCCACAAGGCGTTGTTATCGATCTCTGCCGCCTCGGGCTTGTCGAACTGGTACCCGAGATGAGGGGAGATCGCGGCCACTTCCGATCCACTGACGCACTGCTCGGGAACGATCGACGAGCTGGTGATCATCAACCCAAGGATCGCACCCGTGCGATTCTTGCTGGTGCCGGGGGACTGGGTGTCCTCGGTCCAGTTGGCGCGATCAACACGGTCCGGGTTCGGGTAATCACCACGGTAGTCCGAGGCCCATGTCTCCATAGACTGCATGATGCCGCGGAGCTGGGTGGCGTCCTTGAGCTGGTTGGCGTTCTTGCGGGCGCGCCCGAGGGCGGGCAGCAGGATGCCGATGAGCAGCGCGATGATCGCGATCACCACGAGCAGTTCGATGAGCGTGAAGCCCTGTCTTTTCTTTTTCATCATCCGAATCACTTGTTCGTCTCCTTGCGTTCTGACACATGTGTCTCGCCCACGAGGGGATACCGAAGAGCACACGAGCCGTCGATGAACTCGCCCCGCCGGAAACACTCCCGGGGGGCACGACGCAGGTTGTCGTGTTGTCGGCTCACCTTGTCACCAGAACCCGCTGAAAGAGCAGGTATGACGAATGAACAAGTGCGGTTAGATCACTCCGCCGGCACGTCCCGCCGACAGGCTCGCCTTCGAATTGTCAGGTTGTCGCCCGCACCCGGGAATGATCCGGATACGATGGCACATCACGATACGCGGGATAATCATAGCGGTTCCACCCGCCGGGAGGCTCCGATGCCAGACCTGTTTGCAAGACTCGCCCGGAACAACCTAGTACTCCCCGAACAAACCAGACCGATCGCGTCTTACGTCCCCGCGGTCGCGATCCATTCGGGAACCATCGTCCTCATTTCCGGGCAGGTACCAATCGTGGACGGCTCGCCAATCGCCACGGGGCGCGTCCCGGAAGATGTCTCCATCGAGACCGCCCAGCTATGCGCCAGACAGTGCGTGCTCAACGCCCTCGCGGCCCTCAAGAGCGAGATCGGGGATCTCTCCCGTCTGCGGCGCGTCGCACGGCTCGGGTGCTTTGTCGCGTGCTCGCCCGAGTTCACCGAACACCCGAAGGTCGCCAACGGTGCCTCGGATCTGCTCATGGAACTGCTGGGCGAAGACGGCAAACACGCGCGGGCCGCGGTCGGCGTGCCCTCACTCCCCCTCGGCGTGCCGGTCGAGATCGAGTTCATGTTCGTCGTCGATTGATCCCTGACCAACGAATGTGGTGACGGAGGTCATCTGCTGGGTGGATTCGATCTCCATCTCAGAGGTCCGGATCTTGGTGGCCACCTTCAGCGAAGATTCTTCGCGCATGATCATCCCGCGATCGATCGAGACCGCGTACACAAACGTTTCGATCTGGTGCTCCACCTCGACCCGCTCGCCGCTGGCCCCGACATCGCTCGGCTTGTGATCCGTCTCGAGCGCCCACGCGGCGCGCAGGATCGCCATCTTCTCGCCATCGATTTCCCTGATCTCGTCGAACGTGCATGTTGCACGCTGCCTGCTGGGGAGCACAACCGCCCAGGAATCACCCGGCTCAACCTCCCCCGGGTGCGTCCACATCAGCAGGCTCCGCACCATGTACCGGACCGCTTCATCTCCGAACGCCTTGCCGGCGAGCTGGTCGAACGCGAGTGTGCCTTCGATCGCTTCTTTGCTCTCGACCGCCCGGACCAGGGCAACCCCGGCGTTGTCATCGATCGCAAGCCGCACACGCTGCCCGATCATCTTCGTGAGCGGGCCGAATGTCTGCGCGACGAGCCCCTTCGCTTGATCCGACTCGCGCGAATCAAACACAACGGGCTCGACAAGCGAGGACGATTCCATCTCGATACGGACCCAGTCCCACCAGACATCGATCACCGCGCCGCCGCCATCGGGCGTCTCGATGATGTCCCAGAGCAGTTCCGAACGCATGACGGTGTTCATCACCGTGGGCTCGGCATGCCCGTCAAAGTCCGTGGTGATTTGCGTCCTGGCAAGCGTCGCGAAGCGCAGACGCTGCCCCTGCTCCCACTCGGGCTGGAGCACCACACCGGCGCCCGCCACCGAAACACCCAACGCCATCGTGAGCAAACAAACACAAACGCTCGTTACAAACTTCATGACCCACCAAACGCCTTCTTGTAATCGGCCAGGAACTTCGCCAGCCCGTTGTCCGTCAGCGGGTGCTGCATGAATTGCTGGATCACGTTGAACGGCACCGTCACCACATCGCACCCGACGAGCGCGCATTCAACCACGTGCTTCGGGTGGCGGATCGACGCCGCGAGCACCTTCGTCTCGAACCCGAAGTTGTCGTAGATCGCGCGGATCTGGCGGATCAGCTCCATGCCATCTTCCGCGATATCGTCGATGCGCCCGATGAAGGGACTCACCAAGAACGCCCCCGCCTTGGCAACCATCATCGCCTGGAGCGGCTGGAAGCAGAGCGTGAGATTCGTCTTCACCCCCTCGTCGGCGAATGTCTTGCACGCCCGGAGCCCGTCCACAGTGCAGGGCAGCTTCACGACGATGTTGTCCGCGATCTTCGCCGCAACGCGCCCCTCGGCGATCATCCCGTCGTACTCCGTCGCGATGACCTCCGCAGAGACCGGCCCGCGCACGACCTCGCAGATCTCCGTGATCCGCTTGTTGTAGTCCACCCCCTCTTTCGCGATCAGCGAGGGGTTCGTGGTCACCCCGTCGAGCACGCCCATGTCGTGCGCCTGCTTGATCTCGTCGAGGTTCGCCGTGTCGATATACAGCTCCATCTGCGCGCTCCCGATGCGCGGGTTTTCCGGGCACCTCGGCAACACTGCACGCTGCGCCCTCCCGCTGCGCAGCCATCCTACCTGCACGCGTAAAGACAGGCTCGGGCTCGACCCCCAAATAGAGATTTGAACGAGCGAAGCATGCGGGATGGGGGGAGCGGGACGCAGGAGGGGGGATCAGGTGAGGACCATGAGCAGCACGATCCCGAGCACGATCGCCAGGATCACCGCCGAGACGCTGAACGTCACCAGCAGTTGCCCGCCCGGCACGGTCCAGATCGTCTCGGAGATCACCTTGTCCGGCTGGATCGGGGCGGCTTTCGCGACCTCGGAACTCGCGATCGCCTGCAGCGCCACGCTCGACGCCTCTTTGTGCGCGATCGGCGGGTTGTCGCCCGCGAGCACCGCACGCAGATCCACGAGCATATCTCCGCAACTCTTGTAGCGCTCCTTGCGGCTCTTGGCCATCATCATCTCGATGACCTCGGAGATCCCGGCGCTCAGGCGCGGGTTCACATGGTCCGGCGGGATCAACGCCGATTTGAGGTGTTTCTGCATCACCTCCGTCGGGTTCTTCCCGTTGTAAGGCACGTTCCCCGTCACCATGTGGTACAGCGTCGCGCCGAGCGAATAAATATCAGCCTGCGGCCCGATGTTCATCTCACCGCGAATCTGTTCTGGAGAGATGTAGTACGGCGTGCCGTACGCCCGCCCCTTCTCCGCGAGCGCGGCTTCCTTGTCGTCGATCGCGCGGGCGAGCCCGAGGTCGGCGAGCTTCACCACGCCGTTGCTCGTCACCATGATGTTCTTGGGCTTCACGTCGCGGTGGATCAGCCCCTTCTCGTGCGCGTGGAGCAACGCATCGGCGACGTTGATAATAATCTCCGCGGCGGCCTCCTCGGTGAAGCGCTTCTGCTCCAGCACGAGGTCGTGGATGGTCTTGCCCTCCACATACTCCATCACAAAGAAGTGGAATTCGCCCGCCTGCCCCACGTCAAACGCCTGCACGATATTCGGGTGGTTGAGCTGCGCCGCAGCCCGACCCTCGGCGTAGAACCGCTCGATAAACTGACGGTTCGCCGAGAACTTGCGCGGCAGCACCTTGATCGCTACCTCGCGGTCGAGGCTCAGCTGCGTCGCCTTGAAAACAGTCGCCATCGCGCCCGCACCGAGCTTGCCGTGGACCGTGTACCCCGGGATCTTCTGCTGCGTGCGTTCCGCTTCGACCGCAGAGCGCAGCCGCGTGAGCTGGCGATCGGTGACGATCTCGGTATCGACGAGCACCATCGCGAGCGAGCAATCGTTCGGGTCGTCGCGCTGACGCTTCATCGCGCTCTCGACCTCGTCCGACGTCGCCAGCCCCTGCTCGACAACCAGCCGCCCGAGGATCGAGTCAACACTCGCCCCGGACTTCGATCCATCTTTGGAGTCCCCCGGAGATACCGCGCCGCTCCCACCCTTGAGGATCTCAAGCGTGTCCGCGCTGCTCGACCCGGAGTCTGTCGGTAACGATGACCCCGGAGCCACGCCCTTCAGCGGAAGTGTGTCCGCCGGCATGGGCAGCTTGGACTCTTCCTTGGGATCTTCTGGATTCGTATCGGGCTGTGAAGACAATTGTGATGGCCGTCCTGAGGTACCACCGGTCAAGCTAGAGCCGCTCTCCGAGAGTGTCAAAGCCCCCCCACCGATCCCCCCGCTGACACCCCCGTTCGCTCCACCCAATCGCTTGCTGTCCGGCATCGACATTCATCGGCTACCCGCCTCGTCGGTTGGTGCCGATCTCCTTCGCGCCATGCGCGTTCACTCAGGACCGAGAAACCCCACGATCCTGCTCAGGGCCGCATTTCTTCCCAGACACAATCCGGGCGGCCCGATGGCTCTGACCCCCTATTCGCACCACACAACCGGCGGTTCCGCCCGAATCCTGCCCATCAGAAAACGGGCCCGCTCCCGAGAGCAGGCCCGCTGAAAATCTGACTACTTATGCACCTGACGGATCCGGGACACGCCAGGTATCCGGACCTCGATCACCCGGGGTTTGTGTCCCTGGACACCATGCTGTCGAGCATCGTCCCGATCAGCGCGGTGGTCTGCCCGTCGCTCACGCCACTTTCGCCGCCCGTCACCATGACCCGCGGCGTGATCTGGATGCCCCGCTCGCCGATCACCTTGAGCAGTTCCATGAGAGCCGCGTTGCCCGAGCCGATCTGCTCGGCAACCACCCGGAACTGCTCGGCCTGCGCCTTCGCCCGGATCTCGATCGCCTCGGCCTCCGCCTGCGCCGCGATGATCACCCGCTCCTTGTCCTGCTCGGCGATCTGCACCTCGTACCGTGCGGTCGCCAGACGCTTCTCCTCCTCGGCTTCCTGCTCGGTGCGGGTCAGTTCTTTCTCCTGCTCAGCGGCGCGCTGCTGCTCCTGGAATGTCGCCTGCTTCTGCAGCGCGATCTCTCGCTGCATCTGCGTCTCGAGCAGTTCGCCGAGGCTTGCCTCGTCGCCCACGTCGCCGATCCGGACCGCCTTGATCGCCAGACCGATCTTGCTCATCTCGACGGCAAGCATCTCGGTGGATTTTCTTTCCTGCTCCGTTCGGTTGTTCACATAGTCCAGCGCCTTCACGCGCTCCGCGTTGTTCCGGAAGATCGCACGAACGGCAGACCGGAGACGCTTGCGCAGTTCCAGATCGTCGCCGCCGAACCGCGCCACGATCTCGGGCGCATGCTTCGGATTCACCTGATACTCCACGCGGATATCCACCGGGAACGTAAACCCGTCGGACGATCGCACCGTAATCCCGCTCTCACCCTCCGAAGAGGAGAGCTTTGTGTAGGCAACCGTCTTCTCACGGGTGTTGATAGCAATCACCTCGTACGCCTGCGTGTTGAGCGGGTACGCGCCGGGCTCGAGCCACGCCGCACGGATCCCCTTCTCGCCAGCAGCCGCGAGGAAGATCGAATCTCCTTCGCCGACCTCGACCCGGATCGATGGATCACCACCGATGTTGGACTTGAGCACACCGACCGTGCCGGGTGCGATCGTCGTCTTGCCGACCTGCTTCACCTCGAACAGCGCCGGGTTGAGGCGGTAGGTACCCCGAGTGAGCACGTTCGTCTGCGGCCCCTTCTGCCCGCCGCCGTCGGTGAGGAAGTACGCCGGATCCTTGACCATCTTCTCGAATTCCGTTCCCAAAACCTCGTCCGCGAAGACCTGCCCCTCGCTCAGCGCACGCCCGTCCGTCGCGTTAACCAGCCCGACCTTGCCTTCCTCGATGCGCATCATCCGTTCGCTCTTCACGTCGTACACCACGGGCCAGTACCAGAAGTGCCACCCCGGGTAGAGCACGTCCGCCTGCACGCCCATCTCGCCGTTGGGCGCGATGATGCTGCCCCCGCTCATACGCGCTCCAAGCGCATGCTTCTCCACGATCCCGACGCGGTCCGGCGCGATATACCGCACGCTCGAAAACGCCACACCAACTACGACGAGCAACAACGCGAGCAACACCGTCGCGCTCCGGAGCGATGCGCCCTTGATCCGCGGCAGCGTGCTCAGCAGCAACCCCGCCAGCACCAACCCGAGAATAATGGATGTCCAACCCATGAGAGATCTCCTTTTGTTTGCTCACACACCCCCCACTCCCGCAGATGCACGCACCGCGCATCCGCTCTGTGGGCATACCCATGATACCCGCTGGCGCGCACCCCAAGCCGTCCGGGATCCCGCGCCAGGGGACACGTCAAACCTAACTCATACGTTCTAAAGGCTCAGTCCTTCGACGCGAAGTACCGCAGCATGTCGATACACCGGCTCGCGTACCCGAACTCGTTGTCGTACCACGAGATAATCTTGAAGAAGTGATCGTTCAGTTCGATCCCCGCGTCCGCATCGTAGATGCTGCTCGCCGGATGCGAGATAAAGTCACTCGACACAACCTTGTCCTCGGTGTACTCGAGCACGCCCTCCATCGGGCCGTTCGCCGCAGCCTGCATCGCCGCGTTGATGTCCTTAATGCTCGTCGCCTTGTCCGTCTTGAACGTGAGATCAACAGCGGATACATCCGCGGTCGGCACGCGGAACGCCATGCCCGTCAGCCGGCCCTTCATAGCAGGGATGCACAGCGCGACAGCCTTCGCGGCGCCCGTGCTCGCGGGGATGATGTTCGTGTACGCGTTGCGCCCGCCACGCCAGTCCTTCTTGCTCGGCCCGTCCTGCGTGGGCTGGGTCGCGGTCGCCGCGTGGATCGTCGTCATCAACCCCTCGGCGAGCCCGAAGTTGTCGTTGATCACCTTCGCGACCGGCGCAAGACAGTTCGTCGTGCAGCTCGCATTCGAAACAACCCGGTGCTTCGCCGGGTCGTACACCTCGTGGTTCACCTTGTACGCGATCGTCGGCACCTCGTCGGGTGTCTTGGTCGGAGCGCTGATGAGCACTCGCTTCGCGCCGCCCTTGAGGTGCTTGCCCGCGTCTTCGAACTTGGTGAACAAGCCGGTGGCTTCGAGCACGTAGTCCACGCCCAGATCGCCCCAGGGCAGGTTCGCCGGGTCGCGCTCCGCGAAGGTCTTGCAGACCCTGCCGTCGATGGTGAAGGAGTTTTCCGTGGCGCTGGAAGAAGAGCCGAATCGCCCGTGCGTCGAGTCGTAGCGCGTGAGGTACGCGAGGTTGTCCGCGGGAACGAGGTCGTTCACCGCGACCACCTCGATCTCTGAACCAAACGCCGCGCGGTACACCAAGCGACCGATACGCCCGAACCCATTGATCCCGATACGGATAGCCATCTCTAATGCGTCCTTCCCGCCATGTATAAGGCGATACACCGTCAAAAATCGAGTCGAATCCCCGCCTCCGAACCACACACAGTAGCACCACCCCGCTCCCGGCTCAATCCGCCGAACGCCCCCGCATAAAACTACCCACCGAGCAGCTCCGCAAGGATCGCCACACCCCTCTTGAGCTTGTCCTCCGCCACCGCCATCGAGATGCGAAAGTGCGTGTCCTTCGATGAAAACGCGTTGCCCGGGATGAGCAGCACGTTCCGCTCCAGCGCCCTCTCGAAGAACTCCTGCGAGGTCATCCCGAGCTTCTCGGGCACCTTCACAAAGCAGTAAAACGCCCCGCCCGGCTCGAAGACTTCCGTCACCTTGCCCAGCTCGCCGAGGACCATATCCCGACGCGCGCGGTAGGTGTCCACGAGTTCTGTGATGTCCACGTCGTACGCGCTCATGCACCCGTACTGGAGCGGCGCCGGCGCACAGACATACGAGTACTGCTGGAGCTTCGTCATCTCGCGGATGAGCGCTTCTGGACCAGCAGCGAACCCCATCCGCCACCCGGTACACCCGAAGCTTTTGCCGAACCCGCGGATCAGCAGGATGTCCTCGTGCGATCCACTGACGCTCGCCGGCGAGGGCGCGCGCAAGCCAACAGGAGTCTCCGCTGCTGCATCCGCGAACGTGAACTCCGAATAAATCTCATCGGAAACGAGCAGCACACCCTTCGAGCGGCACAACTCAAGAATCTGTGCACATTCTTCGCGGGTGAGCACCACGCCGGTCGGGTTGGCGGGCGAGTTGAGCAGCACCGCCTTGGTGCGCTCGGTGATGAGCGGCTCGATGCGCTCGGCGGTCATCCGGAAATCAGGGTAGGTGTCGCAGCGCACCGCCCGACCCTGGGCGAGCTTCGCCATCGCGGGGTAGGCGACGAAATACGGGTCGGGGATGATGATCTCATCGCCGGGGCTGAGCAGCGCCATATTCATGAGATACAGCGCGCCGGAGGTGCCGGATGTGATTATCAGTCCGATGCCGCCGCCCTCGGTTTTTCCTGGTGCGGCGATGGAATCCGGCCACCCGAGTTCGTCGTGGAGCTGCTTCGCGCAGCGTTTGCGGAGCTGCGGGATGCCCTGGGAGAGGGTGTACCCGTTGTGATTCGCATTGATCGCGTCTACCGCGGCGGCTTTGATCTCGTCGGGCACGGGGAAATCGGGCTGCCCGATGGAGAGGTTGATGGGGTCGTTGAGCTGGGCGCCGAGCTCGAAGATTCGGCGGATGCCGGAGGTGTCCAGCTCGCGGCAGCGTTGGGAGATGAGCGCGTCGATATCCATGGGGTATGCACGACTCCGGTGCGCGCGGCAGTGCGCGATTGACGGTGTAGAGCGTAGCAGGGTGCGCGCCTAATCGCGCGATGCGCGCACGGCGGTGGACGACGTGCGCACAATGATCGCGCACACGAAACAACAGGCGCATCCATCATGCGCGCGGTCGGTGGATGTCGGGATTAGCCGGTCTTGCGGCTGCTTGTTTTTTGCAGCCCGAGCACCGGTTTCTTCGCCGGATCGTAGTCTTTGGTCTCTTTCAGCTGCTCGATGCGCTCGTGGCGCTTGAGCACGTTGCGGTGCTGCTTGAGATTGCCGGCGGTCTTGAGGCTGGAGTCGAGGCTCATGTCTCGGTTCCTTTGCCGCGCCGCCGGGGAGGGTCGGTCACGGGCGATGTTTCTTGAGGTACAGGTCTGAAAAATCTGTGCCGCCCCGGTGGTTCCTTTTGTACTCCCTGCCGAGTTTGAGCAGCGTTGCCTTGTAGTCGCGGGCGCGCTGGCTCTGGGTATCACCCGACGGGAAGCCCTCCAGGGCGACCAAGGTGCAGAGCCCCCTATTATTCGGTGCCTGACGCATTACTGCAACCCCGTTTGCGGCAAAGAAATCGACAGCCCTGTCGGCCTCCTCGGTCTGGAGGAAGGAGGCGAGGATGTAGTAGTTCAGCCCGACGGTGCGGCGATCGGGGTCGCCCGAGCCCAGTTTGACGCCCTGGATGGGCCCGGCGGCGGGGGTATTCTGCGGAGTAGAGCCCGCTGCGAGGTCTATAGGGCGGTTTGCGCCGGTATTTGCAGGCGAAGAACCGGCGGGTGAGTTGGTGGTCGTAGTGGGGTTATTGGCAGGGTTTGACTGCGGGAGGGTGGCGGAACGGGCCTGGTTATTGGCGAGGGTGGGGTCGTTGATTTTGGAGTACTGGTCAAGGCTTTCTTTGGTTTGAGCGGCTGCATGCTGGTTTTTGGAGACCTGGAACCCGATCGAATAGCTGACGATCGGGAGGAGCACCAACAGGATGACCGCCATGACGATGTACCCGGCGGGGATGCGGTAGGTCTTGCCCTGGGAGAGCCACGAGTCGTGCGGATTGCTCATGGGAGCGGTATCTGCTTTGCCAGCATAGGTTTGCGGCGACGGGGCGGGCTTGGAAGCCGCGGGGTGGTGCGCGATGGGCGGCGCACCTGTGGGCGGGCCTGAGGGGGGGGCGGCCCGCTCGGGTTTGACGGGGACAGCGGGTCGGGTGACGACGGAGGTGGGTCGGCTCCGCTGTGCCTGCTGCTGGATCAGTTCGTAGAGGGCTGGGCCTTTCTTTGCCATGTGAGCATTATCGGTAAAAAGTGCGCCGATGGCGAGAAGTAAGGAGATTGGGGCTATTGGAGGAACTGGATGGGTACGTCCACCTCTTCTTTCAACCAGAGGATCGTGTGCCAGACAAAGGAGAACACGGCAAAGATAAAGATCGGTTGGAGTACGAAGCGGTGGAGGGAGAAACACCACCAGTACTGCTGGATCTCGGGGAGGTGCCCGGAGCGCTCTTCGGCGTCGCGCACCTGGCTCATCCACCATGTGACGCATGCGCGGAGGACGTTATAGAACAAGAAGATGATGGATAAGACGCCGGCGAGCCACCCCCAGAATCCGGCGCGGAAGCCGAGGACGATGGACCAGACTTGGCGTTTGGTTGTTTGGGCGTGCGTATTCAAGCGCTCGGATAGTTCGGCGATCGCATCGCTTGCGCGCAGGAGGCTTGCTTCGGTGGCGCCTGCTGTTGAACCCAGCGTGCTCACCGTTGACATGAGTTCGGCATTAATGCCTTCCAGTGCGTTGGTCAGATTGACTGCAACTTTCGTCTCACCCGGGATGCGGTCGATGGCGAGTTGGATGTTCGCGTTTGCGGCTTCGAGTCGGTTTGTCCATTTGAATACCAACTCGCGCAAATCGGATTGGCTTTGTGCTGTGGCGCGGAGTTCGGCTGATGCATGTTGCAGATCGCTTGAAGACTCGCGCAGGAGGACGGGCCATGACTTTGGAGCGGAGTCGTCCGCCACGACCAACGCGGTCTGCACACGCGAGGCGGCGGTCCATGCGCCTGCGCGGATGAGGTAGGGCGTGAAGAACATTGCGAGGAAGACAAGCGTGAAAAGCATGAGCGGGCCGGTGTATTTGCGGCGGAGGATGCTGTAGGGGTCTTTGGCGGCGGGGTCGAAGCGTGTGCCGCGGGCGGATTGGCCGTGCGCGGTGAAGCCTGTGTTGCCATGGAGATCGACGTTATCGAGGACGGTTGAGGGTGTGAATGTGTCCGAATCACCCAGACCTGCGCGTCCGGAGATGAACGTGTCGATGAAGCCCCACTCCGGGGAAAGCAGAGAGAGTACTCTCCGCAGTGCATGCCACCTTCCTTTGCGGATGTATTTGATGCACATCCTGTAGACGCGGATGAATATTCGCCTCGTTTTCGGTTGCTTGCGAAATGTGGTGTCCCTGAGAACCGCCCCTTCAAGGTTGGCATAAGACAGATGTACACCTTTGAGGCTGGAAAGCATTAGATCCGCCCCTTCTAGATGGGCTTTTTGCAGATCCGCTGTAATGCGCTCGGCGCCCTCACCCAGGACAGATAATCCTATGTCGCACGCATCCCAGCAATCTTTCTTGTCAGAGAGATCGGGTTCCCATTGCCAACCCATGCGCTTTCTCAACTCGTTCCACGCCTCGATCTTCTTGGCATCGTAGCTTGCTTCTACAAGGAGTTGGCGGCACTGCTGGCGGTTGGGCGGGTTGTCGGGGCCGAAATCATCTGCGCTGATGGGCGGGCGCGCGGGTTGCTCCCGTGGTTCGGGCGGTTGGTCTTCGGGGGGATCGGTGGGTGGAGGAGGGTCGGTGGGTGCGGTCATAGACACCATGCTCAACAACATCCCGCGCTTTTACAAGAAGTCTGTTTATCTACCACGCGTGCGCGTGGCATTTTTGTGAGGAAGAAGGGACATTCGTCCTGCGGATGGAGGGTAGGTACTCCGTCGGGTTAGGACGGAAGAGCACTGATCCGCCGCGGCGGATCGGTGGCACGGAGAGAAAGAGGAAGACCCCTCATCCGATCTCACTCTCCATACGGGTCGTTCGATCACCTTCTCCCCCAAGGGGAGAAGGGGCGGGACTGGCGTTTGCGTGTAGCTCACTCCGTGCAGGCGATGACGGAGGCTTGCGCGTAGTGCTCGGTGTGGGTGAGGGAGAGGAGCCAGCGCGCTGCGCCCATTTCTTGAGCGCGGGTTTGGGCGAGGTTGTGCAGCAAGAGGATCGGCGCACCGGAGTCTTCGCGGGCGACCTCGACATCCTGCCATGTCACTCCTGCGGCCCACCCTGTGCCCAGCGCTTTCATCGCGGCTTCCTTTGCGGCGAAGCGGGCGGCGAGGTGTTCGAGGCGGCGCTTGGGATTGGCATCGGCGTAGGCGCGCTCGCCGGCGGTGAAGCACTTGTCGAGGAAGCGCTCGGGGTGTTTATCGAGCAGCTCCGCGAAGCGCGGGATCTCGACGAGGTCTATGCCGTGGGCGAGGATGGACATGGGGAGAGGATAAGGCACCAGGCTAAAAAGAACCCTCACCCCGGCCCTCTCCCTAGAAGGGAGAGGGGGCAAGAGAAGACAATGTAGAAGATGAAGAGCACTGACCGGCAGACCGGTCAGTGGCACGGGAGAAGTGGAATGAATTGATCGTGGTTCAGGCTGCGCCTGTACCACGGCACCTGAAGGCGAATCGGTGGCACGGAATTGCGCGTCAGCGGACGCCGACGAGGGTTTCGAGTTTGTCGCGGGTGAAGGGGTGGTTGCACTCGGGGCAGACGGGGTCGAGGGTGGTGTCCCAGGTGAAGCGGCGGAGGTCGGTCTTGCAGGATGCGCAGAGGACGACGCCCTCGCGGAGGAGGATATTCAGGCAGGCGTCGTGGATGAGTTTGCGGTAGATCGAGATGGGGATCGGGATATAGAGCAGCAGGAGGATTGGCATCGCGGCGTAGTACGGCAGTTCCAGGCGGTGGTCCATCCACTGCGCGAGGAAGTGCAGCGCCATCGGCACGAGGGCCGCGACGACAGCCATGATCGGGAAGAAGCCCGAGTTGAGGACTTTCTGTCGCGCCTCGGGGCGGGCTGCTTTGAGCAGCTCTTGCTTGGGTGCGCCGATGCGCAGGCGGATGAGATGGGCGGCGTCTTGCGCCATTGCTCAGGACTTCTTTGTGTCTGGCTTGCTCGGCTTGGCGGGGTCGCAAGCGGGTTTGGATTTCTCGGCGCTATCGCTGGGAGCAGACGCTTTGTCTGCCTTAGTGTCTTTCGAGTCGGGCTTGGCATCGGAAGATGATTTCTT
>JAJDDG010000004.1 GCA_029260435.1 Phycisphaerales bacterium | reverse complement strand
GCGGCTCCGCGCCAGCGCGGCAGGAGCGAGGCGTGCAGGTTGATTGCGAACTTGTCCGCGAGCAGCGTCTCGGAGAGCTTCTGCCCGAATGCGATGACGATCCATGCATCCGCGTCGAACGTGCGCACTCGATCGAGCACGGATGGCTCGTTCACGTTTTCCGGCTTGATGAGCGGTGCATCGGGCAGGTGTTCTTCGCCCCACGCGCCGACGGGTGTCGGGGTCAGTTTGCGTTTGCGGCCCGCGGGGCGGTCTGGCTGGGTGACAAGACCAAGAATGTCGTGCTTCGCGGCGAGCGTAGCGAGCGTTGGGAGACCGAACGCGCCGGAGCCGAAGAAGACGATTTTCACTTAGCCCTCGCGGCTTTCTCGAGTTTGCGGATGCTCGCGCGGTTCTTGAGGCGCGAGGTGTGCGTGAACTTGTCGATGATGAGCACGCCGTCGAGATGATCGTTCTCGTGCTGGATGCAGCGTGCGAGGAGCCCGTCGGCGCGGAGAGAGAACGTGTTGCCATCGAGCCCGCTCGCGGTGACGGTGATCTGCGACGGTCGGCGGACATCGCCGCGGATATCCGGCAGCGAGAGGCACCCTTCCTCCAGTGCTTCGAGATCCTGTGACGGATCCGAGAGGACGGGGTTGACGAACACCATCGGTTCGGCGGTCGCGGTGGGCGGGTCGTCCTCGATGCTGCGCTCGTCACCCTCGGGGACATGCACGACAAACAGCCGCATATCGAGCCCGACCTGCGGTGCGGCGAGTCCGATACCCTCCGCCTCGTTCATGAGTTTGATCATGCGCAGGGCGATAGTTCTGGTCTCGTCTGTCACTTCTGGCACCGGGGCTGCTTTGATCCGGAGTGTCTGTGCGGGGTGAAAGACAATGTGCAATTTGTCGGGATCCGATGTCATGGGTTCATCGGAGTGTAAGGGGGGCTCGCCCGATGGGCGACACCCGGGAGATGGGGTGTCGGAGTGGTGGGTGGTATGCCGATGGCGTAGCATGCCCACGCCTCGCCCGAAGGGGAGAGTGGGGCGTGTGCGGGGTTGTGGATGGTTATTCGGTCGAGTTGCATGGAGCCCTGTCCTTGGCATTGTTCAGCAAGAAAAAGGGAAACGATTCCCCCGAGGACGCGGAGGCGGACGCGGATGCGCCCAAGAGCGAGGGGAAGGGCAAGAAGAAGGAGCCCGCGGGCCCGCTATTGCCCCTGCCTGACAAGGCTCGGGTGTTCTTTGAGCGTGCCCAGACGGTGCATGATTCGCTGAACTTTGAGTACGCGATGACGCTCTGGCTCCAGGGGCTCCGCCAGGACCCGACGGACGCCAGCGCTGTCGAGCGGTTCTATTCCTCTGGTTGTGAGTTCTCGACGCGGGCCGCCAAGAAAAAAGGCCCGACCAAGGACCAGGTCAAGAATTTCTCGGGCAAGAGCCCGGTCGATAAGTTCCTGCTCGCGCTGCTGCAGTTCGGAGCATCGCCATTCGAATGGAACCACGGCATCAAGGCGATCCAGTTCGCGGCGAAGATCCGGGAAGCCGAGCCGGCGTTGGATACGCGCGAGGTGGGGCAGGGGCTCGCGCGGAAAGTGCTCGGGCTGGCAGCGAACGATCCGCGCACGAAGAAGGATCACTTCGTACAGATGATGGAGGCGTTCCGCGATGTCGAGGCGTTTGACCTGGCGACGAAATCCGGCGAGGCCGCGATCGCGCGCGATCCTTCGGACGGCCCGCTTGAAACGGAAGTGCGGAATATGTCCGCCCAGGCCGCGATGAAGCGGGCCGGGTTGACCGGAGAAGGTGCCGGTGAAGCCGGCGGGTTCCGCGGCAATATCAAGAATACCGACAAGCAGCGTGAACTCGAGGAAGAAGAGCAACTCGTCAAGAGCGAGTCCACGATGGACGCCGTGATCGAACGCGCCATGGCGGACTACAAGGAGCGGCCGCAAGACCTGGCTGCGATCAAGAAGCTGTGCAAATTCCTGCTCGAACGCGGCACGCCAGAGGACGAGAAGCTGGCGTATAAGGTTCTCCAGAAGGGGTACGCGGATCTCGAAACCTTCGAACTGCGCAAGCTCGCGGGCGATATCCAGATGCGCGTCGGGCGGCGCAAGCTTCGCGCTGTCAAGGTGAAGTTTGATCAGGAGCCGTCGAACGGTGAGCTGCAAGCAAAGTACGAGAGCGCGAGACGTCAGATTCTCGACTCGGAGTGCAAGGAATTCGAGGCGCGCCACGAGGCGTATCCCACTGATCTTTCGATCCGCTTCGAACTCGGACGCCGGTTCTTCGAACTCGAGCGGCACGAGCAGGCGATCGAGCATTTTCAGGCTGCGAAAAACGCGCCCGGCATCGCCGATCGGGTGCGCATCCTGCTCGCGAAATCGTTCACGCTCATCGAATGGCTCGACGAGGCGGAATCGACATACCGCGAAGCGCTCGACGAGCACGCCAATCTGAACGACGATGTCGGGCTCCAGCTCCGGTACGGGCTGATGGAAGTGCTGCAGCGGCGCGGCGAAGAAAACAACGACCAGAGCGCGGCCGGGGAAGCGTTCAAGCTCGCCTCGGGTATCGCTGTGCAGCACATCAACTTCCGGGACATCCGCGAGCGGCGCAAGACGCTGCAGGAGCTGGTCAAAGAGCTCAGAACAACAACGGGGTAATCGAGATGCACACCCATGGATTGCGGAGTGTTCGCGGGGGATCGGCGTGAGCGCTGTGGCGGTTATCCCTGCCCGCATGGAATCCACGCGGTTCCCCGGCAAAGTGCTCGCCGCTTCGACCGGGCGTCCGATGATCCAGCATGTGTACGAGGCAGCATCCCGTGCGGCGAACATCTCTCGCGTAGTTGTTGCATGCGACGACGATCGGATCGCGGACGCGGTTGCATCGTTCGGTGGCGAGGCGGTGAAGACGTCCCCCGAGCACCCGAACGGCTCGTCAAGGATCGCGGAGGCTTGCCGCACGATCGGGCTCGCGCCGAGCGAGGTGATCGTGAATGTTCAGGGCGACGAGCCGGAGATCGAACCGGGTGTGATCGACGCGTGTGTCGCAGCGCTTGTGAACGATACGAACGGTGCGCACGTCGCGACGGTCGCGTCCGTGTTCCATCCGGGTGAGGATCCGGGTGATCCGAATATCGTGAAGGTTGTGCGTCGGCGCGACGGGCACGCGCTCTATTTTACGAGGTCGAGAGTCCCATTTGAGCGGGCGGACGCAGCAGAATCTGCTCCGGCGCTCAAGCACATCGGGATCTATGCGTACCGTAGGATTATGCTGGAACAATACGTCGAGATGACCCCGACACCACTCGAGCGCACCGAGCAGCTCGAGCAACTGCGGTTTCTCGAACACGGGTACCGGATCGCGGTTGCGCTGCGGGATGTCCGCACCTCCGGGATCGACACGCCCGAGGAGTACGAGGCATTCGTTGCACGGTGGCGTGCCCGCAATCCCGGCGGCTGAGCGTTATTTCTCCAGCTTGCTCTTGAGACGTTCGAGTTCACGCTTCAGGCGTTCGAGTTCGTGCGATGGATCCTGATTCGCCGTGCCGTTGACCATCGCGAGCAGGTCGTCGCGCCAGTGCTCTGCCATCGCCTTGAGATCGGGAGTTTTCGCGGAGTAAATCAGGGAGTCGAGCGTTTCGATCCCGCGCTCGTCTTCGATCACGACCAGCGCCATGCCGGCGGCGCGGCGGGTGCGGTCTTCGTGATCTTGTAGCAGCGGGGCGATCGTCTCGAACGCCAGGTCAACATCATGGTCCGCGAGTTCGGCGACCGCCTGCACTGCGACCGGGCGGAGGCGTGAGAGGTGCCCGGGCTGCGTGTAGACGATCGCCTGATCGAGCGCCGCAGAAGTGTTGAACGAGGCGAGCCCGCGGAGGGCGCCCGCGCGGACATTATCGTGCTGCGAATCTGCGCCGAGCGCCCGCGCGAGGACGTCGAACGCCTCGGCGTCGTCGGGGTCGCTGATCTTGCCAAGCCCTACGAGGGCTGCGGCTCGGCAGGCGTAGGATTCGTTGTCGTCATCCGCGAACCCCTTGAGCAGTTTCACCGCGGGATCACCACCGACCTCGCCCAGGGCAGTGATGACCGCGACGCGGACGCGCGCTTCTGCGATCCCTTGCACAGCAAGCGAAACCAATTCATCTTCGGCGCGGAGCTGCCCGAGGCTCTCGGCGGCTCGGGCCCGGACGGAGAAATGCTCGCTCTTGTCGTTCACCTTGGCGACAAGCGCTTTGGTGCTCTTCGCGTCCTGATGAGAGCCGAGCAGGCGTGCCGCATCGAGACGCGCTGTCAGCGACCACCGGTAGTCGAGCTGCGAGACGAGCCACCCCGTTTTGAGTTCGCCCTGGTACTTCATCAGCACGCTCATCTTGGGATCGACGACCACCGCGCCGGGCTCGGCGGGCAACGAGACGCTCTGCTCACCCCGGCTCGAGTCGATCTCGATTTCCAGCACTGTCGCGTTGTGCCCCTTCCACTGGGTGTTTGAAGGATCCGGCTCGATCGCGATCGGCAGCTCGAAGACAAACGCGGGGTGCTCGGCGTCGATGCGCTGGAGCTGCTCCACGGTGATATCGAGTTGCTTGTCTTTCTCGTCCCACTTCGCGGTGACACGCACGCTCGGAGAGCCGGGACGCTCGCACCACTGCGTGAAAAACTGTTCGAGTGAGAGCCCCGAGACATCTTCCATCGCCTTGCGGAAGTCGTCTGTCTCGACGACGCCGAACTTGTGACGATCCACATACTCGCCGACGGCGCGGAAGAACACCTCGTCGCCGAGTTTCATGCGGAGCATATGCAGGATGCTCGCGCCTTTCGGGTACGGGTTGCTGGCGCGCCGGAAGACCTCCCACGGGTGCTCGTACACGGGCGAGACCATCGCGGGGGTAAACCCGTTCGAGTCCGGCGCGAGCTGATCGCGCTCCGCCACGCCTCGGAGGTTTTTGTACATATCCCACTGGTACCCACCCTGCATGCCGTCGCGCTGCTCGAACCAGAGCGCTTCCATATATGTCGCCCATCCCTCGTTGAGCCAGATGTGCGCCCAGGATTTGCAGGTCATCAGGTCGCCGAACCACTGGTGCCCGAGTTCGTGCGCGATCAGTGCGTCGAGGTCATCATCGAGGAGCGATTTGGCGTCGAGGACAGCGGTATCGAAGAGGGTTGTGGCGGACGTGTTCTCCATGCCGCCCGCGCCGAAGTTCCAGACGAGGATCTGGGCGTACTGGTCCCACGGGTAGGGCTCGCTCGTGCGTTGTTCGAAGACGCGGATCATGTCCGCGGTGCGCCCGTAGGTCCGTTCGATCGCGCCGCCCTGCCCCGGCGGAACGTACACGGGCATCGGGAACTCCATGCCGGACGGGGCGATGTCCTGCATGTCGAACTGCCCGACGACCAGCGAGACGAGGTAGTTCGGGTGCGGCTTGTCCTGCAGCCAGTGGTAGGTGGTTCTCCCGCCCTTGGTGGCGGGTTGCCCCACGAGATGCCCGTTGGCGCTGACGATGAATCCTTCGGGCACCGTGGTGATGATCTCAGTGGTGAGGCGCTCGTTGGGGAAGTCGTGGCAGGGGAACCAGTACCGGTTGGTCTCGGGTTGCCCTTGGGAGTGGATCTGCGCCGGGCGACCGGGCCACGCATTGTTCTCGGGTGTCCAGAAGAGCCCGTCGGCGGGGTCTTCGAGTGTGTACTCGATGAGGATTTCCGCGTGCTCGCCTTGTTTGATCGGTGGGTTGAAGCGGATCGCGAGGCGTTTGCCGTCGTGGGAGAAGGTCGTGTCGCGGTTGATCTTCGAGGGGCCGACGAACGCGGCGTGCTCGATTGTCATCTGCATCGCATCGAGTTCGAGGACGTCCAGCTCGCGTGCGATTGGCGCGAATGTCAACGTTTGCTTTGCGCTCAAACGTGCCGTGTTCATGTCTGGGATGTCGAGTTCGAGGCGCATGTGCTCGAAATCAACGACCCGATCCGGCGGGTAGTTGCGGAGATCCCGCCCGGTGCCCGTGTTGTAGCGCATCTCGCGCCCAGCGGTATTCACCGAACGGAGCAGCTTGCAGTGCAGACACTGCGAGCCGTAGTCGTGGAGGTCTTCACCGCGTGCGGGGAGAGCGATGAGCGCCGGAGCGAGCAGGACAGCGACAATCGCTGGGTAATGAACTCGTGGCATGGCTTGGACCTCTTGTGTGTGGGTAAGTGCTTTGGGGTTGGGTGTCCGGTAGGGGCGTGCTACGATAGCGT
Source organism: Phycisphaerales bacterium (assembly GCA_029260435.1). Classification (GTDB taxonomy): domain Bacteria; phylum Planctomycetota; class Phycisphaerae; order Phycisphaerales; family UBA1924; genus OFTM74. The sequence goes on along the minus strand of JAJDDG010000004.1, from coordinate 47,519 downwards.
ATGCCCCCCTCGGATCCCCAGAGTCAGGATGACGATCACCACAGCGGGATTATTCCCTCTGGTTCTGACGCCGCAGGGCTGTTGCGATCCGCGGGCAGTTCATCAACCGAGAGTGAGTTCGACAACCCCTACCCGGACGGGTACGAGCGGGGTCGCCATAAGTATGTCATCGTGCTGGGCACGGTGATGTCCGGCCTCGGCAAGGGGATCCTCGCGTCGAGCGTCGCGAAGCTGCTCAAGGACAAGGGGTTGTGCGTCGCACCGATCAAGCTCGAGGGCTACTTGAATATCGATGCGGGCACGCTCAACCCGTACCGCCACGGCGAGGTATTCGTGCTGGACGATGGCACCGAGTGCGATATGGATTTGGGCACCTACGAGCGCATGCTCGATCAGGATCTCGCGCACGCGAATTTCACCACCGCCGGGCAGATCTACCGCGATATCCTCGACCGCGAGCGACACGGCAAGTACCTCGGGCGCGACGTCCAGATGATCCCGCACGTCACCGGCGAGGTGAAGCAGCGCATCCGTCAGCTCGCGATGCGGGGCGACGGCAAGCAGCCCGCGGATGTCGTGTTTATCGAGGTGGGCGGCACGGTGGGTGACCACGAGAACGGATTTTATATCGAGGCGCTGCGCGAACTGGCGTTCGAGGAGGGGCCCGGTAGCGTCTGTATTGTCGCGCTGACTTACATCATCGAGCCGAGGGCGCTGGGCGAGCAGAAGAGCAAGGCGGCGCAGCTCGGCGTGAAGCGGGTGATGGAGGCGGGGATCCAGCCGAACATCATCGCATGCCGCGCGGAGAACCCGATCACCGAAACGGTCAGTCAGAAGATCGCGATGTTCTCGAACGTGCCGCTGCAGCGTGTGTTCTCGATGCACGACCGCAAGAGCATCTACACCATCCCGCAGGCGATGCGTGAGGAGGGGTTGGACAGGGAGATCCTGACGGTGCTCGGGCTGCACGGGCGCGTTGATCTCGCGCACGAGGACAAGTGCCGAAAAGACTGGCTTGAGTATGTCCGCCATCTGGAGACACCCAAGAGCCGCCACATCCGGATCGGTTTGACCGGTAAATACGCCGCTCTTCGCGATGCGTATGCCTCGATCGAGAAAGCGGTCGAGCACTGCGCGACACATCTGGACTGCGAGGTCCAGTTGGATTGGATCGAGGTCTCGGATGTCACCGAGGCGAACGTGTCGGTAAAACTCGCAGATCTGGACGCGGTGATCGTGCCGGGCGGGTTTGGGACGCGGGGCGTCGAGGGGAAAATCGCGTGCGTCAGGCACTGCCGCGAGAACAAAGTCCCGTACCTCGGGATCTGCTTGGGATTCCAGGTCGCTGTGATCGAGTTCGCACGGAATGTCATGGGCATGGCGGATGCCGATTCCACCGAGTTCCGCCAGGACGCCTCGGACTTGGTGATCTCCGAACTCCCGGAGCAGAAACAGATCGAGCAGATGGGCGGGACGATGCGCCTCGGCGGGCAGGACGTCCTGCTCACGCCCGGTTCACTCGCGGCACACTTGTACAACAACAAGCCGAGCATCCGCGAACGGTTCAGGCATCGTTATGAGGTGGAGCCGCGGTATATCGAGCGTCTCGAAGCCGCGGGGCTGCGGTTCTCCGGCAGTCACCCGGAGCATCGGATCATGCAGATCCTCGAACTGGCGATGCCGGGCTCGTCTGGCGATCCTGAGTTGGAGCATCCCTATTTTATCGCCGGACAATTCCACCCAGAACTCACGAGCCGACCGCTGCGCCCGCAACCGATGTTCATGGGCTTGCTCGCAGCGGCGATACGGAAGAAATACCCATCCGCGGATGTAGGACAATGGTGCGTGGGGTCAGATGGTAAAGCGGGTAAATATGCTCCAAAGACAGGAAAAAATGTGTCGCCGCAGATTGATGTGTCATTGAAAACACAGAGAAAAATCAATGCTCCCGGCGGTTAAACACGTTTCGTAGAAACTATGTACGGGGTATGGATGGGGTGGTGCGCCAAACGATTCACGATGCAACACCATCCCTGATTGTTCGTCGCTATACTGCGAGCACACAGCAATGATCATGTTTCCACTGGATTTCGCGTTGGAGTAGACGCAAAGGCATGATCGTGGAGCCTGTGATAGGGTAGTACGCATCTTTATGCGGGTTTCAATGCGAAACCGTCTTTCGACTGCGGCATGAACTCCTGATGCGACCCTCGACAATTGAATGAGAAACGAGATGGCTATGTCCACGACAGCACTAGAAAAATTAGCAGAACTCGAAGAGAAAAAAGTAGCAGCACTCCGCACGATCGAGCAGGAAGAAAAAGCGATCCGTGCTGCTGCGCTCACCGAACTGAAAGAACATCGGCGTGGGTTGCTCCGCGATCTCGACGCGAACTCCAAAGAGATCGAGAAGCTCTCCGGACGGCGCCCCCCAACGCCCGGCTCGACCGTGACCCCCGAGTACATCCGCCCGACCGGCGGGACGTGGGGCGAGAAGGCGCTGGGCATTCTGGACGCCAGCTACCCGACCCCGATGTCGCCCTCGCAGATCGCCCAGGCACTCGAAGCGGGCGGCGAGGTATCCAGGGGGAGCACCAAGCTGAACGTCCTCGTCTCCCAGGCGATCCAGAACGACATCACCTCGGACGATCCCCGCTTCGCCAAGATCGGGCGAGGGCGGTATGTGCCAGCATCGAAATACAACGCAACTCGGGCGTGAGGTCGCCCGATGAGGGCTGTCCAGTGGTTCCCGCGCCACGCCGGAATGTGTACAATCCCTCGTCACATTGCGGCGATATAGCTCAGTTGGTTAGAGCGAGGGATTCATAGCCCCTAGGTCCGTGGTTCGAATCCACGTATCGCCACTTGCCCGCCCAGATCCCGGGCGACTTGCCCCGGGCCCGTGCGGGGGTATCCTGAGACGCCCCCGTCCGATCGGGGGCTTAGCGAGCGATTGGCGCAGTTGGCTAGCGCGCCTCGTTGACATCGAGGAGGTCACTGGTTCAAGTCCAGTATCGCTCATTAGAACGCCCCACCATCTCGGCGGGGCGTTTTTTCTCTCCCCCGGGCCCAGGGGAGGGTGTGTGCCGCTGTAGCTCAATTGGTAGAGCGCGTGATTTGTAATCTCGAGGTTGGGAGTTCAAGTCTCCCCGGCGGCTTTCTTTGGTTTGGCGCGTTGCCCGGAGAGCGGGCGCTCGCTAGATTCCCCAACTCACGGGTTCGTCGAGCCGATAGGGTTCAGACCCACAGGGCGTGTTCCGGAGTGGTCAAACGGGACAGACTGTAAATCTGTTGGCTTATGCCTTCGCAGGTTCGAATCCTGCCGCGCCCACTACCACACCCAAATCGCCGCCCCGCCACCCGCGGGGCGGTGGTCGTTTTGCGGCTCTGCTGACCGACCCTGCAACCCGTCGGGCTCTGGGTGTTACTGTGCTGTTGTGGCACAATCAAACAAAAACCGCACCGCATTCACACTCATCGAACTGCTGGTTGTCGTCGCGGTCATCGCGGTGCTCATCGGCGTGCTCCTGCCCGCGCTCGGTAGGGCGCGGACATCTGCCCAAACGGTGCAGTGCGGCTCGAACCTCAAGCAGATCGGTGCCGCGATCACGATGTACCTCTCCGATTCCAACGATCGCCTGCCGCAGGTCCGAATCGATTTCTCGACCGGCGAGCCCGTCTCGGGGTCCGCGGGCTCCAACATCGGGTCACTCTTCGGGGGCAAACGCGGCTCGCTCCCCGGATTCCCTGGCTTTGATTTTGGCATCTCCAACCTCGGGGCCGATCGCCGTCCGCTCAACACCTATCTCACTACAGATGGCTTCGGGCCGGACGACCCGGACAACGGGTTCATCGTCGAGGTCGAGGTCTTCGAGTGCCCGGCGGATGAAGGCACGAACGATCCCACCCTCGCATCAATGGGGTTTGACACCTCAAACATGTACGACCTGATCGGGACCAGCTACAACCTCAACGACCATGCCGTAGACGACTCGCCCGGCGACGAGCCATACCCGACATTGATCCCGAAAGATGGCGGGCGTATGCCGTCCGTCCGCAACCCGAGCAAAACGATGCTCGCCGGGGATCAGCCCGTCTACAACTACGACGACGGGCAGGACCGCGGGCAGGACTGGCACTCCTCGGGCTCCGGACAGATCCGCGCGAATATGCTGTTTGTCGATACGCATGTCGATTTGGGCGTCCTGATGCCCGAGTGGAACGACGAACTCCCTCTGGAATTCATGCACACCACCACCGAGTTCACGTACCTGCCCTCCCCCAACTGGATCGAACGCCTCAACGCCGGTTCGTGAGCCCGGTGGTAGCATCCGCGCATGGCGATGGACTCCTCGACAATCCGCTCCTTCCTCGAAGACCTGGGCTCGAAGACCCCCGCGCCGGGCGGCGGTGCCGTCGCCGGGTTGTGCGGTGCGATCGCCGCGGCGCTCGCGAAGATGGTCGTCGGGTACTCCGCGGGCAGGAAGTCTCTCGCAGAATTTGAAGAGAGGCATACCGCCGCGGACGCGCGTCTCGCCGAGATCCGCGATGAGATGCTCTCTCTCGCAGCGCAGGATGAGCAGGCATACTCGAAGGTCAACGCGCTCCAGCGCCTCGCGGAAAGTGATCCGGTCCGCGCCGAGCTGCCAGACGCCCTCCGCGGGGCGATCGATGTCCCCGCACTGGTGGTCACCCGAGCGCATGAACTGCTCGAACTGCTCGCAGATCTTGCGGATAAATCCAACCCTTACCTGCTGTCCGACCTCGCGATCGCGGCGGTGCTCGCCGAGGCGACCGCGAGCGCCGGCGCGTGGAACGTCCGGGTCAACGCGCCGCTCGCTTCGGAACTGGGCGTCGAGCACGAGGGCATCGCGCGGGTGCCCGAGCTGGTCGAAGCCTGCAAGCGGCTGCGGGGCGAGATCGAATCCGCCTGCGCGTAACCCGGGATACAGGCTCAAGTCCACCCCGCGTCTGTTCCGATCAGGTGGGGCATGGGCGAGCCTCCCCACAATTCAGATATCCCGGGTATAGAGCAACCATCACCGTCCCCGGACCGCGCTGCATCTTCTGGCAGAGCATGGCTCGGTGTCAGCTTCAAATGCTGCGATGTCTACGGGCGGATCTACAAGAGCCGCGAAGGCACGCAGTACGTCGGGCGCTGCCCGCGCTGCGGCGGTGAGGTGCATGCACGGGTCGGCGAGGGCGGCACTTCCCAACGGTTCTTCGAAACCTCCTGAACCGAGCTATCTGCCGAGCGCTCTACTCCCATGGCAGGTACACTCCATGCATGACCGGTCTGAATCAGGAGTATCACATCCGCAAACTCTCCGACGCCGAGAGCGCGCTCGAGCCGGGCGACCCGATCGTCGCCGCGCTGATCGAGTCGGAGGATGGAGAGGGGTTCGACCGCATCGATTTCTCACCCGATGCATGGGCTTCTTCGGAGCGCCCCGCGAACCTGTTCGCGCTCTGGCGGACGAGCGTCTGCGAACCCAACAAAGACAACAAACACCGCATCGACGAACAAACCGTAGGCGACCTCTTCGAGCAGCTCGCCGAATCGAGCGAGCCCAGGCAACTCGCGCTGCGTCTGATCCTCGCGCTCATGATGATGCGCAAACGCCTGCTCACCTACCAGGGGCGAGAGCAGCGCGATGGGGCGGATGTCATGCTGCTCCGCCGGCGTGGTGCAGCCGAGGGCGAGCCGCACGTCGAGGTGGTGGATCCGGGTTTGAGCGAGGAGATGCTCGCCGACCTGAGCGAGCAGATCACGCCGCTGCTCGGGCTCGATCCGTGAGATTCGTCCGGGCTCTCCTCCTCGTTTGTGTTTGCACACTCATATTCGGGTGCAAAGCCAACCAGCGAACCGCTGCCGAATACCGCGAACCGCCGACGTACGAGTCGATCGCCTCGATCTACAACGAGCGGATCAACGCGATGCCGAGCATCTGGGCCCGGGGTGTCGTGAGCTTTCGGTTCACCAACGAGCAAGGCAAACGCCAGAACGAACAGGGCAACTGCTACCTCCATGTTGTCCGCCCGCACAACATCTCGTTCATCATCAACAAGCTCGAACAGCAGTACGTCCGACTCGGGTGCAACGAACGCCTGTACTGGGCGATGGATCTGCAGGAAAAAACCGTTCGCACGGGTGATCACACCAATGGTGGGGCGGGTGGTGGGGGGCGTATCGATCAGTTCGGTCTGCCGCTCTCGCCCGATGAACTGCTCACGGTCTTCGCTCTCGCCCCGCTGCCCGATCCGGACGGGCACCAGAGCGTTGCATGGTCAGACGACGCCAAGCATCTCATTATTACGCACCCGAGTGCGCTCGGCGTAACCGTTTACGCACTGGATCCCGCGACGTACCTCCCCCAGAGTGTCGAACTCATCGAGGGCGATTCCGGGCGGGTGCTTGTCCGCGCCGACTTCACCAAACCGCTGCGCACACCAGTGCCCGGGCAGGGGGCGTATTCCCGTCAGGTGCCGGGGCAGATCGACATCCGCGATATGGTGAACGACTCGCATATCAAAATCACCTTCGGCTCCGCGAGCGCCACACGCGAGATCGATCCGGACAACTTTAATCTCGAACACCTGCTGGACGTCCTGGGCCCATTCAAGATCATCGACCCGTGATCCGAAAACCACTCACCATCAGATCGTTGATCCTTGTTCTCTGTGCCCTTGCGCCGAGCATCGTCTCCGCGGCTGCCGCGCGGGGTGTGCTGTCCGCGTCGAGCAATGATCATGCGTGGGTCGTGCTCCCCGGAGCCGAACACAGAGCGATACTGCTGCATATCCCGGGTGATGCGCTCTCGGGCACCGTCAAGCGTGTGCCGAATGTATTGACCCAGCCCGTCGCGATCGGGGCGCACGACGACGCGCTGCTTCTCGCGTACGAGGGCGAGCGGAACAAAAACGAGCGGGCGTACTCGATCCGGCGTCTGCGCACCGTGACCATCGCCGGGGCGGATCACCCCGGGTACTCGCGCCCCATGGCGCTCCCGCCGCTGGTGGTCGGTGGCGAACTCGTCGATCTGGAGCAGTTCGACGACGCCATCTGGGCGTTGGTCCGGGTGGGCGATCGCACGATCGCGTACTCGCTCCCCCCCGCATCGCAGGAATGGGCCGCGGTTGAGCTCCCCGGGCAGATCGAGCGAGCACCCTCGGTATTTTTCCCGATCGGTTCGGGCGAGCCCCGGGTCGCCGCGCGATCGAGCGACATTGCGCCATCCATCTGGGTATGGCGCGATGCGTGGGAGCTGGAAAACACGATCGACGCCTCCTGGCGCGTCGTGTACGCCAGCGGCTCATCGTTCACGATTAACGAATCTGCCGACGGTGCATTGTCCGTCCGATCGACACTCGCTCCGGGCGCACCACCGATCGCCACGATCGATCTCGGCGGCGCATCCCCGGGGGATGTTGCTGTCGCTACGCTCGCCGGACGCATCGTGCTGCTCTGGGAAACGGAAAATACCTCGGGCGGCTCCGCGTCACTCGCAGGCCCGTTGCACACCGTGGTGGTCTCGACGAGCGCGGGCATCCTGTTCGACGCCCCCGCACGAACCGCGCCTCCCGTCACAACACGCCAGCTCGAAGTGCTGGCGTTCGTGGTGTTTTCGGTTGCATTTGCGGTAGGTGTCTTCGTGTTGCACCCCATCCGTGGGAACGACAGCGTGGTGAATCTACCGCCCGCTTCGTCGCTCGCGCCGCCCTCTCGCCGGATCTTCGCGGTGATGTTCGACGCAATGCCCGCGCTTTTTATCGCGTCGTGGATCTGGGGCAAGCCGCTCGACGAACTGCTCTCCGTCGAGCTCGTGCTGTCCAACGACGCGGGGATCCGCCCGCTGCTCACCGCAGGCGTGATCATGATCGTCCACAGCGCTGTAAGCGAGGCCGTCTGGGGTCGCACGCTCGGCAAATGGATGACAGGGTGCCGGACCGTTTCACGCCGGGGCGGGCGTCCCACACTCCGGGTCGCGTTCTTGCGCAACACCATGAAAGTGCTCTGCCCACCGGTTGTCTTCATGTCGATTCTCAACCCGGGTCTGCCGTGGCCCGGCTCATTCGGCACCTATGTGATCATCCCGCCCCCGGATAGCCAGGACGAGCAACGCGATTCTGGGCGATCCGGGGATGACACCGACGGTGATTGAGCGGGATTGGCGGAACCGGGATGGAGGATTGTGAGGAGATGTGGGGTGTTGGTGGGGGGCATTAGCGGGGGGGGGAGGTAGGAGAGTGGGAACGGGGTCACGGATTCGGTTGCAGTTCTTGCGCTCAGGTTCCCGATAACGAATGAGTGCGCGGCCACCGCGCCCGGAGCAAGCAGCCAATTGAGCGAAGAACAACCCAAACCCGATGCCGAGACTGACGAGCAGGACGCCGCCGAAGCCAAGCCGAAAATCCCGTTCCGCGAGCGTGTGAAATTCACGGTGCACCCGCTGCGGGGCAAGGAAGATCTCTGGCAGATGCCCACGCTCCTCGTCGGTGCAGGCGCGGTTGTTCTTGGCGTGGCGATGTGGATCCGCGGCGCTCCCGGCCCGGATTTCTACGGCGCACTGGATACCGTCGAGAGGCGTCTCGAACTGCGCCAGTACGACGAGGCGCTCAAGGAGTTGAACGACGTCATCGGCCCGGAGATGGACGAAGGAGAGGTGTCGCAGGATATCTGGGCACGATTCCACACCATCCGCGCCGATGCGCTCTACCTCGGACAGCGCATCAAAGAGATCAGCCTCGAAGAAAACAACCAACGCATCGCCGACGAGTACACCAAGGCCCTTGAGATCAACCCCAGTGCGCTCAACGCCCGCCGGACATCTTTCTATGCCGACACCCTCCTCGCGTTAGGACGGGTCGGCGAGGTCGAGAGCTTGTTGGACCACATCGGTGGTAATTTCGCCGACAGAAGGCTCCGCCTGCTGAGAAGCCTCATCGAGCACACACTCCATCAGCCGACGCCCGATTTCGAGCGTGCCGACGCGCTGCTCACGAGGATCAAGCAGGACACCGCCGCCGACGTGCACCTCCGCACATGGGCGATCGCCAGACAGAACGAGATCCGTCTCTCACTCGGGCACAACGAGCGCGTGATCGATGCGCTACTCGTTGAGATCCAGCGCCTCGGTGGAGGCGATTCTGCGGATACCGCCGAACTCTTCCTCCTGCTCGGGCTGGCGTACCTCGACCGCGGGGATCTGCCCGCTGCCCGAGCCCAACTCACCCGGGCAGAAGCGCTCGCATCCGCTGGCGCCGAGATCGGGGGACGGATCCAAGTGGCAATGGCCCGTATCGCGCAGACCGAGGGCGATCTCGAAGACGCCCGCGACCGCTTCGCGATCGTCACCGAACGCCATCATGTTTCCCCCGCCGGTTCGTGGGGCATGATGGGTCTGGGCGAAACAGAATCAGACCTCGGCCGCCACCCCGAATCGATCGAGGCGTACAACGCCCTGGCCCACCGCGTCCGCGAGGGCTCGGGCGTCGCGGGGGTGACCGCCGGGCAGGCGGCGAACAGCACCGAGCAGCGCTACACCCTTCACTTTGCCGCCAGCAACTATGCCCTCGCCCTGAAATATGCCGAACTCGCCGAACAGATGTACGGCCCCGCACAGGTCCCGATGGACGTGATCGAGCGCATCGCGGACACACACAGACGCTCAGCCGCAGAGCTGCTCGGGATCAATCCGGACGACCCGGGAGCATTCGTCGAACTAGATCGCGTCGATTCGCTCACGATGGAGCAGGCCCGCTCTCATTACTTCCAGGCGGGCGAGTACTACCACCGCCACGCGCAGGAGGCGATCGTCCTCGACGCCCAACGCGCAGGCGACGCCCTCTGGCACGCCGCTGACAGCTTCGATCGTGCGGGAGATATCGAACTCGCGATCAAGTTCTTCAAGGACTTCGTGCAGACCCAGCCAGCCGACGCCCGCCTCGCCGAGTCGCGATACCGCCTCGCCCGGGCGTACCAAGCGCGGGGCGAATGCGAGCTAGCGATCGAGGTCTTCGAGGAGCTGATCGCCGCACAGCCCAACTCGGCTCCTGCTGCACGCTCCCGAGTCCCGCTCGCCCAGTGCCTGCTCCAGACAGAGGATGAAGAGAACCACGCCCGGGCAAAACGCGAGCTGGAAACCGTGCTGGACGGCGGCATCTTTGCGCCGGATTCCGTGCAATTCCGCGATGCCCTTGTCGAACTCGGCAGGATGTACCGCAAGAGTGGCAATCAGGCGCAGGCAATGGTCCGCCTCCGCGAGGCGCTGGAACGCTACCCGGACGACCCCGATTCCACGATGTTGCGTTTCGATCTCGCAGACTCATACCGTGAGTCGGCGGCCGATATCCGCGAGAGCCTCCGCGAGGCAATGCCCCAGAGCGAACGATCCGAAAATATAGCGCTCCGCGAGGAGCGTCTTGCAGACGCGCTGACGCTCTACCAACGCGTCCGCGAAGAACTCTCGATCATCGACGATCGACGCGTCACGGATGTCCAGCGTCAGATGCTCCGCAATTCCACGTTCTACCGCGGCGACTGCGCGTTCCAACTGCAAGACTACGAGTCCGCGATCCGCTACTACGACACCGCCGCCCAGCGCTACGCCCGCGACCCTGCTTCGCTCACCGCGATGGTCCAGATTGTGAACTGCTACGTCGCACTAGACAAGACCCGCGAAGCCGAGACCGCCCACCAGCGCGCCCGCTCGCGACTGGAAGAACTGCCCGAAGATGTCTGGAACACGGGGCAACTCCCGATGTCGCGCGACCACTGGGAACGCTGGCTCGAGGCGAGCGTCATCCTCGACGCCTCCTGATTCAGGGGGGGGCGAGGGGTGGGTCGCGCAAGTAAGGCATGTATTTGTTCATCGAGACACGCGGATGTTGCCGAAGTCGATCCGGACTTACCGGACCGAATGTGCGCATCGTTTGCGCCGTACCCCCCGTCCGCGAGAGGGATCACCTTGGACCAAGCTCCTCAAAGCCAGAACCCCCGCGACAACGCCGCGATCGAAGCCAAGCCCCTCGGCGGGTGGGCCGCACGCCTCGCACGGGTGCTGGACCGCCAGCTGGAACTCTACCGCCAGCTCGATACCCGCAGCACCGTGCAGGGCGAGCTGATCGATTCCGACCGGACAGACGAGCTGCTCGAAGTCCTCCGCCAGCGTCAGGTCATCGTCGATCAGATCACGGATCTCAACGCCCAGATGCAGCCCTACCGAGACCAGTGGGAAACCCTCACCGCTTCCATCGATGATGCCCAACGCGACACCTTCCGCGCCCGATTCGACGAGCTCGGTGTCGCCGCCCGGCGCATCGTCCTTCGCGATGACGCGGACCGCACGCGACTGGAGCACCGGCGCCGGCGCATCGCAGACGAGCTTTCGTCTCTCTCCAAAAGCAAGGGCGCCGTCGCGGCGTACGCCGTGGATCCACCGAGCGGCCCGATGCTGCAGGACAGGAGCGCCTGATGCCCGCAGCACTCGAACTCGAATCCGCGACCGCCCAGCTCTCGCACACCGAACTCGCCGAACTCATGCGCACGTTCAACGACGTCACCGAACGTCTCAGTGCCACCCACGAATCACTCCGCGCCGAAGTCTCTCGGTTAAACACCGAACTCTCCGACACCCGCGCTCAGCTCAACCGCGCGAGAGAACTCGCGTCGCTCGGCGAGATGGCAGCGGGCATCGCCCACGAGGTCCGCAACCCGCTCGGCTCCATCCGCCTGTACGCCACCATGCTCGAAGAGGATCTCGCCGATCGCCCGTCCGAGCAGAACGTCGCGTGCAAAATCCGCGGCGCGGTGCAGCACCTGGACGCCGTGGTGGGCGACGTGCTCACTTTCGCGCGGGAAACCAACCTCCGGTGTGAGAGCGTAGAAGCGGCATCGCTCTTCGAGCAGGCGCTCGCCGCCTGCGCGGACGTCATCGACAGCAGCGATATGGAAGTGGTCGCCGAGATCGACGCCGATCTCCGGGTCGATTGCGATCCCTCCGCCGTGCATCAGGCGTTGGTCAATGTCATCCGCAACGCCTGCCAGGCGATGGACCAGAGCGACGTCTGCCGCCGCCTGATCCTCGGCGCCGCGCCGGACCATGTGCTCGACCCCGATGGAAAGCGCGTGCCCATGCTCGCGCTCACCATCCGCGACACCGGCCCGGGCATCACAGACGACGTGATCGGCCGCCTCTTCAACCCCTTCTTCACCACCCGCAGCACCGGCACCGGGCTCGGGCTCGCGATCGTTCACCGCATACTCGACGCCCATCGCGGGCGCATCCAGATCACCAACTGTAATCCACCACAACACCCCGGCGCACTCGTCGAGCTGTTGTTCCCGATGAATCATGAGAACGGGCACGACGCCCCAGGAGAGGTACATGAGCACCGTCTTGGTAGTTGACGACAAGGAGATGCTCCGCGACTCGGTCGCGGTCACGCTGCAACGCGCCGGTTTCACGGTCATCGTTGCATCGAGCGGCGCAGGAGCGCTGGATATGATCGCGTCCCGCCGACCCGACGCGATGGTGACCGATCTCAAAATGCCCGCGATGACCGGGCTCGAGCTAATCGGGAAGATCCGCGAACTCGACGACGACCTCCCGATCGTCCTGATGACCGCGTTCGGCACCGTCGAGACCGCCGTCGAAGCGATGAAACTCGGCGCATTCGACTACATCACCAAACCCTTCGAGGGCGACGAACTCGTCGTCTCCATCAAGCGGGCGCTGGAGCATTCCAGACTCAAGCGTGAGAATGCCGTGCTCCGTATCGCCGCGAGCGAGAGCGAGCACGCCGCCAACGGCCCCTCGTCGCCGCGCGGGCTCGACCGGATCATCGGGCAGAGCATTCCCATCCGACACGTGAAGGAAAAAATCCGGGCGATCGCCCGCTCCCAAGGCACGGTCCTCGTCTCGGGCGAATCCGGAGTGGGCAAGGAAGTCATCGCCCGCTCCATTCACGACCTGAGCCCCCGCGTCGAAGAGCCGTTCCTCGCGGTCAACTGCGCCGCGATGAGCGAGGCGCTTCTGGAATCCGAACTCTTCGGGCACGAGCGGGGCGCATTTACCGGCGCCGAAAAAATGCGCAAGGGGCGATTCGAGCTCGCCCACAAGGGCACCCTCCTGCTCGACGAAATCTCTGAGATCCGACCAAGCCTGCAAGCCAAACTCCTGCGTGTGCTCCAGGAACGCACGTTCGAGCGCGTCGGCTCAAGCACGCCCATCGGGGTGGATGTCCGGATCATCGCGACAACCAACCGCGATCTCTCCGAGGAGGTCTCCCGTGGCACCTTCCGCCAGGATCTCTTCTACCGTCTGAACGTCTTGCCGCTCCACCTCCCGCCGCTCCGTGACCGACGGGAAGACGTCCGCCTGCTCGCGTCGGCGTTCGTCGAACGGACATGCATCCGCGAGGGTCGTGCACCCATCCAATTCTCCCCGGAAGCGATGGACCTGCTCGTAATGTACACATGGCCCGGCAATGTCCGCGAGCTGCACAACCTCTGCGAACGCGCCGTTGTCCTGTCCAACTCCGAGATCATCGCCCCGGATCTCATCCGCGGCTGGCTCACCGAATCCCTCAGAGCCCAGACCATCGTACATGTGAACGGCGACATCCCGACGCCCCGCTCAGTCAACGGTGCCGAACGCCTCGGGCCAGAGCCGCGTCCGCTCGCCGAGATCGAACGTGAGGTCATCGTCGAGACGCTGCACCGCTTCAACGGGCACCGCCAGAAGACCGCCCGTGCGCTCGGGATCGGGGTCCGCACCCTCGGGCTCAAGCTCAAGAAGTGGAAAGAGGAACGCCTCGTCGCCGAGACGCTCTAGGGCTCTGGTACACCGTTTGCGAGAAGGAACCGCGATGCCGATCGCCGCAGTATCCAATTCAGGCGCGATGCCAATCCTTGAGGCCATGATCCGCTTCTCAGGACAGCGCCAGGGGATCATCCAGCACAACATCGCCAACATCTCCACCCCGCGCTACCAGACCCGGGATCTCGATGTCGCCGCGTTCCAGAACAACCTCGCCAAAGCCATCGACAAGCGTGCCAACGGCAACGGCGGGCGGAACGGTGATCTGGAGCTCTCCAAGTCAAGCCAGCTCCGCCCGACATCGGACGGCGGCTTCGTTATGACACCCCATGCAGCCGGGGGAGGCATCCTCTTCCACGACCGCAACAACCGCGACCTCGAACGCCAGATGCAAGACATCGCGGAGAACGTCGCGACATTCCGCATCGCATCCGAACTCTACAGATCCCGTTCCAATCTCCTCAGATCAGCGATCACCGAACGACCGTAGCCCGCATCGGAGGCGCAGGGCTGAGCCCACGAAAGGACACAACACCCCATGTACGGTGCATTGGATATCTCGGTCAGCGGCATGGTCGCCCAACGGACACGCTTGGAAACCATCGCCGCCAATATCGCCAACGCCGACGCGATCCTCGACCCGAACGGCGACCCAAACGCCTTCCGCCGGCGCATCGCGATCCTCATGCCGGGCGACCCAACGTCCAACTCATCCGCAGGGCGGAACCAGGGTGTGCACGTCTCGGACATCCTGTTCGACCAGAGCGATTTCGAGAAAAAATACGAGCCCGATTCCCCCTTCGCTCAGCCCGAGGGCTCCCCGGACGCCGGGTATGTCTACTACCCCAACATCGATACCACCACAGAGCAGGTCTCCGCGATGGAAGCGATGCGGGCGTACGAAGCAAATGTTGTCGCCGCCGAGGCGACCAAGACGATCACAGCACAGGCGCTCAGGATGATCGCCTAACGACCCACCCGCCTCGCCCGCGACGGACCGCGGCATGACGCAATCGGAACCGCACCATGGTTGACCCACTCGGACTCATCGGAGCATCGCAAGCCGCTGGCTTTGGCAAAGCCTCTGCGCCCAAGCCGCCGCAGGATCCGAACGCCCCGAACTTCAAGGACACGCTGATGGGCGAGGTCCAACGCGTCAACGAGCTCCAGAAAGACTCCGAGCAGGCGATCGCAGATCTGATGACCGGAGAACGTTCCGATCTTGAGGGTGTCCTGCTCGCGACCGAGAAAGCGGACACCGCGTTCCGCACCCTGCTGGCAGTCCGCAACAAGGTGCTCGACGCCTACTCCGAGATCCAGCAGATGCGCGTCTGATCTTGGGTGGTTAATCCACAGGGGTAAGACAAGCGGGGGGGGCAGGGTGCAGCGGGGGGGTGGAGTAGCTGGGGTCGGCAATAATTGCCGAATCGCGCAATATGCGTACAAGTTTCAAGCGCAGAATCCGCCCGGGCCGAAACCGAGTAGATCGATCGGTGCGCCGTGGCGCGGATCGTGATCGCGCGTCAGGATGGCGCACACCAACCGGCAGGAGGCCGACTCATGGACCAGCTCAGGCGGGTCCTGGCAACGATCCAGGCGTACCTCGGAAAGCTCACCGTTTCGCAGCAGTTGCTGATCGGGTCGGTCGTCGTCGTCATGCTGATGACCCTCTTTGTCGTCCAGCAGTACGCGGGCAAAGCCCAGATGGTGGACTTGCTGCCCGCCGGCGCGAGCGCCGACGACCGCGCCGCTGCCGTCACCTTCCTCCAGACAAACTCCATCCCGTACACGCTCGAAGGTGGCGCGGTGAAAGTCCCGCCCGAGCGCCGAATCATCGCGATCTCCCAGATGGCGAGCCAGAACGCCCTGCCCTCCGATTCCACCATTCTCTTCGACAACCTCATCGAAAAAAACAACTGGACCCTCACCCAGCCCCAGTCCGACCAGCTCGCGGTTATCGCCGTCCAGAACGAACTCAACCGCATCATCACCCATTTCCCCGGCGTCCGATCCGCGAACGTCATTCTCAACATTCCCATGCGCCGCCCGCTCGGCTCTCCTCGCGGCAAGGCGTCCGCCAGCGCAACCGTATTCTCGTCAGCCGGGCTGAACCAGAGCATGGTCGATTCCATCGCCGGGCTCGTCGCCAGTTCCCGCGGGATTCCGATCGCGAATATTCGCGTGATCGATGGTTCCACCAACCGCCAGTGGAAAGCAAAGACCGCCGAAGACCTGATCGCGACGACATCCCTTGAACTCCAGTCCAAAATCGAGGAGCGCAAGCGCGGGCAGCTCCAGGAGATGCTCGCGTACATCCAGGGTGTCATCATCTCCGTGCAGGCACAGGTGGACGTCAAAAAGGTCGCGACCTCCGAGACGAAGATCGCCAAGGACGGGCAGGGAAGCTGGGCAACAGTTACGAGTTCGAAAGCCGACGAGTCATCAACAACCCAGCCCTCGCTCGGCGGCGAAGCGGGCGCTCGATCAAACACAGGCGTCGATATCTCGACCGGCGCAACCGGTGGCGTCACGAACACAACGAGCACGACAACCGAGGAGTTCGAAGCATTCCCCGGCAAGACCCTCGAAGAAACCGTAGACCCCCGCGGGCACGCCACCAAGATCGCCGCGGTCGTCAATATCCCCCGTTCGTATTTCGTCGCTGTCTGGGAGATCGCCAACCCCCCCGCCGACGGAGCGGAGGAGCCCGCAGCGCCGGCTGACACTGACCTGCAGCCGATCATCGGATCCGAGACAGCCCGGATCAAGGCCGAGGTTGAGCGCCTCATCGACAGCAAGCTCAATCCAAACGGCGAGGCTGGCGAAGCGCTCGTCTCCATGATCCCGATCGGCGTCGTCGTTCCCGAGGTGATGCCGCAGAGCGCGGGGTTCTTCGCTTCAGCCGCGAGCGGTTCAGGTGGGATGGCCGGATGGATCAAAACACTCGGGCTCGGCGTGCTGGCACTGCTCTCGCTCGGCTTGATCGTCGTCACCGCGATGAAGGCAACCAAGCGTGAGACGTTGCCAACCGCCTCCGATCTGGTCGGCATCCCCCCCGCACTCCAGGAAGACGCCGACCTCATCGGCGAGGCACTCGAAGCCGAGTCGCAGCTCGAGGGTGTCGAACTGAGCGACGAGGAGCTCAAGCACCACAAACAAATGGAGCAGGTCGCCGGGCTCGTGACCGACCAGCCGACAGAAGCCGCGACCCTGCTCAACAAGTGGATCGCCGAGGGAAGGTAGCACGCATTCATGGCACGCAAAGCCGGCGAAAAATTGACAATTGATATCGAGGATATCAACGGCATCACCAAAGCCGCGATCCTGTTGCTCTCGATCGAAGCGGATAGCGCTTCGGGGTTGCTCAAAGAACTCGAGAGCGAATCGGTCGAGGAGGTCACACGCGAACTCGCATCACTCGGGGATATCCCCAACGAACTCCGCACCGCCGTGGTCGAAGAGTTCTACGCGATGACGCTCGCCTCCCGCGCTGGTGCCGAGGGCGGGATGGACTACGCCCGACTGCTGCTCAAAGAATCGCTCGACCCCAAGGTCGCCGAACGCATCCTCCAGCAGATCCAGACTCATGTGCAGCGCACGCCCTTCTCGTTCCTCCAGAAAGCCGAATCAGAAAACCTGCTCACCTTTATCCAGGACGAGCACCCCCAGACCATCGCGCTCATCGTCTGTCATCTCGCGCACCACAAGGCCGCCGAGATCATGTCGGGCCTGCCGATGCAAAAACAAGTCGAGGTCATCAAGCGCATCGCGAACATGGAACAGACCAATCCCGAGGTCATCCGCGAGGTGGAGAAGGGGCTCGAATCCCGTCTCTCCTCCATGCTCACGCAATCGATGGAGAAAGCGGGTGGTGTGGAGACTGTCGCCGAGATCCTCAACCTCGCCGATCGCGCAACAGAGAAGTCCATAATGGAAGGGCTCGAGTCCGATGACCCGGATCTCGTCGAAGAGATCCGCCGACTCATGTTCGTCTTCGAGGATGTCATGCTCGTCGACGGCAAGGGGATCCAGGCCGTGCTCCGTGAGGTCGATAACGACGAACTCGCCCTTGCGCTGAAAACAGCTTCGGATGATCTCAGGACCAAGATATTCGACAACATGTCTGAGCGAGCCGCCACACTCATCAAGGAAGACATGGAGTACATGGGGCCGGTCCGTGTATCCGATGTCGAGGCAGCCCAGCAGCGCATCGTGGATATCGTCCGACGTCTCGAAGAGGCCGGCGAGATCATGATCGCCGGACGCGGCGGGCAGGAAGAGATGATCGTCTGATGGCGTTGATCAAGCGAGTCGATTCGTCAGAAATGGTGCGCCAAGCTGTCGTTCTCGATCTGGGCGACCTCCATCGTCAGGCGGAGATCCTCCGCCAGCAAGCCTCCGACGAAGCCGAGCAGATCCGCGCAGACGCACTCACCGAACGCGAACGGATCATCTCGGGTGTCAGAGAGTTGGCCCAGGAAGCCGGGCAAAAACAAGGATACGAAGCCGGTCTGATCGAAGGCCGCGAAGCCGGACGCGCAGAAGCCGTCGAACAGCACCGCGAGGAACTTGACCAGCTCATCGCCGGGTGGAGCGAAGCGCTCGATCAATTCGAATCGCACCGCACCAATCTGCTCGAGCACACCAGACAGGACATGCTCGCATTTGTGATCGAGATCGCATCCCGTGTGACAAAGAAACTTGTCGAGTTGGATGACACCACCGCGCTCCGCCAGCTCGAAGCCGCGCTCGTCCTCGTCATCGAGCCGTCGCGTCTCGTCATCGAGACCCACCCCGAAGACAGATCGATCACCGAGTCCGCGCTCCCCGCGCTCCTCGCACACTTCGCGAACAATACAAACGCCCGGATCGTCGATTCGCAGGATATTTCACGCGGCTCGTGCATCCTCCGCACACAACACGGGTGTATCGATGCAACGATCGAGCATCAGATCCAGCGTATCGCCGACTGTCTCCTTGGTTGCGAGCCGCACCCGAGTGCAGACGCTCCGCCACCCAAGCCCGAGTCCCAAGCCGAACCCGAGAGCAACAGCGACGAGCAGGAACCGCCGATCGAGGATCGGAGCGCCGCATGAGCTTTCTCGCCCAGGCGACGTCGCGCATCGTGAACGCGGACCCGATCGGGATCGAGGGTGCCGTCGTCTCGCTCCGCGGGCTCACCCTCCGTGTCGCGGACTTCCCTGCCGTCGTCGGGGCGCTCGTCCGCATCACCGGGGCGCATACCGACCTGCTGGGCGAGGTCGTCGGTTTCGAGGGCGGCTGCGCCCTCGTCATGCTCCTCGGGCATTCCTCCGGCGTGCGCGTGGGCGACCGCGTCGCACTCGCCCAGTCAGCTCCAACTATCGAATGCGGCCCGGGCCTGCTCGGACGCGTGATCAACGGGCTCGCGCAACCGATCGATCCCGCCGGACGGATCACCGGAGACCTCGAACCACGCGAGGTGCGCCCGCTACCCCTTGGCGCACTGGAGCGTGGCCGCATCACCGAGCGCCTCGAAACCGGTATCCGTGCAGTAGACCTTTTCACCACCGTCGGACGCGGGCAGCGCGTCGGCATCTTCGCCGGCCCGGGCGTCGGCAAGTCCACTCTCCTCGCCATGGCAGCCCGCCGAACCGAAGCCGATATCAATGTCATCGCGATGATCGGCGAGCGTGGACGCGAGGTCCGAGAGTTCATCGAAGACGCGCTGGGCGAGGAGGGTCTTGCTAAATCAGTTGTTGTGGTCGCCACGAGCGACGAATCCCCGGTTATGCGCGTCCGCGCCGCGTTCACCGCCTGCACCGTCGCCGAATTCTTCCGCGATCGGGGTCACTCGGTGCTCTTCGTGCTCGATTCCATCACCCGACTCGCGCAGGCCCAGCGACAGATCGGGCTCGCCGTGGGTGAACCGCCCGCTACCCGCGGGTTCACCCCGAGCGTCTTCTCACAACTCCCCGAGTTGCTCGAACGGGCCGGCGCAATCGAAGCGAACGACCACCGAAAGGCAGGGTCCATCACCGGGCTCTACACAGTCCTTGTCGAGGGCGATGATATGACCGAGCCGATCGCCGACGCCGTGCGTGGCATCCTCGACGGGCATATCGCCCTGTCGCGCAAACTCGCACAGCACGCCCACTACCCAGCGATCGATGTCCTCGACTCCGTCTCCCGTGTCGCCCGCCAGGTCTCGACCGACAAGCACAACAATGTCCGCAACGACGCAACCCGCCTCCTCGCCGCGCACCGCGAATCCGAAGAACTCATCCGTATCGGCGCCTACGCGCACGGCTCATCCCCAGATACCGACGCCGCGATCACCCTCCTGCCGCACCTCAACGCGCTGCTCCAGCAACGTGTTGAGGAAGAATCGAATTTCGACGACGCCCTCGCCCTCCTCGCCCAGATCACCGAGCAGGGCAACGCCATGATCGCCCAATCCCAGGGCACACCGCTGCCATCCCCAACACACGCCGGATAGGACCAACCCCTCTTGCCGCGATTCCGCTTCGAACTCGATGTCCTGCTCCGCCTCCGCCTGCGCGAGGAGCGTGATCAACAACTCGTTGTCGCCGAACTGGAGCGAGCCCGCGTCTCGACCGAACGCACCATCGAATCCATCCAGCGATCTATCCTGGACGCGAAGAACGACCTCCGCGACCGACTCATCGGCGCTATCCCCGACGCCCGCACCCTCCGATTCCAGGCAGCCTCCACCCTCACCCTCCAGGCCCATGCACAGGATCACGCCATCCGACTCGCCGGCGTCTACAAACGTCTGGAATCCGCCCGCGAGGCACTCGTCCAAGCCGCCGCCCGCCGCCGCGCCGTCGAACTCCTCCGCGAGCAACGCTACGAGGCGTGGCTGCGCGACGAACGCCGCAGAGAAACCGCCGAGATCGACGATATCACCGGGAGCCGATTCGCTTCCCGCGCCGAGGTCTAACCTGCCATGATCCGATCACTCACCCTAATCGTCGCCGCGCTTTTCATCGCGAACCTCGTCGCAGCCGCGAGTTTCGTCACATGGCTCGGCATCTCCAACCGCATTTCTCTGGACCGCCTTTTCGCCGTGAAAGAAATCTTTGTCGAGACCGTCCCGCAGCAGGAAATGCGCGAAAAGGGGCTCGAGCGCGAAGCCGAAGCACAGGCCCAGCGCGATATCGAAGCCGCCCGCCCGGGCACCCTCCCGGTCACCGCCGAGCAGCGCCTCCGCATCATCCAGGAGTACGAAGAAGTCTCCACCCAGCGCAACCTCCAGATCCAGCGCGAAACCCAGAACCTCCTCGCCCTCCAGGAACAGCGCCGCGAACAACTCGAAAAAGACCTCGCCGAGTTCACCGAAGATGTCAATGCCTGGAAAAAAGAACGCGAAGCTCTCATCGCGCTCCAGACCGATGTCCAGTTCGCCAAGACCGTTGCCATGTACGACTCCGTGAAATCAGATGTCGCCAAGTCCATGCTCAGTGCGTTGATCGACAAGGGCGAGATCGATCAGGTCGTCGCCTACCTCGACGCCATGAACCCCCGCAAGAGCAACAAGGTCGTCTCCGCTTTCGAGAAGGACTCCCCCGCGTTGGCAGCCGATTTGCTCGAACGTCTCCGACTCCTGGGTATTGAATTCCAGGACGAGGAGACTCTCGCGGATGCTCAGCCCTGAACTACACCCCCCGACACCGGGCGATCCATTTCTGATCGACACCCCCCGGGCACCCCGTCGCCCACTCTCCGAGCCGGACGACGACACTTCCTTCACCGACATCCTCAACCGCAAAGCCATCCCCGCGCCCCAACCCGACCCCACGGATAATGCGCCCCCAGCGCAAGATTCGCTCCCGGAGCGCGATTCCGGCGCGATCGATGAACCGAACGACACCGAGCCCGAGATCAGAACCAATGATCCGGATGCTCCAGTCACACCCGATGATTCCTCAGCAGACGAAGAGCATCCCGCTGACGCCGCGAGTATCGATACAAACGCAGAGCCGGTTGTCGCTCACCCCGCATCGCAGAACGCCGCCGCGCCCAATCCAGTGACGCAGGGCGCCGCTCCGCAAGCTGGCGCTTCGCCGTCGGAAACCGCGGCGCAGAGAAGCGCAGATCCAGCTCCTCTCGCGAGTGCGCACCCCAATACCCGCCCCGACGCCCAGCATCCACTCACAGCGCAACCTGCCAACGCCGCGCATGCTCCATCGGGTGAGCAAACCGGGACAACCACCGCACCTCAATCTGGAGATGCACTGCCCGCCGAGCCCGCCGATGCCCGCCGCATCGCCCAACAGACGCCAAATCCCGCGGCACCACCCATCGCCGAGCAGACAAAGCCCGCCGATCAACCCAACGCAGAGCAATCCCGCTCCCAAGCCGCAACACCCGCGCACAAGACCGACTCCGGCGCGTTCACCCAGAACCAGAGCGGGCAGCAATCTCAGAATAATTCAGGCAACGCCTCCTCCGAATCTCCCTCACAGAGCGTTTTCAAAGCGGTGCCCGCTTCCGATACCCCCGAACCAACCTACCGCGCAGAACCCGCAGCAGATCCGCGTGCCGCCCCGCCGGTGCTCACGCCACAGGCAGAGCCCGCCGCCGCTCCAAAGCTGGGTGCGCAAGCCGCAAACCAATCGCAGGACAACGCCCAACTCTCGAGCGACCAGGTTGCCAAGTTCCGCGCCGGGCTCGTCCGCGGGTTCAACGCCGTCCTCCGCACCTCGGGCGGCTCGCTCTCCATGCACCTCACCCCGCCCACACTCGGCAAGGTCTCCATCGAGATGACCATGCAGGAAGGCCGCGTGAACGTCCAGCTGAGCGCCGCAAACGAGCAGGCACACCGCTTGCTTAACGAGAACCTTGCCATGCTGCGCACAACCCTCGAAAGCAAAGGACTCAAGGTGGACCGCCTCTCGGTGCAGGTCTCGACCTCGTCCGCGCAATCCCAGAGCGCATCTCCTGCGCCCAACGCGCAGCAAAACGCCGACTCCTCGCAGCAGGACGCCAACCACGACGCCGGGCAGGGCCAAAGCCGCGGGCGTTCCGACCACAACAACGATGCTTCCTCGGGCGGGGACCGCCCGGACGACCCGACTCTCGGGATCGATCAAACATCGAGCGATAGAGGCGGAGCCTCTTTCGCCCAACGACTCGAACTCTCGCTCGACGCCGTCGCGTAAACCGCGCTCCGGAGAACAACCATGTCCGCTATCTCGTCAGCCACTTCCGGCTCCGCAACATCGCAATCCACCGATGCGTTCGCATCCCTCAAGAGCGAAGATTTCGTAAAGATCATCTTCGCCGAACTCACGAACCAGGACCCGCTCTCGCCCAACGAAACCAAGGATCTCCTCCAGCAGATCTCCTCGCTCCGTCAGATCGAGACCGACCAGGACTTCGCAGATTCACTCAACAGCCTCGTCAAGCAAAACGAACTCACCGCCGCGAGCACGCTCATCGGCAAGCTCGCCACCGGGCTCAACATCTCCGGCTCGCGCGTCGTCGGCTTCGTCGATTCAATCTCCGTCTCCAGAGAGGGCACCACCCTCAACCTCTCTTCGGGCGACCGCCTCCCATTCAACAACGTCGACGAGATCATCGATCCCTCCCTCTTCAACGACGGCGAGGACGGCCCCACGCCAATAGACGAGTCCGATCCTCCCGCAGATGACCCTCCCGTAGACGATCCGCCCGCCGATGACCCACCCGCCGATGATCCGCCCACGGACGATCCCCCCGGAGACGCTGGCTAAGCCAACACACACCCGAGCATGAGCAACACCGACGCAACATCCCTGCTCCGAGCGCTCAGCGCCGGTATCCGCCCGGACGCCAAAGCCCCCACGCGCCCAGCGCTCTCGCTCCACGCGCAGAGCTTCGCGCAGCTGCTCCAGGGTGCCACCCGCCTCGATAAACCCTCGGGCAGACCGATCGAATCCGCGCCGGGTGTAGACGCCCAGCTCTCTCAAGATGAGCAAGACCGCCTCGGGATGATCATCGACAACGCAGAGGTCAACGGCTCCACCCGTCTCGCGGTGCTGCACGGTGGCGAGGTGCTGCACATCGATGTGCTCACCCGCACAATCGAGCGCATCGAGCCCTTCGACGCAGACCGCGTGCTCACGGATATCGATGCACTCGCCCGCCTCGAAGCCGACCCCGACGCGCCATCACGCCAGCTCACACAAACCGACTCGATCGCCCGCACCGCCGCCGGTATGTTCGGCGTGCGCAACGCATCACTCGCCGCGTTGCTCGGGAGTGTCGCCAACGCGATCGATCCGGATCAGAACGAATCAAACGACAGGAACCAGGCCGGGGCCGCATAGCGCCCCGCCATCAGTGCCGCAAGGAGAAGTGCCATGGCCTCGACAACCGCTCTGTTCACCGGACTTTCCGGGCTCGCGTCCAACTCGCGCCGCCTCGAGATCATTGGTAACAACATCGCCAACGTGAACACCGCCGCGTTCAAATCCAACCGCATGCTCTTCGCGCCAACATTCTCGCGCAACTTCTCACTCGGCACCTCACCCGGCACCTCATCCGGCGGCACCAACCCCGGGCAGATTGGGCTCGGTGCCTCCATCGCAGGCACACAACGCGACTTCCGAGGCGGGGCGATCTCACCCACCGGCGTCGCGACAGACCTCGCCATCGAGGGCGGCGGATTCTTCATCGTTGATCGCGCGGGCGAACGCTTCTTCACCCGCTCCGGGCAATTCCAGTTCAACGCGACAAACGACCTCGTCACCGTCACCGGCGAACGTGTACAGGGTTTCGCCGTAGACGACACATTCAAGATCATCGAGGGTCAACTCACCGATCTCAGTATCCCGCTCGGCGTCCTCTCACTCGCCGAAGCCACACGCAATGTCAACCTCTCCGGCAACCTCCGGGCAGACGGCCCCGTCGCTGTGAATGGCGCCACGTTCACACTCGGTGCATTCACAACCGGCGGCACGGCAGACGTCGGTGGCGCAGACGTATTGACAGGCCTCGACGGTTCTCCATTCGCACTCGGAGATGTCATCACACTCTCCGGCGCAGAACGAGGCGATAAGTCTCTTCCCGATGCAACATTCACCGTCGGCGCATCATCGACCGTCGCTAGCATGCTCAGCTGGATGCAGCAGGCTCTCGGCGTCGTTCCGGCAGGAGGCTACTCCGCAGGCGATCCCACCGGCGCACCCGAACCGGGCTCGTTTGTGCTGGACAACGCCACCGGCGTGGTCACATTCACCGGCAACTGGGGAGAGATCAACGACATCGATCTCGACACCCCGAACCTCACGATCGTAGACAACACCGGCGCATCAAAGACCTCGCCCTTCACCGTCAATAAAACCGGCAGCGCCGATGGCGAATCCGTCCGCCACACATTCACCGTCTACGACTCGCTCGGCACCGCGATCGATGTCGATCTCACCATGGTCCTCGCATTCGAAGACTCCACGGGAACCTACTGGCGCTCATTCGTCCACTCCGAGAGTGACACAGACCTCGCCCTCCACCTCGAAACTGGCGACCGCACCGCTACCTTCTCCGACGCCGTGCCGCTCATGCACTTTGATACCAACGGCGTCATCGACCCCGCAACGCCCGATCTTTCCGTCGAACTCGACCTCAAAAGCACCGGTGCCGCCGATCCCCTCCTCTTCGACCTCCTCTTCCAGAGCCAGGGCAACGAAGTCACCTCCCTCTCAGACGCCGGCGGGCAGTCCGGCATCATCGCAACATTCCAGGACGGCTCACCCCTCGGCGTCCTCACTAGCTTCTCCGTCGGCAACGACGGGCTCATCACCGGTGGGTTCGACAACGGGCTCACCCGCACCATCGGGCAGGTCGCCGTCGCCAAGTTCACCAACCCCGAAGGACTCGTCGACGGCGGCAACTCGCTCTTCGCCGTCGGCCCCAACTCAGGTGCCGCGCTCGTCACCAAACCCCTCAACTTCGGCACCGGCAGAGTCATCGGCGGCGCACTCGAACTCTCCAACACCGATCTCTCCGCCGAGTTCATCAACATGATCCTCACCACCACCGGGTACAACGCCTCCGCCCGAGTGATCTCAACTACCGACCAACTCATCCAGCAGCTCTTGCTCATCGGGCGATAACCATGTCCGCCGCTGATCCCAAGCCCCGGGCCACCCGATAAACAGAGCGCGGGCATTATCCCGCTCCGGAGACCCGCCGGTGATCAACCTCTCAAGACTCAACGGCAAACCCTTCGTGCTCAACGCCGATCTCATCCATTCCGTCGAGCAAAACCCAGACACCACCATCAGGCTCACAACAGGCGAGCGCCTCATGGTCCGAGAAACAATGAAAGACGTTGTCGATCGTGCTGTCGAGTACCACCGCATACTCCGCGCACTCCGACCCCCCGCCTGATCCGCCATCAAGCCGCCCCCTCCCCGCGTCGATAGCCATCTATGTACGCGGGTACCCGCCCCACGCGGGTGCCACGGAGGAGTGCGCGCATTATGGATCTCAGCACAATAGTCGGTGTCTTTCTGGGGTTCGCGCTGATCGGGATGGCAATCCTGCTCGGTGGGTCTGTCGGCGCATATATCGATGTCCCCTCCGTCATCATCGTCATTGGCGGTGCCTGCGCCGCAGTCCTCGCGGCCTTCCCGCTCTCAACCGTGCTCAATCTCCCCAAGGTGGTCATGAAAACCATCTTCTCATCCACCGCAGACACCTCCGGCCTCATCGAACAGATGGTTTCTTTCGCCGAGATCGCCCGCCGCGACGGCATCCTCGCCCTCGAAGGCAAAACCGAAGACATGGAAGACGAACTGCTCGTCCTCGGTGTCAAAATGGCTGTCGATGGCACCGACCCCGAACTCATCGAGCAGGTCATGGAGGCAGACCTCGAGAACATGATGGCCCGCCACGAATCAGGCAAGGGCATGCTCGACGCCGTCGGACGCTTCGCGCCCGCCTTCGGCATGATCGGCACCCTCATCGGACTCGTCGCAATGCTCGCGAACATGTCGGACCCCTCCGCGATCGGTGCGGGTATGGCAGCCGCGTTGCTCACCACCCTCTACGGCGCGATCCTCGCCAACGTTATCGCGTTGCCCCTCGCCGACAAACTCAAGGTACGCAACGAAGAGGAAGTGCTCGCCAAAACAATCATTCTTAAAGGTGTCATGTCCATCCAAGCGGGCGACAACCCGCGCGTCGTCGAGCAGAAGCTCCGTACGTTCCTCCCACCCGCCGCACGTGCCGCCGCCGAAGCCGCGGAAGCCGCCGCCGCCTGATGCTGTTCTAAAGGCCAACCACAATGCCCAAACGCAAGAAGCCAGAAGCGCCAGGCATCCCCGAGTGGGTCGTCACCTTCGGGGACATGATGACTCTGTTGTTGTGCTTTTTCATCCTTCTCGCCGCGTTCTCAGAACTCAAAAAAGAAAACCAGTACCAGCGCGTCATCACCGCGGTGCAGGAAGCCTTCGGGTACTCGGGCGGTGTCGGCGTCATGCCCACCGACGACCCGCCACTCCAGTCCATGATCGCCATCCTCGAAACCATCGCCTCCAAATCATTGAAAGACAACAAGGTTTCGCAGTCCCAGGACCGGGGCGTCAAGGGCAAGCAGACCAAGGTCTCCCGTGTCCACGACGGCATGCAGTTCACAATCGGCGGCAACATGACCTTCGAGCCCGGCTCCGCAGATCTCAAAGAAGAAGCCAAAACCGAACTCCTCCGCATCGCCCAGCTCCTCCACGGACGCAACAACAAAATCGCTATCCGCGGGCACGCCGCCCGCAAAAGACTCCCCGACAACTCCCCCTACAAAGACCTCCGCGACCTCTCCTACTTCCGCGCCAAAGCCGTCACCGATTTCCTCGTGGCAGAAGCCGGAATGCGAGAAGACATCCTCATCGTGGACGCCCGCGGTGATACCGAACCCATCGAACTCCAGAGATACGACGCAGACTCCCAGAGCGCCAACCGACGCGTCGAGATCATCATGACCGAAGCGCTCGTCTCAGACTTCAACCCGAACCATGACTACGGCGATGCAGAAATCGCCCGCGGCGATCCATAAACGCACGCAAAAGGACCAGACCCATGAGCGAAGATGCCAACCAGGAAGCAACCCCCGCCGAGAAGACCCCCGAGAAGAAGGGGCTGCCCATCAAGACAGTTGTCATCGTGCTCGCGATGCTCATCGTTGAAGCAGGTGCGATCATCGGAGCGCTGATGTTCCTCGGCCAGCCCTCGCCCGTCGAGGGAACCGAGATCGTTGACGACGCCTCCGCCGAGAGCGAACAGCTCGTCGAAGTACCGATCCTCCAGGACAAATTCGCCAACAATGATACCGGCCGCCTCTGGTACTGGGATACAGAGGTCATCATCACCGCCAAGCAGAAGCATGCCGATTCTGTGACCGCCGAGCTCGAACGCCGGGCCGCCGAGATCCGCACCGGTGTCGGCGCCGTCGTCGCCGGTGCCCGCCACGCATACTTCAACGAGCCCGGCCGCGCGACCCTCACCCGCCAACTCCTCGAGTTCATGCGCGACAAGTTCGGGCAGGACGCCGAAGGCGAGGAGCGAATCACCGGTGTGCTTGTGCCAAAATGCATCGGCTTCCCCGCCGACTACTAGACGCGACGCGCACGACTCGCCCGAAGACGCGCAATCACTGCGCGGTCGAGCCAAAAAACGCGCAGAAAGCTATCGGACGCCAACCCAACCCGCCGATACCTCAACCGCGCCCCAATCCCGGTGCACCGCGGATGGTGCGTCAGGCTGGGCGAGAGGTGGGGGGCGGAGAGCGGCACGATGGCGGACGAAGAGCAAGACCAGACCAACCCGGATCAGCCCGAGCCCACCGAAGAGCCGCAGCCCGCCGAGGATGCCGCGCCATCTTCCGAGCCCAACGCCGAAGAAGCGCTCGAAGCCGCCAGCGCCTCCGTCGATGACCTCGCCGCCGACGCCGAAGAGGCCGAGAACGCGGAGCAGGCCAACGACATCCTCAAAGCAGCGATGGAAGCCGTCAAACACGCGACCACCGACGAGCCCGAGGCTGCAGACAACCCAGATAGCGCCGGCGCACAAGCAAGCACCGCTGCCGCGGAGGCAAACACCGGGGCAAACACCGGGGCGGATGCCGGTGGTGGTGGGGGGGTTGGGGGGGGTGGGGCGTCGCAGTTTGATCTGCCCGATCTCGATCCAAACGCCGCCGCAGTCGCAGACGAAAGCCTCGATCTGCTTTCCGATGTCAACCTGAACGTCAAAGTCGAACTCGGTCGCACACGCATGCTTGTCGAGGATGTGCTGCGCCTCGCCGACGGCGCCGTCGTCGAACTCGACAAACTCGCCGGCGACCCGGTGGATATCTATGTGAACAATCGTCCCATCGCCCGCGGCGAGGTCCTTGTACTGAACGACAACTTCTGTATCCGAGTCAACGAGATCGTCTCCAACGACGCGATCAAGAGGGAGCACGTTTCGTAATCACAGAAGTTCCCACGAGGGCGGCGGAGTCCGCCCGAAGCATGCCAGGATGGCAATATGTGTACCACCACGGTTCGAGAGAGCCGATCAATCCGTTCCCTGATCCTCCCCGCCGCCGTGCTCTATTGTTGCGCCGCCGCGCCACTCTCCGCCGGCGCGCAATTCGGCCCCGCTGCGCTGCCGCCAGCAACCGTGCCCGAGCAGGCGGAGCGCCAGCCACTCGAGGCAAATCCCACAACAATCGAGCCGGATCTCGCCGTCGAGCAATCATCCGGTGCAGCGCCCGCCCACGAGCGCATCCCGCTCGGGAAACCCGCCAAGGCCGATCCCCTCTCGATCACAAACGAGTCACCGACCAAATCTCTCATCTCCCCCCGCTCCGCCGCATCGCTCGGGCTGGTGCTCGCTCTGGTCTTCATCCTCAAATTCGTACTCACACGATCCGCAAAGTCTTCCGGCTCATTCTCCTCTAGGTTCGGCGCGGGCGGTCGCGCCCCCTCGGGCGTCCTCGAGGTCCTCGGCCGCTACCCCGTCGCGCGCGGCATCACGCTCGTCCTCCTCAGACTCGATCGCCGCATCCTTTTGCTGAGCCAATCCCCCGAGGGCTTTTCAACCCTCGCCCAGCTCACCGACCCCGACGACATCGCGTCGATCCTCACCAAGACCCGTGACGACGACGGCGAATCCATCTCCTCGAAGTTCACCGCGATGCTCAAGCGCTTCGAACGCGATCACACCATCATCGAAGAGCCCATCGAGATCCCCGAGTCTCCAATAGCAGCACGCCACAACACCCCGTACGTCCGCGCGGGCGATATCTCCGCCGACGATATCCAGACACACCTTGCCCGTATCCGGGAGTTGCAGGGATGAACGCGCAGCGCCTTATCCATTCGCTGCTCGCGATCGCCGTATGTCTCGCGTTGCCCGCTGTTGCAACCGCGCAGGAAGTCGCCACCGGGCTCAACCCCGCGCAGATCCTCGAAGACGCCGCCTCCGCCGCGCCAGGCTTCGAAGGGGGGCTCTCCGGCACGCTGAATATCCTGGTCCTGCTCACCGTCATCACACTCGTCCCGTCCTTCATGATGATGACGACCTGCTTCATCCGCTTCATCGTCGTGCTGGGCTTGCTCCGTCAGGCGATCGGCGCCCAGTCACTCCCGCCACCCCAGGTCATCCTCGCGCTCTCCCTCTTCATGACATTCATGGTCATGTCCCCGACCATCGACCGCATCTACAACGAAGCGGTCATCCCATACCAACAGGGGGAGATCACCTCGCCGGACGAACTCTGGCACAAAGCCAAGCAACCCATGCGCGACTTCATGTTCGCGCAGATCGAAGCAACCGACTCGTGGTCCTCCGTCTACATGATCCTCGACTACCGAGGCGTAGACACCTCCGAGCCCGACACACTCTCCCGCGCAGACGTAGACATGCTCACCCTCATCCCCGCCTTCATGCTCTCGGAACTGCGCGTCTCGTTCTTCATGGGCTTCAAGGTCTACCTCCCCTTCCTTGTCATCGACATGGTCATCGCAAGCCTGCTCATCTCCATGAGCATGATGATGCTCCCGCCCGTCCTCATCTCACTCCCGTTCAAGGTGCTGCTCTTCGTCCTCGTGGACGGCTGGACCCTCGTCGTCGGCTCACTCATGCACTCCGTCGTTCAGCCATCCGCCGTCATCCCCTAGCGCGAGCTATCCCGAATGATCTCAGACGACTCAATGGTCCAACTCATCACCCAGGCGCTGCTCGTCACGCTCAAAATCGCCACGCCCGTGCTTCTGTCCGGCATCGTGATCGGGCTCGCTATCTCCATTTTTCAGTCCGTGACCCAGATCAACGAGCAGACACTCTCCCTCGTGCCCAAGATCATCGCGATGGTCACCGTCACCATCTTCTTGATGCACTGGATCTGGAAACGCCTCGCCGAGTTCGCCATCGAAATGTTCACACTCATCCCCTAAGGAACAAACGCACTCGTGACAGGGCTCGGGCACATCTTCCAACACGCACCGTGGTTCATCCTCGTCGCCACACGCGTCGGGGGGCTCTTCGCCACCGCGCCGATGTTCTCATCCTCCGGGATCCCCAGACGCGTGCGCCTCTTCATCATCCTCGCATTCGCTCTCATCACCTACCCGCTCATCCCACTCACGCACATCTCCTCTGTCCCCGCCGATCTCTGGATCCTCGCCCCCCTCGCCGCCGGCGAGCTCCTCATCGGTGCCGCGCTCGGATTATTCGCGCTCATCCCCTTCGCCTGTGTCCAACTCGCCGGCCGCATGATGTCCCAGCAGATGGGCCTCGCCATGGCGGATGTCATCAACCCCGGGCTCGATATCAACGGCTCAAACATGGGCCAGCTTCTCTACTACCTCACCTTCGCGATCTACGCCTCGCTCGGCGGTATGGAACTGATCTTCATCTCCGTCGCGCAATCCTTCGACTCGGTCCCCGTCGGCGCCGCAATGCTCACCTTCGCGCCGATCGAACTCCTCGCCGCAATGCTCGACGCAGGCACCGTCTTCGCCATCCGTGTCGCGCTCCCCGTGATCACCATCATTTTCATCGAGACCGTCGCTGTCGGCTTCATCATGAAGACCGTCCCGTCGCTGAACATCATGAGCTTCGGCTTCCCTATCCGCATCATCGTCGGCATCGTCGTCTTCTTCGCCGCCCTCTCCGCATACAGACCCATCATCCAGGAGTTCATGCTCGAAATTCTCTTCGCCATCGAAGACTGGCCCCGCACACTCATCCAATCAACCCCCACCGGAGCCTGACGCGTGGCCGAAGACCTCGGTGAAAAAACAGAACAGCCAACAGGGCGAAGGCGCTCCGAGGCGCGCAACAAGGGCCAGGTCGGCAAAAGCGCAGACTTCTCCTCTGCGGTAGTCCTCTCCGGCGCGGTCCTTGCCTCCGTGATCTTCACGCATCCCCTGCTGGACGCCATGCTCACCATCATGCGCTTCCCCCTCTCCCCAGAAGGGCTCGATCCATTCACCGCCGATTCAAGAATCACTATAGACACCGCGCTTATCGCCACCGAGGCGGGCCGGGTGCTCATCCCCTTCATGCTCATGCTTGCGCTCATCGCCTACCTCTCCGGGGTGCTGCAAGTCGGCTTCATGATCGCGGGCGAATCACTCAAGCCGGACCTCAACCGATTGAACCCGATCAAAGGGCTCGGGCGCCTGTTCTCAAAACGTACGCTGGTCAAAGGCGGCATCGACCTGCTCAAAGTGACCGTCATCGCGCTCGTCCTCTGGATCCTCATCGCGCAGCGCAAAGACCAGGTCCTCTCCCTCGCGGCCCTCCCCCTCATCGAAGGCATTATTAACGCAGCCCGCCTCCTGCTCGAAATCACCATCTGGATCCTTGTTGTCCTCTACGTCCTCGGCATCACCGACCTCGTCTACCAGAAGTGGCAGACCACGCAGGATCTCAAGATGACCCGCCACGATGTCAAGGACGAACGCAAGTCCACAGAGGGCGACCCGGAAACCAAACGCCGCCGCTTCAACCTCTCGCGCCAGATCGCGATGCAGCGCATCCAGCAGGACGTCCCCCAGGCCGATGTCGTCGTCACAAACCCCACACACTTCTCCGTCGCGATCAAGTACGACACCAATAAAGCAGAGGCGCCGCGCGTCGTCGCCAAAGGCGCGGACTTCCTCGCACTCCGCATCCGCCAGGTCGCCGTTGCAGCCGCCATCCCAATTGTCGAGCGTCCCCCTCTCGCCCGAGCGCTGTACGCCCAGGTCGAGATCAACCAGGAGATCCACCCCGAGCACTTCGAAGCCGTCGCCGAAGTCCTCGCCTATGTCTACAAACTCGAAGGACGCCAAGCGCCCATCGGAGAACCCATCCCCGCGTAATACACCATGCCGCTCGTGAACCTCGACAAACCAATCCCCGCTTGGGCCGCAGCGATCAACAAATATCGCTCGATTATCGTGCCCGTCGCGTTCATGGGGTTGCTCATCGTTGTACTCGTGCCTATCTCCCCGGTGCTGTTGGACGCCCTGATCGCCGTCAACATCTCGATCGCCGTCATCATCCTGATGACCACCATGCACATCGAGCGACCACTCGACCTCTCCGTCTTCCCCTCCCTCCTCCTCGGTACCACCCTCTTCCGCCTCGTGCTGAACGTCGCTTCCACCCGACTCATCCTCACCGCCGACGCATCTTCCCCTCAGGAAGCCGTCGGCGTCGCCGGTAAGGTCATCAGCGCATTCGGTGATTTTGTCGCGGGCGGCTCGCCCTTTGTCGGCGTCGTCATCTTCATCATCCTCGTCGTCATCCAGTTCATCGTCATCACCAAAGGTGCCACCCGCATCGGCGAGGTCGCCGCACGCTTCACACTCGACGCAATGCCCGGCAAACAGATGGCGATCGACGCCGATCTCAACGCCGGCATCCTCACCGAGCAGGAAGCCAAAGACCGCCGCGAACAGATTTCTCGCGAGGCAGACTTCTTCGGCGCGATGGACGGTGCCGGCAAGTTCGTCCGGGGCGACGCCGTCGCGGGCATCGTCATCACATTCGTCAACATCCTCGGCGGCTTCGCCGTCGGCGCCATCGAAAAAGGCTGGTCCATCGCCGAAACCGCCAAGGTGTTCACCATCCTCACCATCGGCGACGGCCTCGCCTCACAGCTCCCCTCATTCATCATCGCTATCGCCGCAGCCCTCGTCGTCACCCAGGCCGGATCCAAGAAATCCCTCGGCTCAGAACTCACAGGCCAGCTCACATCCAAGCCCACCGCACTCATCATCACCGCAGTGTTCCTGTTTATCCTCGGGCTCACTCCACTCCCCACCCTCCCGCTCTTCACAATCGCCGTCGTACTTGTCATCACCGCGATGCTCATCACACGCTCGGGGCGCTCCGCTATCGCCGCAAAGGCGCAGGCCGCCGCAGAGGAAGCTCCCTCCTCAACGCCCGCGCCAAAGGTCGAAGACCTCCTCAAGGTGGACACGCTCGAACTCGAAGTCGGCTACGGCTTGGTTTCACTCGTAGACGCCCGCCAGGGCGGCGACCTGCTCGACCGCATCTCCGCCGTCCGCAGACAACTCGCCGCCGACATGGGCCTCGTCATGCCCCCCGTCCGCATCCGCGACAACATGACACTCACCCCAACCACATACCGTGTAAAAATCCGCGGCAACGTCGTCACAGAAGGCGAAACCCGCCCCGGCATGCTCCTCGCAATGGACTCGGGAATCGCCACCGCGCGCATCGAGGGTGAGCAGGTCAGGGAACCCGCCTTCGGGCTCGACGCATGGTGGATCGACCCATCCCTCAAGACCCGCGCCGAGACCATGAACTACACCGTCGTCGATCCCTCATCCGTCCTCACCACACACCTCGCCGAGATCGTCAAACGCCACGCCGAAGAACTCCTCACCCGCGAAGAGGTCAACAACCTCCTCGAACAACTCAAGGAACACGCCCCCAAACTCGTCGAAGGTGTTGTCCCCTCCATTATCGACCCGGGCGGCTTGCAGAAAGTCCTCCAGGCGCTGCTCCGTGAGCGTGTCCCCATCCGTGATCTGGAATCCATCCTGGAAACCATCTCCGACTGGATGCCGAAGACCAAAGACCTCGACGTCATCACCGAGTACGTCCGCAACGGGCTCCGCCGAACCATCTCCAACCAGCACGCAGAGCCCGCCGATCCAAACCTCGCCCCAGACGCAAAGCCCCGCATCACATGCGTCACGCTCGACCCCGCCTTCGAGGACTTCATCTCGGGCTACATCGATCGTTCCGCGACCGGCACCGCGCTCACCATCCCCGCCAGCGCCGCTTCCACCGTCGCGCGGGTCGTCGCCCAACACCTCGAACCCGTCACCTCCACCGGCCGCTCGCCTATCGTCATCGCCTCGCCGCAGGTCCGCGCGCAGGTCCGCGAGATCCTCGAAACCCATATCCCCGGCATCGTCGTACTCGGGTACAACGAGATCGTCCCCGGCATCGAGATCGAGTCCAAGGGCCTCGTCACCCTCCCCGAAGAACCCGCCGAGACCCGCCAGCCAACCTTCGCCGCCTGATCAGTACCCCACCGCGCGTTCTGTGCAGCGCGAGCACCCATCCGTTCGATTACCATTTAGGTGCATACAAGCCCTCCCGGGCTCTCGTGACCCAAGCAAGGGCAGGACGCCCGACCCGCAAGACGCCAGGAGGGCGCGTTGACCATCAAGACGTTCAAGGCCCATTCCGTTGCACTCGCGCTCGCGCAGGTGAAAAAGACGCTCGGCCCCGACGCGGTCATCCTCCACACCCGCACATACAAAGCCGGCGGCATCATGGGCATCGGCGCGCGATCCATAACCGAGATCACCGCTACCAAGGACATGCCCAACACCCCCCGCAGGATGCCCGCCCGCAGGCCAAACCCACAACCATCGATCGTGCCACTCGATCAACCCGCCGCAGAATCGCCCATCCGCATCGATCACCCGGCGTTCACCCAGCAACCCGCTCAAACTCCACCACCCGTCGCCGCCCCCGTCGTGCAACAGGCGTTCGTCCCCCCCGCGCAATCCGACCTCTCAGAAGACGTCCGCGCTCTAAAACAAATGGTGGGCCACGTCCTCCAGTCCACCCGCTCCGCGCACCTCCCCACCATGCCGGACGCCATCTTCCAGCAGTACCTCAAGCTCATCGGCGCCGAAGTCGCAGACGAAATCGCTGGCTCAATCATCGCCAAAGCGCAGGACGATCTCTCGCCAAACGATCTCACCGACCCCGTTGCCGTCCGCGCCTGCGTCGAACGCCACCTCGCCGACCACCTCCCCGTCTCCGAAGACCTCCTCGAACCAAAGCCAACTACAGACAACCGGCCCCTCACCATTGCCCTCATCGGCCCCACGGGAGTCGGCAAAACCACCACCCTCGCAAAGCTCGCCGCCACCTTCAAGCTCAGATACGCCAAGCGCGTCGCACTCATCACCTGCGATACCTATCGCATCGCCGCCGTCGAACAACTCCGCACATACGCAAACATCATCGGCCTCCCCGTCCACGTCGCCCTCACGCCCAACGAGATGGCCGCCGCCTGCGAATCCCTCGCCGACTACGACGTCATCCTCATCGACACCGCGGGCCGCTCACAGCGCGACACCGCCCGCCTGGACGAACTCGCCGCCCTGCTCACAGCAGCAAAGCCCCACCAGACCCACCTCGTCCTTTCAAGCGCTGCAAGCCAGCGCGTCCTCGAACAGGCGACCCAGCGCTTCGCGGATCTCAACCCCGACCATCTCATCTTCACAAAGATCGACGAAGCAGTCTCCTTCGGCGTCCTCGTCAACGTCGCAAAGACCATCGACGCCAATCTCTCCTTCCTCACAACAGGACAGGAAGTCCCCGACCACATCGAGCCAGGCTCCGCCTCCCGCATCGCCAAGCTCGTCCTCGACGGCGTCGAATCAATATGACCCACCTGCACGTCCAGAGCCACGCACCCCACGACGACCAGGCAACCCGCCTGCGCCGCTTGATGCAAGCCGCCCCACCCGTGCGCGCCCACCAACCAACCCCCGCTCCGACCTACGCCGCGCCCACCATCGCCATCGCTTCGGGCAAAGGCGGTGTCGGTAAAACTTCCCTCGCCGTCAATCTCACCATCGCCCTCGCCAAACTCAACCACCGCACCACACTCCTCGACGGCGACCTCGGGCTGGGCAACGCCGACCTCCTCTGCGGCCTCTCACCCCGCGCCCACCTCGGGCACGTCCTCGCGGGCTCGCACTCAGTCCACGACATCGCCCTCCCAATCGCCGACCGCGCCACACTCATCCCCGGCGCATCAGGGCTCCCCGAACTCGCCGACCTATCCGAGGAGCGCCACGCCGAACTCTCCCGCCGACTCGCACCGATCGACCAATCCGCCGACGCCATCGTCGTGGACTGCGGCGCGGGCATTGGCTCAGGTGTCCTCGCCTTCGCAGAAGCCGCGGATCTCCTGCTCGTCGTCACAACGCCCGAACCCACCGCGATCACCGACGCCTACGCACTCATCAAATCCCTCGCCCACCGCGCCGCTCGCCGCCACGCAGCCACCCATTCTTCCAACGCGGGGATTAGGGGCAATGGTGCGAGCAATGGTGCGGGGAATGGTGGGGGGGCGAGATTGGTGGTGACCCAGGCCCGCTCGCTCGACGAAGCCGCAAACGTCCACCGCCGCCTCGATGCTGTATCGCGAAAGTTCCTCTCCCATTCGCTCCCCCTCGCAGGCGTGATCCCGCTCGACCCGCACGTCCCCCAGGCCGTCCGCGACCGCACCCCGTTCATCACAGCGAACCCATCCTGCCGCGCCGCCAAAGGTGTCTCGATGCTCGCGAAGCGCGCCTCCGAAACACTCACCCTCGCCAAACCCAGCGCCGCCCGCAGCTCGCTCGTCGCGCGGTTTTTGCGCTCGCTCACCCCGAGTACTACCGCCCAACACCGGGGATGATCATCAAGTCGAGAGATAAACTTTTCTGCGCCCCGCTGTGATGCGCAACCATAGTTCTGCCGATACGACTAATGAACGACCCGCCGTCACTGCGCGCATCAAGATATGAACCCACACGATCCACCATTCCCCACTAAGCCGTTTGCTTCCTGCTTCGCGCTCGCAGCCTTCGCAATCGCGATCATCGCGGGCCTCGGCGCGGGTCGGGATGCCTTCTCAATCCTCGCCACCGCCCTTGCAGCCTTGTTTATCTGCCACTTCCTCGGGTCCATCGCCGCAGCCGTCATCGAGGCAGCAGTGCGCGAACACATCAAACACCACCGCCTCGCACGCCCCATCCCGGACCTCAACCCACCCGTCCACAATCCCGCAGAGCCCGTACAACCGGAACAGACAGATTGAAGTTTTCCACGTCTTACTCACGTTGCTTGTTTCCGCGCGCGCGCCATCGCTATACTCAGATCGCTCGCGCAAGGATCGCGTGATGCATTGTTCCGCGGTCGGGTCCGCCCGCTCGCGTCAAACAATCTGATCTGGTCCCCAGGATGGTCAAGGAGCCGACCATGCCCACGACCGCTGTTAAAGCGAAGTCCAAACGAACGTCCGCATCAACCGCGAACAAGTCCTCATCGCGCGCCAGCACAAAGGCTGCCGTGAAGAAGACCGCCGCCAAGCCGAAGGCGCCCGCCAAGAGTGCAGCGCCCAAGCCGAAGGCACCCGCAAAGAAGCGGACCCCGCGTACCAAAGCCAAACTCGATTTCGCCGACCCCATCGTGCTGCGCCGCCAGCTCGACGAAATGGCGATCCTCGACGTCTGGAAGATGTACAAGAAAAAATCCTCCGAGCCGGTACGCAACTGGTTCATGGAACATTTCCTCCACCTCGTCCGCTACAACGCCGAACGCGTCTACTCCAGACTCCCAGACGAGGTAGACATCGAAGACCTCATGCAGGCCGGCCTCTTCGGCCTCATGGACGCCATCGACGCCTACGACCTCGACCGAGGCGTCAAGTTCGAGACCTACTGCGCCCCGCGGATCCGCGGAGCCATCCTCGACGAACTCCGCTCGATGGACTGGGTCCCCCGTCTCGTACGCCACCGATCTTCCAAGGTCGATCAGGCCCGTATCAAGCTCGAGATGGAGCAAGGCCGCAAGCCAACCGAGACCGAAATTTGTGACCGCATCGGCGCGGACAAAGAAGAGCTCAAGAAGATCTGGAAAGACGGATCCGCCGTCTCGATCTCCTCGCTCTCCCGCAAGTGCTTCAATTCGGACGGCCACCGCGAGGTCCGCGAGATCGACATCCTCAAGGACGCAAAGCAGTCCAACCCGCTCTCCGAGATCCAACGCAAAGACCTCAAAGGCCTGCTCACCAAGGGACTCTCCCGCGCCGAACGCCTCATCGTCATCCTCTACTACTACGAAGAGATGACCATGAAGGAAATCGGCGCAACCCTCGACCTCTCAGAGTCCCGCGTCTCGCAGATGCACTCCTCCATCCTCGCCCGTCTCAAGGCGCAGATGCAGCACCGCTCACGCG
Source organism: Phycisphaerales bacterium (assembly GCA_029260435.1). Taxonomy (GTDB): domain Bacteria; phylum Planctomycetota; class Phycisphaerae; order Phycisphaerales; family UBA1924; genus OFTM74. Next base: position 8,237 of record JAJDDG010000004.1, on the reverse strand, counting down.
AGTTCGAACCCGCCCCCGCGCACTAGACACCGCACCCTGCAACAATACCCGCGTGGCAACCAAGCACGCACCAGTCTGCATCGCGCTCGGCTCAAACCTCGGTGATCGCGCCGAGCACATCGTCCGCGCGCTCATCAAGATTGCCGAGATCCCAAAGACCCGCCTCCTCCGCCGCTCCCGTGTCATCGAGACCGCGCCCGTCGGCCCAGAAGCCCAGGGCTCATACCTCAACGCCGCCGCAATCCTCCGCACCGCGCTCGCCCCCCGTGATCTGCTCGATCACCTCCTCCGCATCGAGCGCGAAGCCGGCCGCGTCCGCGACCCCGCAAACCGCTGGGGTCCCCGCGAGCTGGATCTGGACGTCCTGCTGTACGCAGACCGCGTCATCTCCGAACCGGATCTCACAATCCCCCACCCACGCATGCACGAGCGCGCGTTCGTCCTCGCCCCACTCGCCGAGATCGAGCCCAACGCGATGCACCCCCAGCTGAATAAAACCGCAGCCCAGCTCCTCGCCGAGCTGCGCCAGAATGAGTAGCCGTATGCGATCGTTCTCCGGGTGGCATGCTCACACCGCAGGGGTAAGCATGTCTTCTGGTCGTTCGTCAGCAGTGCTCTTCCCGCAGGATGCCACCGCTTGCAGCTGCGCCGTCAAGCGGTGCCCTTTCCTCCCGTGCCATTGACCCGTCCACGAGTCAGTGCTCGGTATCTTCCACACTTCATCCGAAGGATGAAGTCTTTTTTTCCTTACAAAAAAGCCATGCGAAGCATGGCTGAAAAAGAATCCTATATCTGATACCCCACCAACTTACTCCACATCAAGTCCCCCGATGTAATCAGTAAGCTCCCGCCGTGTCCGTTCCATCTTGGAGTTCGCATCCTCGCGCTCTGTCACCATCGCCTCAAGCCGCGTCTCCTGGTCGTTGAGTTTGTTGTAATACCGCTTCCATAGCTCGCTGTTCCGATCGAGCCGGTTCATGTTGTTCCGGATGCGGTTCTGATCCTCGTTGATCACCTGTTGCTCACGGTCCAATTCCCCGATCACCCGCTCAAACCGGTTCATCTCCCGCTGCATCATCCAAGCCTGCCGCACCGCATCGAGCACCGCATCGCTCATCTTCCCGTCCTTGGCAAACCGAAGCACAGTCTCCATGTCGTAGCTCGTCACCGCGATCCGGTGTAACCGAACATGCTCCTCCACCACCTCAAGCTCCTCTTCCCCGTTCGCCTCAAGCTCAACCTCAAACCGGTACATCCCGTCAAGCGTTTCGCTTGCTACTTCGGGTGTCACCAGATCCCACCCCGGATTCCTCGGATGTTCCACAACCACCATCCGCCCACCATTCGAGTCAAAGCTATTAAACGCGTACTCCCGTTTGCTCCGCTCGATGAACCTCTGTTCCAGCAGCCCATCCACAATCCGGATTTTCATCAACTCCGAATCATGCCGCACAGCGTTCTTCGCCCGCACATCGATATCCAACGCATATGCAAGCAACCGCTCCTGCCCCCGCGATGTATGCGGGAGCTGCGCATCTCCCGCGTACGTCTCCGCGTCGTACACACTCACCGGCCCCGGCATCAGGTGCAGCCCCGTCCCGTTCGTCAACTCCACGCCCCGCATCGGGTGCTTGAGCCCATCGCCCGGGTTATAGATCGAAACCTTCCGCCCCTCGATCGCCGTCGTCAGGATCGGCAGCATCGCCGACCGCTGCCGCCCAAGCGTCACCGCACCATCCACCGTGTACATGAACTGCCCGCCAACCTCCTCGCCCGATGCCTGCGCCGCACCAAGCGATTCTGCATCCATCTCAATCCGCCCGCCACCAAAGATGCTCCCCTCTCCACCACCGCCCGCATCCCCCGTCGCCTGATTCAACAATGTGTACGCCATATCCTGCCGACCCGCCCGCCGCGATTCTGCCATTTCCAAAGCCGGCATATCTCCAAGCTGCGCCTTCCCCGCTTTCCCTCCCGCATACGTCCTCGGCTTCAGCCCTCCCGCGACCGGCACAGGAATATTTGGTCGCGGCGCAAAGATCGGGTCATATAGATCCATCGTGAACCCAACCGGCCGACCACTCGCAAGCGATAGCCGCACATCCGTCCAGTCCGCATCCGTCGTGTTTTCCACGATCGCCCACCCCTGCACCGTCAACGCGTCCCCATCCTCCTCGGGAAGCACAAGCCGATAGCTCGTCTTCCACACCGGCATCTCGTGCACGTACCCCACAACCGCCCGCCGCTCACCCTTCCCGTTGAACGACAGATCAACCGTCTTCATCCGATCCGCGCGATGCTCCGCGAGCGCAGCAAGCGCCTTGTTCAGTTCACCCGCAAGTTCCGGATCGGTCAGCTCAAACGACCCGATCCGCGACACCGCGATCGCCCGCACACCCCTCCCCGTGACAAGCGAGACATACGCCTCCGTAATCACCGCCGCGTCATCCCCCGCAGGCACAACGCTCTGCCTCGATTCCACTCCGAGGATCGTCCCGCGAACCTTCCCGCTGGCAAGATCAACCTCCACCTCAGAGCCCCGAAGCTGAGCAAAGATTCCCGCGATGCTCGGATCCTGCGAGATATCCACCCCAAAGCTCGAAAGCCTCCGCGCAAGCGGCTCCCTCGAGCCATATGTCACCGCCCCGATCCGCCCACCATCCAGATCAAGCACGATCATCGATTTCAGGATGTCGTTGATCTGCTCCGTCTCGAATCTGAGCGACACACTCGCATCACCGCTCACCGTCCCCTCCCGCGCAAACGCCCCGACCCCAGAGCGGTACAGCGTGATCTCCCGGATCGGAAGATCGCCCCCCTCCGCGCCCCATACAGAAGCGGGCATCCCGACCACCGCCGCAACAACCATCGTCCGCACGCTTGTTTCAATCATCCGCATCCCAAATTCCCTTCGTTATGCCGCTCGCGCAGCCCCGGAACGTCATCCCAACTCCACCCGCGCAGTATCCTCTCTTTGGCGCACCCGTGCGCCCCACGGTAGTGGCCGTCCACACCACCGCGCCCTCCCGATTAGACCGACAACCACCGGAACAGTTCGCATGCCCGATACAAACACACCCAGTTCGCCATTCCTTATCGCGGGCATCCCCGCCAAAAACCTCGCGCTCTACCACCAGATCAGATTCCTCGCGGGAGACCCAGCTGCGCTCATAGTTATTCCCGAGGGGGTGAGTGGGGGGGGAAGACACCTCCTGATCCGCGACATCGAAGCCGACCGCGCAAAGGCCCACGCCCGCGCCGATCATGTGCACATCCCCGCGGACTTCGCGCCCGACTCCGGCTTATCAGGCGACCGCGAAACCGCGACCGCCCAGGCAACCGCCGAGTTCATCCGCCGCGCCGGGATTGCATCGATCCGTGTGGACCGATCACTCCCCATGAGCACCGTCCACGAACTCAACCTCGCGGGCATCACCCCCGAGTACGACCCCGACCTGGGAGTCCGCGACCGCCGCATGAAAGACGCCCACGAAGTCGAACGCCTCCGCGAAGCGCAGCTTGTCACCGAAGGCGCAATCGAAATGGCATGCACCACCATCGCCCGCGCAACCGCAAACTCTGGCGGGATCCTGATCCACGACGGCGCCGAACTCACCTCCCACCGAATGTTCGCGATGATCGATGCCTTCCTCCTCGACCGTGCCTACGCCAACGACATCTCCATCGTCGCCTCAGGCACACAAGGCGCCGACTGCCACAACCGGGGCGAAGGACCAATCCGCACAGGCGAACCCGTCATCATCGACATCTTCCCCCGCAACAAATCCACCCTCTACAACGGCGACTGCACCCGCTGCGTCGTCCACGGCGACATCCCCGACGAGGTCGCCCGCATGCACAAGACCGTCCTCGAAGCGAAAGACGCCGCGACCGCCGCCACCCGCGCGGGCTCCTCAGGTGACGCCGTCCACGCAGCAACCGCCAAAGTCATTACCGCCAATGGCTATGAAATGGGACTCCCCTCAGAATCCGACCCGCCATCCCGCTGCGCAATGGTCCACGGCACCGGGCACGGCGTCGGACTCGATGTCCACGAACCGCCCCTCCTCGATGTCGCCGGCCCCGAACTATTAGTTGGTGACGCCCTGACCATAGAACCCGGTCTCTATCAGCCGAACCTCGGTGGCATCCGCATCGAAGACATGGTCATCGTCACCGAGTCAGGCTGCACCAACCTCAACACACTCCACACCGCCCTCACCTGGACCTAAGCGCCGGGTGCCGTGGTACACGCGCAGGCGTGAACCACGATCAAAAGTGCAACTGTGGGTGGCATGCTCACGCGCAGCGCGAGCATGTCTTCTCTTCCTGCTCCCCGTGCCACTGACCGGTCTGCCGGTCAGTGCTTATTCTTTCTTGGGTGGCATGCCCACACGAAGAGTGGGCATGTCTTCTCCCACTCTCTTCTCACCTATCGATGTGAGCGCACATACCTGACGCTCAGGATATCGAGGGAGAGGGCCGCAAAATACTTTGATGCACGGAGCATAGCGACGGCCCGCGGGAGCTTGTGGTGCGCCAGTTGGTGCGCATAGCTGCTCGGAATGGGGGTAGTGTTGCGCACCCCAAAAACGAAAACACCCGTAGTGATGTGCTACGGGCGTTTCGAAGGGTGACTAACGGGATTTGAACCCGCGACCTCCTGGACCACAACCAGGTGCTCTAACCAACTGAGCTATAGCCACCATCCAACCCCCTCTATCGTCATTTTAGGATCAACTCCCTCTCCCGAGAAGTCGATCTGTGAGGTGACGGGTATTGGGGCAAAGGCGGGCGGGAAGAGTACCGTATCTCTCCCCTCCAGCCAACCATCCAACCCCCCTCTGTACCCTAAAACCCGCGATTTGCTAGACTATCCATCGAAGCCCCGCTCTCCTGAGGGTCCGCAGGGCGTACTCAAAAATTCAACGGAGTGGAAGCCATGTCACAGGTCGCAGCCGCCCTGCCGATGATCGATCTCAACGCCAGCCATGTCCGCCGGAACCTCTCGGCACCCGTCCTCATCGAAGAGGCGATCGAGCGAGGCGAAGGCAAACTCGCCGCCAACGGCACCCTGCTCGTCTCCACCGGCGACCGCACCGGTCGCTCACCCACAGACAAGTACCTCGAGGACACACCCGAGATCCACGACAAAATCTGGTGGGGCAAGATCAACCAGCCCATCACCACCGATGGCTTCGACTACCTCCTCACCGTCGCCAACGACTACTACGAAAAACTCGACGAGATATTCGTCTTCGACGGCTTCGTCGGTGCCGACCCGCGCTACCGCCTCGCGTCGCGTACCTACACCGAACTCGCATGGCACGCGCTCTTCGTGAAAACGCTCTTCATCGAACCGGGCGAAGCAGAACTCGCGGCCTTCGACCCCGACTGGACCATCATCAACTGCTCGCAACACCACCTCACCAAAGAGCAATCCGAAAAAGCAGGCGTCCCGCACACCGGTATCTGCATCGTCCAGTCACTCACCCGCAAAACCGTCCTCATCTTCGGCACCGAATACGCCGGCGAAATGAAGAAATCACTCTTCTACGCCATGAACTTCGATATGCCCGAAGCACCCGCCGGCGCGGTCCTCCCCATGCACTGCTCTTCGAACGTCGCCGACAACGATCCCACAAATGTCGCGCTCTTCTTCGGCCTCTCGGGAACAGGAAAAACAACTCTCTCCGCAGACCCCGACCGCGCACTCATCGGCGACGACGAGCACGGCTGGTCCGCAGACGGCATCTTCAACTTCGAGGGCGGGTGCTACGCCAAGTGCATCAAGCTCTCTCAGGAAGGCGAACCCCAGATCTGGGACGCCATCCGATTCGGCTCCGTCCTCGAAAACGTCGTCATGGATCCCGACTCCAGAATCCCCGACTACGACGACGCCGCCATCACCCAGAACACCCGCGTTACCTACCCCGTCGAGTTCATCCCCGGCGCGAAAATCCCATCGGTAGGCGGGCACCCAAACGCAGTCGTCTTCCTCACCGCCGACGCATTCGGTGTCCTCCCCCCCGTCGCCAAACTCTCGCCCGAGCAGGCGATGTACTACTTCATCAACGGCTACACCTCGAAACTCGCCGGCACCGAAGCCGGAGTCACAGAGCCCCTCCCGCACTTCTCTCCCTGCTTCGGCGGCCCATTCCTCCCGCGCCACCCTCGCGAATACGCAGAAATGCTCGCCGAACGCATCGATAACCACCACGCTCACGTCTGGCTCGTCAACACCGGCTGGTCGGGCGGCCCCTACGGCGTCGGCAAACGCATGAGCCTCAAGCACACCCGCGCAATGATCACCGCAGCGCTCGACGGCTCACTCGCCAAAGCCGAATACGAAACCGAGCCCTTCTTCGGACTCTCGATCCCCAAATCTATCCCGGGTGCCGATGTGCCCGCCAACGTCCTCAACCCCCGCAACACATGGGCGGACAAAGCAGACTACGACGAAAAAGCAATGGCACTCGCCCAGCGCTTCCGTGAGAACGACAAGAAGTTTGAAATGCCCGATGCCGTCCGCGCCGTAGGCCCCATCGCCGGCTGACCCACCCGAATACCCTCGCAAAAAAAAAGCACCCCCAAGGGGATTCGAACCCCTGTTACCAGGATGAAAACCTGGCGTCCTAACCTGACTAGACGATGGGGGCGGCTAGCGAGGGAGGATTGTAGCGATCGCGCCGGATTCAGCCACCCACCCCCATTCCCACCGTCCGAAAAGCACAACACTCCCCTCCCGATCATGCCGATGATCAGGATATGACAGACCAAAAGCCCACAAATCCCGGCCCCCTCTTCCGGGCTCTCGCCGTCCTCGGCGGCGGGCTCGTCTTCGTCCTCATCGCTTCCGTCATCCACCCGGGTTCCTCCACCGCCATCTCCGAACCCGTCCCCACCGTGCCAGCAAACACCACCTCCCTCGGCTCGCTCGTCTCAGGCGAGTACGCCATCGAGTTCGTCGCCGCATCGCCCAACGCCCTCTACACCGTCAAGAACGCCGCAGGCACCATCCTCCTCGAAAACGCCACCGCCGAAGAGCTCTACCGCCTGGACCCAGAGCACCTCGATGTCTCCCGCTTCGTCGCCACGATGAGCGATATCGACACCGCGGACTACTAGGCGCACACACACATCCCCATCCCGTCTAATCTGCGCACTATGAGTGCGCCCGCTGTCATCTGTCCCCTCTCCTTCGAAGCGAGAGCCGCGCGAAGAGTCCTCCCGACCGACGCAACCATCATCATCTCAGCACCCGGCGAAAAACCAACCCGCGCCGCAACCCAGGCCGCAATAAAAGCCGGGCACAAAACAATCATCCTATTCGGCGTCGCCGGCGCAATCAGGGACGCGCCCGCCGCCGCCTCCCTCCATGCAGTCCGAACCAAAACCCACGACCCCATCTTCTGCCCCCTCGTACCCACGGGCCCCCAAGCCTGTACGCTCCACGAACCCCTCTACTCCGTCGAACGCAAAGCCGCTCTCTGCTACGAGATGTCCCCCGAAGTCTCGATCATCGACTGCGAATCATGGTTCTTCGCCGACGAATGCACCAGAGCGTCCGTCCGCTGGCTCGTCATCCGCTCCATCTCCGACGGCCCCGCCGACGCCCTCCCAATCCAGACCATCCGTTGGACCAACAGCGCCGGAAAAACACGCAAGCGCGTCGTCATCAAGGACGCCCTCAAAGATCCCTCGCTCATCTCGCCACTGATCGCTCTTGCGCGCAGGTCATCAAAGAACCTCAAAGCCGCGACCCGCCTCCTCGCCGACGCATACGACCAACTCACCACACACGATGACCCGCCCAAGTGAGCGAACCAACGCACAAAACCATCCTCGTCTTCGGCGGCTCCTTCGACCCGCCCACCCGCGCGCACGTTGAACTCCCCGAAGCCGCACGCCATGCGCTCGCCGAGTCGAACCCCGAAATCGAAGTCGCGCTGCTGTACATCCCCGCCGCACGTTCCCCCCATAAGCCCGACCAACCCACCGCGCCGGGCGCCGCCCGTCTTGCAATGCTCCGCGCCGCGACAGCAGACAACCCAAACGCGCACATCTCATCAATCGAACTCTCCCGCGCAGAGAACGACCCCGATTCCCCCAGCTACACCATCGATACCCTGCGCCAACTCACCGAACGCTACCCCGATGCGCAACTCCGCCTCCTCATCGGCGCCGACCAGGCGCGTTCGTTCCACCGCTGGCGCGACCCCCGTGAGATCATCCAT
>JAJDDG010000003.1 GCA_029260435.1 Phycisphaerales bacterium | reverse complement strand
CCGACGCTGGAAGAGGTGAGTCTGTACATCGTGGAGGCGCCCGAGCCGCGGACGTTCCACGAGCAGGACCTGGTGACGATCATTGTGTCCGAGCGCTCGAAGTTTTTACGCGAGCAGACGTTGGAGACGGAGAAGGAATACAAGCTCGATGGGGCGATCGAGAAGTTCATCGACCTGCAGAAGCTGCTGGAGCTGCGCGTCGAGCAGGGCGAGCGGGACAACCTGCTGGAGCTCGCGCTCAGCGCCAAGCACGAGTTTGAGGGGGAGGGCACCTACGAACGCGACGACCGGATGACCGGGCGGATCACGGCGCGGGTGCTCGAAGTCAAACCCAACGGGACGCTGCTGCTCGAGGCGCGGTCGAGTCTGAAGACCGACGAGGAGTCGCAGATCATCCTGTTGAGTGGGATCTGCCGTCCGGACGATGTCACGGACGCGAACACTATTCAGTCCAACCAGCTGTTTGATCTCGTGCTGGATGTGCAGCACTCGGGCAACGTGGAGAAGACGACCCGCAAGGGGCTGATCCCGAGGGTGCTTGAGACACTGTTCAACTTTTAGAGCCACACCCCGAACCTGTTTTAGTTTCGGTGCACCCCGACGTGCCCGCTGAGAAGCGAGTCGCCGGGGTTTTATTTGTTCGCACAATGGGGGCAGTGTCGAGGGTTGGTGGGGAGTGGGGGGGGTGGCACGGGGGTTGCGAATCCGGTGGGTATGAGATGCAGGATGCGCATACGGTCACGGAAGATTGCTTTGTTTGCGCTGCTCGGCGCGTTTGTTGCGCTTGTGGGCGCACAGGGCGCGTCCGGCGCGATGGCGCTGCGCGACATGGTGGTCTTCAAGGGGCAGGGCGAGAGCACCATCTGGGGGTTCGGGCTCGTGCTCGGGTTGAACGGCACGGGTGATTCGGACGCGGCGATGCTGGCGCGTCAGTTCGCGAAGCTGCTGGAGGAGGGCGGGTCGCCGATCCCGGATCTGAACGAGCTGGCAGACATGCAGAATGTGGCGATGGTGATGGTGACCTGCGCGGTGCCCAGGGAGGGCGCACGCAAGGGCGACAGGCTGGATGTGACCGTCGAGACATACCTCAACGCCTCGTCGCTCGAGGGCGGGCGGCTGTTTATCGCGCCGCTGGTCAGCCCTCGGCGGGGGGCGAACGGCGAGCGGTATGTGTACGCATACGCGGAGGGGGGCGTGGTGATCGAGAATCCGGAGTCGCCCACGGCGGGGCGGGTGCACCTTGGCGCGGACATCACGCACGACATCACGATGCAGACCATCTCGCGGAGCGGGCAGGTCACGCTGATCGTGGATTCGGTAAAGGCGGGGTGGACGACGACGCGCCTGATCGCGGACATGATCAATGATGAGTTTCTGACGATCGATGATTCGCGCGTCGAGATCGCGCGGGCAATCAACGAGCGCGAGGTGGTGATCGATGTGCCCGAGGCGGATCTGGCGGACCCGTCTGGGTTCCTGGCGACGGTGGAGGAGATCACGTTTGATCAATCGTTGTTGTCGCTGCCGGCGCGGGTGGTTGTGAATCAGGACACGGGCACGATCTCGCTGAGCGGGAACGTGGAGATCTCGCCGGCGATCGTGATGCACGACGACCTGGTGATCACGACTGTGACGCCGCCGCGCGAGCCGACGCTCGATCGCCCGGATGTCTCTCAGGGATCGATGACGCTGATCGGCACGAACGGGGCGGGATCCGGCAACTCGCGCGGGCAGGATCTGATCAACGCGCTGAAGCAGTTGAAAGTACCGGCGAGGGACCAGATCGCCATCTTCAAGCAGCTGCACCGCCTCGGGCACCTGCACGCGGAATTCATTGTGGAGTAAGGCATGACTTCGATCGGACCATCCATCACCGTCGATCCATCACTCGTCGGACGTACCTCGTTCGGCGTTCGGGGCGAGGTGCGCGGGCAGCGCGATTTCTCGGTGTTGCTGAGCGAGGCGAGCGCGGACGACAAATCGATCCCGCCCAAAGAGCGGGCGCGTGCGGCGGCGGAGGCGTTCGTCGGTGATGCGCTGGTGCTGCCCATCCTGAAGCAGGCGCGCGAGACGAGCGACGCTGCACCGCCATTTAACCGGGGCAAGCACGAGGAGATGTTCGGCTCGCTGATGGACCAGGCGATCGCGATGCGGATCGTCCAGTCATCGAACTTCCCGGTGGTGGATCGGATCGCCGAGCAACTGCTGGCGTCGGGTGAGAAGGATGGTGAGTTATGAGCACCGACGATCGCACACTCGATCAGCAGCTCAACGAGCTGGATAGCGTGATGTCCGGGTTGATCCGAGCGTACAAGGCACTGCTCGCCAACATGGCGCGCCGGCGCGAGGCGATGAGCCGGGCGGACGCGGCGACACTCGCGCGGTGCATGGAGGGCGACGCGGTTGTTGTGCAGGATGTGGCGCGTTTCGAGACACGGCGCGAGCGCGTGGTCGGGGCGATCGCGGAGGCGATGGGCTCGGCAGACGGCACACGCACGACGATGACATGGATCGCCGAGCGTGCGCCCGAGGGGCGGCGTGAGGGGCTGCTCGAACGTGCGGGGCAACTGCGCGAGCTGATCCAGGACACGCGGAAGCAGAGCGGGCACACCAAGGCGGCGGCGGAGATGCTCGCGGCGCACATGCAGGGCATGCTCAAGCAGGTGCATGCGGAGCTGAATCATTCCAAAACATACGGACGCATGGGCGCGGTCGAGAGCGGGCGGAGCATTGTCTCGTCGCTCGATCTGACGACCTAACGAAATCTGGAGCGAACCATGGGACTCACCAGCTCACTGCTCATCGGACAATCGGCGCTCAACGCGAGCCAGATCGCGCTGCAGGTGACGGGCAACAACCTCGCCAACGCGGCGACGCCCGGGTACCACCGACAGAGCGCGCTGCTGAGCGCGCTGCGCTCCGAGCAGATCAACGGCTCATCGTTTGTCGGGCGGGGCGTGCAGGTTTCGGATATCCGGCGAGCGCTGGACCCGGCGCTGCAGGCGCGGATGCGATCGGCGGTCTCGGACGAACGCCGGGCGCTGGTCGGGCAGAACATGCTGCTCCAGCTCGAGTCGCTCACCAACGAGTTGACCGGGATTGATGTGTCCTCGGAACTCACCAAGTTCTTCAATACATTCTCGGATCTGGCGAACAACCCGAACGCGAGCGTGACGCAGGCCGCGGTGGTCGAGCAGGGCGTGACGCTCTCTGGTTTCTTCCGCGGGCTTCGTTCGGACATGATCGAGCAGCGGGCGCAGGTGGACGATCAGATCCTGCAGCAGGTGAACCGGGCGGACGAGTTGCTCACCCAGATCGCGACGCTCAATACCGCGATTATCAACGCCGAGCAGGGGCAGGGCTCGGACGGAACGCTCCGCGACCAGCGTGACTCGATGGTGCTGGAACTCGCCACAATGATCGATGTCACGACTGTCGAGCAGCCGAGCGGCGCGGTGAACGTGTTGATCGGGTCGCAGCCGATTATTGATGGTGGGAATTCGCGCGGGCTCGAAGCGAACTTCAAGAGCGTGAACGGCGAACTGACCGTCGAGGTGCTCGTCACCCAGACGCAGGAGGTTGTGCGGATCGACTCGGGTTCGATCGGCGGGCTGCTCGCCAACCGCTCCGGTGCGGTGCAGCAGTCGATCGATGATCTCGACGAGATCACGTCGTCTCTGATCTTCGAGGTGAACAGGCTGCACGCGCTGGGGCGCCCCGCTTCGCCCATCACTGATCTCACCGGCACGCTGCGCATCCCGCTCGCGGATCAGACGCGCTCGCTGAACGACCCAACAAACCAGACGCTCGCGGATCTGCCGTACGGGCCGACGAATGGCTCGTTCCAGGTCGTTATTACAGACGAGAACGGCAACCGCACCACGACGACTATCAATATCGATCTCGACGGCATCGACAACACCGGCGCGCCGGGGTTCGCTGATGACACGACACTCGCGGATATCCAGGCGGCGCTCAACGGGATCACCAACCTCAACGCGCAGATCACGCCAGGCGGCGAGCTGCGGCTGTTCACCGACGCGGGGTTCGACATTTCTTTCGAGGAGGACAGCTCGGGCGTGCTGGCGACGCTCGGCGTGAACTCCTACTTCTCCGGCACCGACGCCACGGACATTGGTATCCGCGATGCGCTGCGCAACGATGCGACGTTGCTGGTTGTCGGCTCACCCGAACGCTCGAACTTCACAGCGCTCGCCATCGCGGGCCTGCGTGATGCGGGTGTGGATTCGCTCGGCGGCGACAAAATCACTGATCGGTGGCTCAAGAGTGTGGAGCGCGTCGCGGTGCAGACGTCTTCGGCGCTTACAAGGGCCGAAGCGCTGCAGACGGTGCGCCAGAGTCTCGAGGCGCAGAACGCGGCGGTCTCGGGGGTGAGCATCGACGAGGAATCGATCAATCTGATCATGTTCCAGCAGCAGTACCAGGGTGCTGCGCGGTTTATTAGCGTCGTGGACGAACTGACCCAGGTTCTTTTTACATTGGTGTAGCCCATGTCATCGATCCCAGCCACATACGGGCGCGTGCCCACCCTGCTCGTTTCGCAGATTTCCTCGACGAATATCGCGAGCACGAGTGTTGCGCTGCTCAAGCTGCAGGAACAGCTCGCGACGGCGCGCCGGGTCAACCGCCCCAGTGACGACGCGATCGCCGCGGCGATGATCTCCACACTCGATCTGAGCCTGGAGCACGACGCCCAGATCCAGCGGAACCTGGGGCACGCTTCCACCGTGCTGAGCACGCTCGATGCATCGCTCGAAGATCTCAGCACCGCGCTGCTCGAAGCCAAAACCATCGCCAGCTCGCAGATCGGCGCGGGCTCGGACGCCTCGATCCGTGCCGCGGAATCCGAGATCATCGGCTCGCTCATCGATTCGGTGTACGCGACGCTTAACCGCGATATCACCGGGATCCATTACTTCGGCGGCGACAAAACCGGCTCCCGCCCGCTCGAGACCTTCTTCGGCGGGTACCGCTACGGCGGATCCGGTGCCGGGCTGCCGACTGAACTCGGCGCGGAAATCAATTTCCCGATCACAATCAGCGCCGATCAGGCGACCGGTGCGCTCTCGGCGCGCCAGCAGGGCACGGTTGATCTCGACCCGGTGCTCACCGCGAACACCCGGATCCACGACCTGCGCGGGCCCGCGGAGAACAACCTGCCGCTCGGCTCTGTCGAGGTGACGATCGATAACGGCACGCCGGTAGTGATCACGGTTGATCTTTCCGGCGCGGACACCGCGGGGGATGTCGCGGACGCGATCGAGTCGGCGATCCTGACGCAGGACGCGGGCGCTCTGGCGGGGGCGTATCCCACGAATGTTGGTTTCTCGGCGGAGCAGTTCTCGCTCAACGTCGCGGCGGGA
>JAJDDG010000002.1 GCA_029260435.1 Phycisphaerales bacterium | reverse complement strand
GAATTGCTGACGACGCGGGGGGAGGTGATGCAGATCACGAACCCGGCGGACCTGCCCGATCCGAGCATCTGGGAGGAGCTGCGCGAGCCGATCGCGAAGGTGGAGCTGATTATCCCGACGAACAATGTCGGCGACATCATGGCGATGTGCGGCAACCGGCGGGGGATCTTCAAGAGCCAGACGATGGTGAGCCAGAGCCGGCAGATGATGGTGTTCGAGATGCCGCTGGCGGAGATTATTTACGACTTCTACGACAAGCTGAAGGGGGTCACTCGGGGGTACGCGACGATGGACTACGACGTGATCGGGTTTGCGGCGGAGCGGTTGGTGAAGGTGGATCTGCTGATCAACGGAGAGGCGGTCGAGGCGCTGAGCCTGATCTGCCACATGGACAACTCGATGCGGCGCGGACGGGTGCTGCTCGCGAAGCTGAAGAAGCAGATCTCGCGGCATAACTTCGAGATCCCTCTTCAGGCGGTGATCGGCGGGAAGGTGATCGCGCGGGAGACGATTAAGTCGCTCCGGAAGAATGTGACGGCGAAGTGCTACGGCGGGGATGTTTCGCGGAAGCGGAAGCTGCTTGAGAAGCAGAAGAAGGGGAAGAAGAAGATGAAGGCGATCGGGAGTGTGGAGGTGCCGCAGGAGGCGTTTATGGCGGTGCTTGATGAGGGGGATTGAGTGGATGAAACAGAAACGACCGCTCTTGTTACTTAGCGCTTTGCTTCTCAGTCATGTTTGCATCGTTGTTTTGCTTTTATACGTCGAATACAGGACCAAACCGTGGATATTCTACAAGGCGGACACGTATTACATCTATTCCGCCGTAGAGACCGCCACTAATGAATTAATCGACCAAGGCACTATAGAATTACTCGCTGGCAAGAATAAGGGTGACGTCGTCACGGCAATTTCTACTGCGATCAGAGATCCGCAAACTACGCATCACCGGAATCAACTGTCCACCGCCGTACAAGTCGCCGTCCTGCTCGGGCTGTTGAATGTCATTCTTCTATTTTCGATGTGCATCGTTGGGTACATGCGCAATCGGCGACATAGAAATTGCGGTGTGGATTCTGATGCAATCGCATCGGGCTGATTGCTCTGCGGAGGAGGTTCCCCCCGCACCCCCTCGGGGAAAAGAAGGCATCAGGGAATAGGCACCGGGCAGCAGGAAGAGGCTGTCTGTATGTGACGCTGCGCGGCACGCTTTTGTAAGGAAAGGGATTGGGACTCCACCCGGAAGGGTGGAGAGGAGGGTGGCGATGGATGTGATGGGGGGAGGAAGTTGTGGGCAGGAGTGTGTGATGGGGAAGGGGAACACTGGTCCGCCACGGCGGATCTGTGGCACGGGGTAGATAAGAGAATGAAGAGAAGATTGGAGTGAGAAGAAGAAAGTAGAGGTTGGGGAGCCCTCTCCTGTCGTCGTTGAAGACAACGACGACATCCTCCCCCAGAGAGGGAGGCAGGGAGAGAGACATGCTCACGCTGCGGTGTGGGCATGCCACCCGGAGTATGGAATGACTCGCGGGGTATGGTGGTTGGGATGTTGATGCGGATGTTTGGGTGCAAGGTGCGGTTTGTGGTTCGCTCGGCGGCGATGGGTGGTGCTGCGCTTGCAGGGTTGAACGGGGTGGGTTGCGCGGGGGGGAACGGGGTTGATTGGGCGGAGGGGAGCGGGCTTGCGCGGGAGACGATTGAGGTTGATCTCAGCGGATGGGGGTACTCGGATGCGGTGGGGGTGAGCTATGTGCGGTCGGTTGAGGGGGAGGGTGCGGGAGGCGCGGGGGGGTTGGTGATTTATGTGCATGGGACGCCTGGGAGTGCGCGGGCGTTTGGTCGGTATCTGGTGGAAGGTATTGGCAGCACACGGGGTGTTGCGCTTGATCGCCCGGGGTTTGGGGAGAGCGGGCCGGAGGGTGGCGGGAGCGTGCCCGAGTTTGGCGCGCAGGCGGCGGCGGTGGCGGCGCTGATCCCGGATGGAGAGCGGGCGGTATTGGTCGGTCACTCTTTGGGCGGGCCGATCATTGCGCGGGCTGCGGCGGATTACCCGGAGCGGGTTGGCGGGCTGGTGATCCTCTCGGGAAGCCTTGATCCGGCACTGGAGAAGCCGCGGTGGTTTAATTACGCGGGGGGCGCGGTGCGGGGGCTGCTGTCGCGCGAGATGCGGAACTCGAACGATGAGATCATGGCGGCACCGGCGGAGACGGGTGCGCTTGGGTTGGTGCTGGATCGGGTTGTGTGCCCGGTGGCGATCGTGCACGGGACGGAGGATTCGCTGGTGCCGATCGGGAATGTGCAGTACATGGAGCGGGCGTTTGTGCGCGCGGCGGAGGTTTCGGTGCGGGTGCTTGATGGGGAGGGGCACTTTATTCCGTGGAAGCGGGAGGCGGAGTGTCGGGATGCGATTGGGTGGGTTGTGGAGCGGGCGGGGGGATGATCGGAAAATGAAAAGGGGGGAGAATCTGTTTTTATGTGTCGCTTCGCGTCACGTTTTTGTAAGGGAGGGGGATTAGGAGACTCTGTCATGCGGCGCATTCTTCCGTGGCTTTCTGTCGTCTGTACCTTTGCCATCGTGGCATTCTGTTTCCCGGTGTTCACGGGTGAGTTCATTTGGTATCTCAAAGGCGGCGAGCACAGAATGGGCCTTGCGTCTATTGAGATAACGCAACAGTTGATGGAAGCCAAGCAGATCACTATCCCTGAGGGGGTTGCATGGGACCGTGATGTTGCCTGGGCCATACACGGCTCAATGAGAGATTTGATCAATCAGAATAAAGAGGGATATGGATCTTCAGCCATGTACGCCATCTTGCTGCGGTGATTTCGTTGGTGATTCAAATTGCGGTAATGATCATGAGTCGTAACAAGCGCCAGATTGAAACAAGCGAAGATGTCCGCACCGCGTAAGAGATCCTCGATGCGGGGGAGGTTTCCCCCGCACCCCCTCGGGGATGGCTGTGATTAGGTGACGCTGCGCGTCACGCTTTTGTAAGGAAGGGGATTGGGATTCCACCAAGGGTGGAGGGGGATCGTGGTTCACGCGGGGCGTGTACCACGGCACCCAAGAAAGATATAGATCCCCCTCTCCCGGTCTCGCTGCGCTCAACCACCCTCTCCCTCCAGTGGAGAGGGGGCGAAGATCAAAGGGAGAGGAAGAAAGACATGCTCACCCCTGCGGTGTGAGCATGCCACCCGAGCGTTCGCCCAATGAATAACGCCCCCCCACTTCCACACACTCTCCTACTCCCCAACATTGAACTTGCGCAATGAAAAACACCCGCATTGCTGCGGGCGTGTGATCAAACGTATTTGATTGATGGTTGGGCGGAACTGTTTTGGTTGCGCCCGGTTGGTTTACCAGCCGCCGCGGTCGCCGCCGCCGCCGCCACCGCCGCCGTAGCCGCCACGGCCACCGCCGCCACCACCGCCTGAGCGTTCTTCGCGGGGGCGCGCTTCGTTGACGCGGAGGTCACGGCCGTTGAAGGCCATGCCGTTGGTTTTCTCGATTGCTTCTGTTGCTTCGGCATCGTTCGCCATTTCGACGAAGCCAAAGCCACGGGAGCGT
>JAJDDG010000001.1 GCA_029260435.1 Phycisphaerales bacterium | reverse complement strand
TGGACATGGGCGCGGACGTTGACGGGTGTATCGACGGGGACCGGGCCGGCGACATCGGCGATGACATCACCGATGGAGATCTCGTGCCAGTGCATGCGCCATCGCTCGACGTTCGCGGCGAGCTGCCTTGCTTCGGCGAGAGAATTGGCGTTGAGTTTCTCGGCGAGGAAGTGCGCGGGCTCGTAGAACTGCTCGGCGTATTCGCCGACCATGCGGTTGGAGGAGAAGAATGGGGTGAGGCGTTTCATCGTCGCCTTCATGCGGGCGACCCATTTGCGTGGGATGCCGGCGCTGTCGCAGTCGAAGAACTCTGGGATGATGCGGCGTTCGAGCAGGTCGTAGAGCGCGCGAGATTCCACGGCGTCTTCGTCGTCCTCGGATTCGTAGGACTCGCGTTTGCCGATGGCGAAACCGAGTTCGGGGTCGTACGCCTCGTCCCACCACCCGTCGAGGATGGAGACATTGATCGCGCCGTTCATGGCGGCCTTCATGCCCGATGTGCCGGACGCTTCCATGCCGCGGCGCGGGGTGTTCAACCAGATATCGCAGCCCTGGACCATGCGGCGTGCGACATCGATGTCGTAGTCTTCGAGGAAGACGATACGGTTGAGGTGATCGGATTCGTCGGCGAGTTTGACGATGGTTCGGATGAGCTCTTTGCCGGGGCCATCCGCGGGATGGGACTTACCGGCGATGATGAACTGGATTGGTTTTTCTTCGTCGTTGAAGAGTCTGCGGAGTCGATCCATGTCTGCGAGGAGGAGGACGGCGCGCTTGTAGGTCGCGAAGCGGCGGGCGAACCCGATGGTGAGCGCGTTCGGATCGAGGGCCGAGGTGGCGTGGTCGATCTCGTCGATACCCGCGCCGCGGTTGACGAGCTGCTGGCGCATGCGTTTGCGGGACCAGGTGACAAGCTTCTCGCGCTGATGGACATGGAACCGCCAGAGTTCTTCGTCGGGGATGTCGTCGATGGCTTCGAAGATTCGTTCGTCGCGCGGGTCGAGCTGCCAGTCCGGGCCCAGGTAGCGGTCGTAGATGCGCATGAGCGAGGGCGCGAGCCACGAGCGGGCGTGCACGCCGTTGGTGACGTGTTTGATCGGGGATTCTTCCGCCGGGACGCCGGGCCAGACATCTGCCCACATCTCGCGGGAGACGACGCCGTGCAGCTTCGAGACGCCGTTGGCGGCGTTGGAGGTGCGCAGGGCGAGGACTGCCATCGAGAAGAATTCGTTGGGATCGAAGGGGTTTGATTTGCCCATACCCATGAACTCGTCGCGGGAGACAGCGAGGCGCTGGAAGTACGGGGAGAAGTATGTCTCGACGAGGTCGGGCGAGAAGCGGTCGATGCCCGCGGGAACGGGGGTGTGCGTGGTGAAGACGTGCGCGGCGGCGGCGGCGCGCCTGGCTTCCTGGAATGAGGCGTCGTGCTGCTCGCGGAGGTTGGCGATGCGCTCGAGCGCGAGGAAGGCGGCGTGCCCCTCGTTGATATGGAAGACGGTTGGTTTCTCACCGATCTTTTCGAGCGCGCGGATGCCGCCGATGCCGAGGACGATCTCCTGCTGCATGCGGTGCTCGACGTCGCCGCCGTAGAGGTTCTTGGTGATATTGCGGTCTTCGCGGTCGTTCTCGGGGAAGTTTGTATCGAGGAGGTAGAGGGGGATGCGCCCGACATTTGCCTGCCAGATACCGACGGTGGCGGTGCGCCCGGGGAGTTCGACGGTGATGCGGTACTGCTCGGCGGTCTCGGGGTCGATGAGTCGTTTGACGGGTTGGTTGGGCAGGTCGAGGTCCGGGTAGGTTTCCTGTTGCCACCCGTCGGCGTTGAGGTACTGGTGGAAGTACCCGCAGCGATAGAGGAGCCCGACGGCGCAGAGCGGGAGCCCGAGTTCTGATGCGCTCTTGAGGTGGTCCCCCGCGAGGAGCCCCAGCCCGCCGGAGTAGATCTGGAAGCACTCCGTGAGCCCGAACTCGGCGGAGAAATACGCGATGCGGTGCGCACCGGGTTTGGCGGCGGTCGCGGCGAGATCGGTCTGCGAGCGGTGGTGCCAGCACTCGCGTTCGAGGTGCTGTTTGAAGCGGGCGTAGGCGGTGTTCAGCGCGTGCAGGAAGGAGCGGTCCTGGGCTGCGCTATCCAGCGCAGCCTGCTCGACGCGCCCGAGCAGCAGCACGGGGTTGTGGCGGGACGCTTCCCAGAGATCGCGGTCGATGCGTTCGAAGAGCTCGACCGCTTCGGGGTGCCAGGTCCACCAGAAGTTGTGCGCAATCTCAAGGAGCGGCTTGAGCTGCTCGGGGATATTGGGCACGACCCGGAACGATGTGATATTTGCCTGTCCTGCTCTGAGCATGGATCGATCCTATCCCACAATCAGGGGGGGGGTGGAGTGTGGTGGTGGATTTAGTAGGCCTCGGCGTGCTGGGCTTTGTTGCCCGAGACATCGTCCACGATGTCCTGCCCGCCCCCGGCGATCGCCTGAATGTCCTTGCCGAAGCCCGCGACGGTGTTGCACGAGGGGATGAGGGCGAGGAAAAGGACAGCGGCGGCGCAGAGTGCGATGTCGCGGAGGATTCTGATAATCGTGATGCGGTTCATGGTCGTTCTCCTGAGGGCAATGCGCGGGGCGTAAACAGACCCCGACCCCTACGCCCAACGGGCTGGCACGTGGGCGTTCATCGGCTGATCGAGTCGAAACGGCGTAAGTTCCGAGACGGCATCTCTCACGCAGAACGGGAAATCAGCCAACGCAGCTCGGGGCGGTTGGTGAGGCGGGCGAGCAGAACATAGACACCCCCACCGATTGCGGTGAGTACGAGCAGGCGGGCGAGGCGGGAAGCGAACGCGGCACCCTCTGTGGGCCATTCGATGAATGAAACGCCGAATACCGCGAGGGCCATCGCGCCGGTGAGCATCGCGCTGGAGGCGGCGCTGGGCAGGGTTACAGCCGCGAGACCCGGGGCGAGGCGCTTGGATGCGAGGCGCGCGAGGATGAGCGCCTGCACGATGGCGCTGATGGATGTCGCGAGGGCGAGCCCGGCTTCGCGGAAGAACCAGATGAGCGAGAGGTTCAGCGCGAGATTGAGTGCGATCGCGAAGAGCCCGACCCGCATGGGGGTGATGGTGTCGCCCTTTGCATAAAACGCGCGGGTGAGCACCTGCGTGAGCGAGTACGCCCAGACCGCGGGTGCGTACGCGAGAAGGATGAACGCGACGCGATGCGCGGCATCGGGTGTGAACTCGCCGCCGGCGTAGATGACGTTGATCAGTTCGGTGCGCACGAGGATGAGCCCGACGGAGGCGGGCAGCGCGATGAAGAGGGAGAGTCGGATGCCTCGGGAGAGGATGGAGGTGAACTGCGCCTGGTCGTCGGTGTGGCGCGAGAGGGTTGGAAAAACGGCGGTAGCGATGGCGATCGCAAAGACGCCGAGCGGGAACTGATAGAGGCGCTGGGCGTAGTAGATGAGCCCGGCGGCGGTTTCGTCGAGCGGGTAGGCGATGGGGTTGCCCGGGATGGGGATGGTGTCGCCCACGATGTTGGGCCATCCTGCGATGAGTGCGTCGAGCAGGGTGGAGATTTGCAGCGCACCGAGCCCGAGCAGGACAGGGCCCATGCGGAAGATCATGCGCCGAGCAGCGACGCGGGCATCTGACACGGCGCGGGTCCAGCGCACATGTCTGTGCAGCGCAAACAGCACCCACGCGGCTTGCAGCACGCCCGCAACGACAACAGAAACAGAGAGGGCGACAGCGGTGTCGAGGGGCGGGGCGTTGTTGGCGGAGGCGGCGAACCAGACGGCGATGATCATGCAGACATTCAGGACGATCGGCGCCGCGGCGCTGGGCGCGAAGCGCCCGTGCGCCTGGAGCATGCCGCCCAGCAGCGCGGCGGCGCACACCAGCGGCATGTAAGGCAGCATGATCATCGTGAAGCGGATGACATCCGGCGCACTCTCGCCAAGCGGGGTGAGGGCACCGAGGATCCAGAGGACAAGCTCGGCGAGGATCACCAGCCCGGTGAGCAGGAGGGTCGTGCCGGCGAGGGTGAGAGAGGCGAGCTTGGCTGCGGTTTGGGGATCGCTATCGGAGAGGCGGGTGTACTCGGGGATAAACGCGGCGCTGAGCGCGCCCTCGCCGAAGAGGCGGCGGAAGACATTTGGCACGACGAAGGCAACGACCCAAGCAGACCAGAGCCCCGATGCGCCGAAGACGCGCGAGCAGATCATGTCCCGCGCGAGCCCGAGGACACGGGATACCAGTGTGAGCCCGGCGAACGTGTGTGCGTGCGCAACAAACCCCCCCACGCCCCCCGCCCCCCCCACACTCCGCTCATTTCCAACGGTGTCCGTCTCTTCGTCTTCACAACGACTCCCCTGCACGGGTGCGGGAGGTGCGGTTGAGGGGCTTGGTTCTTGGGGATCGGTGTCGGGCATGCAGAGGGACTATCGGCGGGCGAGGCGGGTGAACCCGAGCCAGAGCACTACGCCCACCAGGATACCCAGCACATCGGCGGCGAAATCGAGGAACGATGTATGGCGGTGGAGGATCGGGATCGCCTGGGTGCTCTCGTCCAGCGCGGCGAACAAGATGAGTACGGCGATGGTCGCCGGTGTGTTCTTCGGTGTGCGGAACAGGCGTGCTGGCAGGGCGAGCAGGGCGAGGGCTGAGAACGCGGAGAGGTGGAGCAGGAGATCGACGCGCGGGATGGTGATGTTCTCGAACGCGAGGCGGGGCCAGTGCGTCGCGGTGACGAGGGTGAGGGTGTAGAGCGCCAAGATGATCCGCCAATGTGCGCGCGAGGGGAATGCGGGGGGGGTACGGGGGGTGGCGGGGGGCGAGATGGAGGGGGTCACGGCGCGGGGACTCTCGGGATGTCCGAACGGACATCCACGTGCGGCGCGTGGTGCGTCGCTGCATCGTCTTTGCGCTCGAGGAAGCGGTCCCACTGTGTAACGATGGCTTTGGAGAGCGCCTCGTAGTCCAGTGCGCCGGGGCACCACCGCGCGTATTCGAAAATGGTCTGCCCGAAGCTGGGACACTCGGCGAGCTTGACGTTGCGCCGGATCGGTGGGCGGTAGAGCCCGGCGCCGCGCCACGGGACGTCTTTCTCGCGGGAGGCCTTGAAGAACGCTTCGAGATCCGCGACGACTTCCTTTGAGTGGCGGGTTTTTTCCTCGTGCATGCAGAGGATCGCGCCCGAGACGCGCAGGCGCGGGTTCACCGAGCGCCCGACAAGCATGACGGTTTCCAGCAGACGGCTGAGTCCCTGCAGCGCGAGGAAGTGCGCCTGGAGCGGGACGATCACCTCGCGCACGGCGGCGAGGGCGTTCATGGTGAGCAAGCCCAGCGAGGGTGGGCAATCGATGATGACGAACTCGAAGCGCCCGGGCAGGCTGACGATGCCCTGGGCGAGGCGTTTCTCACGCGCGGGCATCGAGGCGAGCTCGATCTCCGCGCCCACAAGGTCCACGACCGAGGGCAGCAGGAAGAGGTTTTTGCGCGCCTCGACGAGGGCATCGGGAGCGCGGGCGGGGTCGATCAGGGTGTCGTAGATCGAGGCGTTGAGGGTGTCTTGATCGATCCCGAGATGGAGAGTGGAGTGGGCCTGCGGGTCGAGATCGACGAGGAGCACGGATCGCCCCATCGCGGCGATGCCCGCGGCGAGGTTGACGGCGGTGGTGGACTTGCCCACGCCGCCCTTCTGGTTCATCAGGGCGATCGTTCTGGCGGGGCTCCCCCCCGGAACTGGTGTGGACAGGCGAAGAGTTTCTTCTGGATTGGATGCGGTTCTCTGGGGCATTTCTGGGGGTGAGTGTATCTGTTGGGGGTCTCCGGGGAGCGCAAACATCGAATATCTGATGGTGAATGGACGATGAATACCCGGGTTGGGGGTTGTCTGTTGATGACGGTGGGCTATCTGTACAAGTCCACTCATGGGAGACCCGCAGAATGATGTCGAATGAGGTCAACAGACAACCGACAGGTGCTGAGGTTGAGCAGATCCACAGGAAGATTGCCCGACGATTAGGCGACAGTTCGCTGCCGACGCTGCCCCAGGTGGCGATCGAGGTGCTGAATCTCATCGATAAACCGAATTCCGGGATCCGGGACTTCGCGGACCTGATCAAAACGGACCAGGCGCTGACGGGGCGGATGCTCCGCTTGGCGAACTCGGCGGCGTACGCGCAGCGGGGCGAGGTAACAAACCTGCAGCGGGCGATCGTGCTGCTGGGGATCGAGCGGACCAAGGCGATGGCGCTGGGGTTCCATCTTTCAGAAACGATGAAGGGGTGCCCCAGCACGGGTGTGCTGTGGACACACGCATTGATGCGCGCGTGGCTTGCCTTTCACATCGTCGAACGGTTCAACCACTCGCTCACAGGACAGATGTTCATCGTGGGGCTGATGCTCGATGCCGGGATCGGCGTGATGCCGATGCTGGTCGGGGAGGACTACTGCAACGTGGTCGATGTCACGAGCGATCCGGTTGCTCTGCTCAGAGCCGAACGGCAATGGTTCGAGTTCACGCACGTAGACGTTGGCATCGTGATGACGAGCAAGATGTGGCACTTCCCGGAATCCCTGAGCAAGCCCATCGCGAGACACCACCAGCCTGTCGGCACGTGCGATCGGAAAAATGCAGACTCGCTGATACAGTGCGTCGCGCACTTTGTCGGCACGCTCCCGCTGATCGATCCCGGCATCGCCAAACCGGACGGGCGGATGGAGGGGCTTGCTCGCTCGCTGTTCGGGCTGAAAAAAGACGAATTACGCGCGGTCATCAAGGACGCGGCGGCGGACTACGAATCGACGAAGCAGATGTTCGGCAAACTGATCGACCCGTCGATCAGCGTACAGAGCATTGTTGACGCTGCGAACGAGCAGCTGGGCGTCGAGCCGGAAACAGAGGAGCAGGATCTCGACGGTTGCGCGCTCACGTTCGAGGGCAACTCGACAACACTCGAACTCGAAGGCAAGACCAACAAACGCATCGCGGCGTTTATCGTCGATGCCGAGGGCAACCGCGTCCTCTCGATCACGATCGACCCCGCCTCACAATCCCCCGAGCAGATCCGCGAAGAACTCATGCTCGACACGCACGATCCGGAGCAGGCGGAAAAAATCTTGCGGATCATCCAGCAACTCGCGGCGTAGGTCGCTGCCCGGTGGGCGTATGCTGGTGGTGTGGAAACGATCCAGGATCAGGGCATCGTCCTGCGACAGTGGGACTTCTCGGAGACGTCGCAGACGGCGGCGCTGCTCGCGCGCGGGCACGGGGTGATCCGGTGTCTTGCGAAGGGGTCGCGTCGGGACAAGGCCCCGTTTTCTGGCGGGCTGGAGGTATTGACCGGCGGGCACATCGTTGCGCTGAGCCGACCGAATTCGGAGCTTGCGCTGCTCACGGAGTGGGATCTGCAGACGGTGTTCTGGGCGGCGCGGCGCGGGCTCGGGGCGTATTACATCGGGCTGTACATGGTGGACACGACGTACCATGCGGTCACGGACTCGGACCCGCACCCCAATTTGTTCGACGCGTTGCACCGCTCGCTGACGCGCCTGGACGATCACGACCGCCTCGCGCTCACCACGACGGCGTTCCTGCTCGTCTTGCTGCGAGAGACGGGGTACCGCCCGCGGCTCGCCTGCGACGATCTACGCGGCAAGACACTCGGGTTCAGCGCATCGGGGGGCGGGGTTATGCCCGACCCGGGAGGGGGCAACGGGCGGGAAGGATCCTGGCGCGTCCGACGGGAGACGATCGATGCACTCGCCCGGCTCGATGAGCTGCCCGGGCTCGGGGCGTTTGACGCGGAGAACGAAGACCCGGACACGCTCGCGCGGGCGGCGCGTCTGCTGGGGGTCTACCTCGATCGGGTGCTCTCGCGGGAACTCCCGACCCGGGAACCGGCGATGATGGGGCTGAATTTGGGTTGAACCCGATCATGGAATCAAAGTGAAGGAATCACTAACATAGTTTCGGGTAGGCTTCTGCGGCCTTGGCTTGCGCCCTCGGGGTCGAGCACACGAACAAATCATCCGGCAACCAGTATTTATGCACGAAGACATCAACAACCCGGACAACGGGGGCCATGTCACGACCACGGCGATCAGCCGGGCGACTGGTGTGGATATCCGTATCGATCGCGTTGGGGCCGGACAAACGGTTGTGTTCCTCAACGGGCTGCTCGGGCAGAACGAGCACTGGTTCCCGCTCCTGAACCCGGTATCGCAGCACGCCGAGTGCCTGCTGCTGCAGCCGCCGCTGCTCGAGATGAAGGGCAAGGGGTGCTCGGTGGAGGGCGTGTTGCACCTGACGATCTCGGTGCTTGAGACGCTGATTGACGGCCCTGTGGTGATCGTGGGCAACTCGCTGGGCGGGCACGTCGGGCTGCGCATCGCGATGGAACGTCCGGACATGGTGCGTGGGCTCGTTTTGAGCGGGTCGAGCGGGCTGTTCGAGAAGTCGTACGAGCGGAACGTGGAGCACTCTCCCAGCCACGGGTGGATCGATAAGAAAATCACCGAGCTCTTCTGCGATCCGTCGCGGATGCTGCCCGGCATGGTGGACGCGGCGCACGCGGAACTCTCGCGGCGCACCGCGGCCCGCGCGTTGGTACGTCTTGGGCGCAGCGCCAAGAAAGATCATCTCGGCGATGAACTGCACAAGGTGACGGTGCCCGTCTGCCTGGCGTGGGGGACGCACGATGTGGTCACGCCAGCGAGTGTCGCCGAGGAGTTCCACCAATTACTCCCGAACTCGACCCTGTGCTGGATCGAACGTTGCGGGCACGCGGCGCAGATCGAGCGCCCGGACGAGATGGGCGCGGCGATTATTGAGTTCCTGCATTCGCTCAACGCCTCAAGCGGGGAGCGGCAGGAGGTCGCATAGATGCAGGGGGCAACGCCTCAAGCCGGGCGCCTGCGCTGGACCTCCTCGATCGGGGGCGGGCTCCGCGCGTACCTGCTGCGCAGGACGCGCCTGCTCTCAAACACCGGGTACTGGGCCCGCCACACCGGGGCGATCCAGCGCGCCACACTCCGCCACCTGCTCGCCAAGGCTGCGGATACCGAGTTCGGCAGATCGCACGGCTTCGGCAGGCTCGCGACGCTCCCGGATAACGAGCTTGCGCGCGCGTACAGACGCTCGGTGCGGATGGGTGATTACGAGATGGTTCGTGATCAGATGGCACGCATGCGCGAGGGGGGGGAACCAGACGTGTGCTGGCCCGGCGTTGTGCGCGACTGGGCGCAGACGAGCGGCACAACAGGCGGCGAGAAATTCATTCCCGTCTCCAAAGAGATGATGCGCTCCAACTACCGCGCCGCGATGGACATCTTCGCGCACGCCTCGCGGATGGGCGTCTCCCTGCCGCGGTTATTCGGCGGACGCCTGCTGTTCCTGGGCGGGTCAACCGATGTCTCGACAAACGAGCACGGTATCCGCACTGGTGATCTGTCGGGGATCGTCGCGGGGTTGATCCACTGGCCACTCTCGGAGGTGTACGCGCCGGGCAAGGATATCGCGCTGATGAGCCACTGGCCCGACAAGATCGAGGCGATGGCGCGCTCAAGTGTGCGCCAGGACGTGCGGATGATCTCCGGCATGGCGAGTTGGGGGTTGGTGCTGTTCCAGCGCGTGCTCGAACTGGCGAAAGAAAAGGATCCATCGATCAGGACACTGAGCGATGTGTGGCCGCATCTTGCTTTATTTGTACACGGCGGTGTGAAGTACGGGCCGTTTGACTCGCGGGTGCGCGAGGTGTGGTCGGGTTCGCCCGAGATCGATATCCCCAACCGCCTCGAGGTGTACCCGGCGTCGGAGGGGTTCATCGCGCTGCAGGACACCGCAGGAGAGCCGGGGCTGCGTCTGCAATCGGACGTGGGCAACTATTTCGAGTTTGTGCCGGTCGAGGAGATGGGCGCGGATAACCCGCGAGCGTTCGGCGCAGACGAAGTCGAGCGCGGGCAGCGGTATGTCGTGGTGATGACGACGTGCGCTGGGCTGTGGCGGTATGTGATCGGGGATGTTGTCGAATTCGACTCCCTCGCGCACGAGGGCCCGGTCCGGATGCGGATCGTCGGGCGGCACCGGCATTTCATCAACGCGTTCGGCGAGAACCTGATCGTCGAGGAGATCGAGAAGGCGGTCGAGACCGCGCGTTACGAGAGCGGCGCGAGCGTCGGGGAGTTCACCGCTGCGCCGGTGTACCCCGCGCCGGATCGATCGGGCGGGCTCGAACTCGCGATCGAGTGGCTGGGCGACAGGGAGAACGGCGCACTGGAACGCTTCGGGCGTTCGTTCGATGAGTCGCTCAAACGGATCAACGTCGATTACAAAACCAAGCGCACCGATTCGCTGGGCATGGGCGAGCCGACGATCACGACGCTGCCCGCGGGCGCGTTCCACGCGTGGATGGACGCACGCGGCAAGCTGGGCGGGCAGCACAAGATGCCGCGGTGCGCCAACTCTCGCGAGATCCTCGAAGATGTGATCCGCGTGGCATCGGGCGGGGCGCACAAATCATGTTAAAGCGGCTTCGTCGCGTGACGCGGAGTCGGTGGGTGGTGGTGTATCTTGCGCTGCTCGCGCTGTCGCACATCGTCATCGCACTGGGAGATCACGACCTCTGGGTGGGGTACCGCCTCGATCCGCCAACGGGCTCAACCCCGATCGAGGCGCTCGTACCCGCGATGAATGACAATGGCCCGTTCGGTGATCGGACGGTGCGCATCACGGGTTTCGAGTGGACCCCCCACCCCTCTGCCTCCGATCACTCTCACGGTGCGCATCTACCCGTGATCCTCTTGCACGGCTCGCCCGCGAGCGGCGCACGGGATTTTCAGAACCTCGGGGCTCGATTAGCAAGCGAGGGCAGACAGGTCATCGCGATGGACCGCGCGGGGTGGGGCGGCTCGGAGCGGTGGGTGCCCAGCTACTCGGCGAAAGCGAACGCGCACTACGCGCTCGCGCTCATGAACGAGCTTGGGATCGAGCGCGCGCACGTTGTCGGGTGGTCGCTCTCGGGCGGCTCGGTGTTGTGGATGGCGGAACTTTCGCCGGAGCGGATCGCGAGCGTGTCGCTCGTCGCGGCGATCGGCGCACAGGAGGGCGAGGGATCGGGTGATTATTACTTTGAGCATTTCAAATACGCCGTGGCGTACGCGGGGGTGTACCTGCTGCCCGAGGCGATCCCGCATTTCGGGTTGCTCCCGCAGCGCCATTTCAGGCACGCGTTTGCGCGAGACTTCTGGGACACAGACCAACGCCCACTCCGCGCGATCATGGAGCGGATGACAACGCCCGTGCTCGTGCTGCACGGCAGGCACGACCCGCTTGTCTCGGCGTGGACCGCGGAACACCACCACCAACTCATCGAGCATTCCCGCTTGGTGATGATGGATTCCTCGCATTTTTTCCCGATCGGTCCGCCCATGTCGAGCGAAGTCGAGTTCAAACAGGGGAGCGAATCGCTCGGATCATTTTTCGCGTATCACGACGACCCGGGTGCGCCGGCGATCCGATCGTCGGCGGTCTACGCGCCGGGCGAGCAGAGCGATGCGCACATCGGCGCGTTCGACATCAACCGCTCCACACACTGGTTGATCGTTGTGCTCATCATCGCGCTGGGCACGTTCATCTCCGAGGATCTCACCGTCATCGGCGTGGGGCTGCTCGTCTCGCGCGGGCAGCTGGATATCGGTGTCGGGCTCGTCGGGTGTTTCACGGGGATCATCATCGGCGACCTCGCGCTGTGGGCCGGCGGGAGGTTCCTCGGAAGGCGGCTACTCCGGTGGCGGTTTGTGCGCAAGCGGATCACCGAAGACGGCTTGGCGCGCTGGGAGCGGCTGTTCGACAAACACACCGCCAAGGCGGTGTTTCTCTCGCGGTGCCTGCCCGGCACGCGTCTGCCGACCTACATCGCGGCGGGGATCCTCGCACGGCGCACGAAGATGTTCCTGTTCTGGGTGGCGGTCGCGGTGTTCGTGTGGACCCCATTCCTGCTGATCCTGTCGATGGTCATTGGCAAGCCGGTACTGTCGTTCTTCGAGACGGTGTTCCACGGGTGGTGGGCGTACGCCGCGGCGTTCGCGGTGATGTATGTGATCATCCGGGTGGTGTCGTACGAGACGACCGCACAGGGGCGCCAGAAATTGCTCGCCGATATCGGCAGGCTCAAACGCGTGGAGTTCTGGCCCTCGTGGGCGTTCTACCTGCCAGCGATGCCGTGGCTTGCGTTGCTCGCGCTGCGCCACGGGGCGTTGACATTCACCTGCGTGAACCCCGGCATCCCGAACGGCGGGGGTGTGGTCGGCGAGTCCAAGCACCAGATCCTGCTCGGGTTCGGGGGACCGGGCAACGGCGTGCTCCCCTACAGATTGATCCCGGCAGGCGGCAAGCCGATCGAGCGGGCGACGCGCGTACTGCGCATGCTCGAAGAAGAGGACGATCTCGGCGGGTTCCCGGTGATCCTCAAGCCCGACACGAGCCAGCGCGGGCACGGACTCAAGCTCGCGCGCACCGCGCGGGATGTCGAGGCGTACTTCCAAACGATGACACGCGACACAATCGTGCAGCGGTACAGCGCCGCGCCGATCGAACTGGGCGTGCTGTGGGCGCGCGTGCCGAATGCCAGCACGAAGATCGACGACTGCGCCGGCGAGGTGATCTCCGTGACAAGAAAGGTGTTCCCGGTGATCGAGGGTGACGGCGAGCAGACACTCGAAGAGCTCATCTGGCATCACCCGCGCTACCGCTTGCAGGCGAAGGTCTTCCTCACACGATTCGCGGGGCAGACGGATCGTGTGCTCGGGGCGGGCGAGCGGATGCCGCTCGGCGTCGCGGGGAACCACGCTCAAGGAACGATGTTCACCGACGGCGCAGACCTGCTCACGCCCGAGCTGTCCGAACAGATCGATGCGCTGGCCCGATCGTTTACCGACCCGCAGATGGGCGGCAGGCTCGATTTCGGCAGATTCGATATACGCTACGAATCCGAGGACGCGGTGCGGGCGGGCCGCACGATGGATGTCGTCGAACTCAACGGCACGATGAGCGAATCCACGCATATGTACGACCCGGATCACCCGGCGTGGTGGACCTACGGCGTGCTCCTCCGCCACTGGACGCGCCTCTACCGCCTCGGCGGCGTGCGCCGAAAAGCCGGGCAGCGCCCCATGGGATTACGGGAGTTGATCTCCGCGGTCCGTTCGCACTACAAGGGCCGCCCCGGGACGGATATTGCGGACTAGGATGACGCATTGACGGGGGGGGTGTCCCTCACGACGATAGGCGAAGCGACGAGGAGCGACGCGATGGCTGTGCCTATGGAACTGTCCCGGATCCTGATCCGGGAAGACAACGACTACCAGATCATCGAGCTGCGCGAGATCGAGGGCGATCGGACCTTCCCGATCGTGATCGGGCTGCCCGAGGCGCAGGCGATCGAGCGCCGTTTGCAGGGCATCGAGATCAAGCGCCCGCTCACGCACGAGCTGCTCGCGAACATCATCGAGGCATTCGGCGGCGAGCTGGAATCGATTACTATCAACGACCTGTCGGACCACACCTTCTTCGCGCAACTCAATATCCGCGACCCGAACGCACGCCTGATGGACATCGATTGTCGCCCGAGCGACGCGATCGCGCTGGGCATTTCCCGCGCGGTGCCGATCTTCGTGGAAGACCATGTGCTCGACGAAGCGCAAACCGATTTGTAACCCCCTGCGCACCATGAACACACCAAACCAAGCCATCTCCTCACCCGCTGTACTGCCCTACCTCACGAGCGACCTGCCCGCGATCGGCGGCAGACTCAAGGAGTGCGCAGAAGATTTTCTCGTCGAGGAAATCCCGCAGTACGACCCCGCGGGCGAGGGCGAGCACATCTACCTGTTCGTCGAGAAGCACGGGCTGACAACGCACCAGCTCGCCGCGATCATCGCCCGACATTTCAACGTCAAACTGCACGAGGTGGGGTACGCCGGGCTCAAGGACAAACGCGCGATCACACGCCAGGTGATCTCCGTGCACACCCCGGGCAAGACGCCCGAGGATTTCCCCGAGCTGCTCGACGACCGCATCAAGATCCTGTGGACCGACATACACCGCAACAAACTCCGCCTCGGACACCTGCGGGGCAACCGCTTCTCGGTGCGCCTGCGGGGTGTGGAGCTGCCCTCGGTGCTCGTCGCCCAGCAGGCGCTCGAGCGCCTGCGCGAACGGGGCGTGCCCAACTATTTCGGCGGGCAACGGTTCGGCACCGCCGGGCTCAACCACAAGCTCGGCTCTCTGGCGATCCGGGGGGAGTGGGAGCCGCTCATCAACATCCTGCTCTCGCCGAACGATGCGCACCCCGCAGAGCAAGCGAAGGCTCGTGAACTCTTCGCGCGGGGCAGTTTCTCCGAGGCGGCACGGGCGATGCCCTGGAACGCCGAATCAGAATGTGCGGCGTTGCGGGCGCTCGCGCAGGGTGCCACCGCGACCCAGGCGGTCCGCGCGATCAAACGCCCCGTCAAACGGATCTGGGTCAGCGCGTTCCAATCGCAAATCTTCAATACCTTGCTAGCAGGCAGGCTCACGAACGGCACGTTCGACGCGGTGTACGAAGGGGATATCGCCTACAAGCACGACTCCGGGGCGGCGTTCCAGGTGGACGCGTTGACCGCGAGCGACCCCGAGACCGCAGCCCGTGCGCAGCGCATGGAGATCTCCGCGAGCGGGCCCATGTGGGGGCACAAAATGATGCGCGCTGCTGGCGATGTAGACGAGAAAGAGCTTGCGGCGCTGCAAACCAGCGGCGTCTCGCTCGAAGACCTCGCGCGGTTCCACCATCTCGCCAAGGGCGAACTGCCCGGCGAGCGCCGTTCGTTCCGCGTGGCGGTGAGCGACCCGGAGATCGAGGGCGGGGCGGACGAGCACGGCGTCTACATCCGCCTGGCGTTCGAGCTGCCGCCAGGGTCGTACGCGACGAGCGTGGTGCGCGAGATCGCCAAGCCCGAATTGTCGCCGGGGGAACTCCCGGCGTGAGCACGGACAACACAACGCTGGTGTGCTTCGATCTCGGCGGTGTGATCATGCGCATCTGCCGGGACTGGACCGAGGGGTGCGCCGCGGCGGGGCTCGATGTCCGAGAGCCGGACCGGTTCGCCCGATCGCATCTCAAGGCGCGCCGGCGGGATCTCGCCCGCGCGTACCAATGCGGCGAGGTGACCTGCGAATTATTCTTCGCCGGTATCGCCGAATCCACGGACGGGCTCTATACAGCCGAGGAAATCCAGCGCGTGCACGACGCCTGGATCCTCGAGGAGTACGCGGGCGTGCTCGAGCTGGTCCAAAGCCTCAACGGATTGGCGAGCGTGCAGACCGCGTGTCTCAGCAACACGAACCACTCACACTGGCAGAGCATGCTCGGCGGCTCGTCCCGCTCGCCCGCGCTCCACGAGATGCACACCAAGATCGCCTCGCAGGTCATCGGGCTCGTCAAACCCGACGAGGGCGCCTACCGCGCGGTCGAACAAGCTACGGGGTTCGAGCCGGGGAGTATCGTGTTCTTCGACGACACGGAAGAGAACATCGACGCGGCGCGTTCGTTCGGGTGGGCGGCCCACCAGATCGACCCGGGCGCCGATCCCGCAGCGCAGATGCGCACCGCGCTGCACCAGGGCGGTGTGCTCAGTGCACGATGATGGTCTGATTCAACCGCCCGGTGCCGTCCTGTTCCTTGAGCCCTACCCGGATCTTCTTATCGATGAGCGAGCGTGCGCCACCGCCCCGTCCGCCATCCTTGAGGCGGAAGTGACGGACTTCGATCTGCCCCGGCTGCAACTCACTGACCGGTGAGCGCTCCACCGCGTGCCCCGGCGCTTTGATAAACGCCTGCATGGTCTGCGGCACGTCGGCGATGTTCTGTACGACGATGGTGACGATCACGTCAGACAGCGGGCCGCCCGGGCCGTCTTCGAGACGCGCGTCCGCTGTAAATTCCACGGTATCGAGACCGATCTCCACGAGCAGCGGGACGCGGAGCGTGGGGTAGCGGTGGTCTGTGGTCAGGCTCATCTCCG
Source organism: Phycisphaerales bacterium (assembly GCA_029260435.1). GTDB lineage: Bacteria > Planctomycetota > Phycisphaerae > Phycisphaerales > UBA1924 > OFTM74. The sequence continues at coordinate 19,295 of JAJDDG010000001.1, read as the reverse complement.
CGATCGCGGTATGCGGCCCCGTCTCTTCGCCGATCCCGAACGCCAGCTCGAAGGACAATCGGTGCTCCTGCCCGGGCGCGACAGTGAACGACTGCACCCGAGGCGAGACATCCCAGTCCACGGGCTCGGCGAGTTTGAGCCTGCCGTTGAGATTTGTTTCCCACGGGTTGTAGATCACAAGCTCCATCGCGTGCATCTGCGCACGAGACGAGATAAACCCGGGATCGAAGCGCAAGCGCGAACGCATCAGCGCCATCTCGACATCGATCCCCTCGATAAAAATAGGGGCTGCATCAAGCTCGATACGGTGCTCATAGCGCACCGGCTCAACATACGAGGTGTTGCCGAATATGTCTGTCACATTGACCGCCCGCTCGGAGAGATACCCCCGGATCACCGCGTCCTCGGGCGACGCGAAGTCGTTCCAGGCGATCAGCATCCCGCCGCGGTGCCCGTCGGCGATCAGCGCGTGCGCGCCTTCGGGCATGGGCAGGACCGCGACGATCTCCCGCCCGGCGAGCTTGCGCGCGAGCGTGATCCACATCGCCAGCTCCGGGTCCGGGAGCACCCGCACCGTTTGTCCCCGCTCCCACGTCCACAGTTCCGGTGTCGCGACCCGCTCGATGCCGGCCTCGCGCGCGCGGATCAGCTTCTTGCTCAGCAATACAACGCTGTGCCACGGGTCGTACTCGCTCCGCGGCATCGGTTCGATCAGCAGCGTGATCTCTGTCTGTTCGGGCCAGTTCGCTGCCCATTGCGAGAGCCCATCAGCCAGTGCGTCGGGCGGCATGGTCACCGTCGCGGCACCGAGCCCGGCGGTCCGCTCGTCCAGGCGGTGCTCGATCATCCAGGGCAACGAGAGCGTCGGGCGCGGCACGAGCCGGCGCAGCGCGTCGTTCGCGGAGGTGATCCCGCCCGCAAGATCCTGCCGCCAAAAATCAAACCCACGACCGCTTGCCCCAACCTGCCACCGATGCACGCGCTCCCCGAACACCGCGAGCATGCGATCGATATACGGCCCCCATTTCTCCTCGGGCTCCGTGAACAGGTCGATGAGTTGCGATTCATCGAGGCGCATCTGTAGCGCGAGATCTCTGGGCATCTCCTGGAGTGTGAACGTCAACTCCACGCCGCGCTCGATCAACAGATCCGCGATGGCGCCGACACGCTCGATGTGCGCCTCGATCGTGGCGAGAGAAAGCGAACTGTCCCAGACGGGCAGATTGACCCGCCCGACTTCCATCCTCTCGATAAACCCAAGCAGTTCCTGCTCAAACCCGAGCGGGATCGAGCGCAGCACAAGCCCAAAGGAGAGGCGCTCGACGTACTCAAGCGGCGGCGCCGGCGGGGACCATACAAAGCTCGTCTTTGTAATCCCGACCCTCGCCGTTCGATTCGAGACCTCGAGTTCGGCGCTGTACCACCCGTACCGATCGAGCGGGGGGATCCAAGAAACCGCCCGCCCCGAGGACGAGAGTTCGAATTCTTGCTCCGTCACAATATCACCGCGCAAGTCACGCACGCGCAGTTCCGCGCGCAGCACCTCGCCGGTTAGATCCTGGGCAACGATCTTCAGCGTGGGCGGCTCGTTGCCAATATGCACATTCGCGATCGCCTCTGTATTGATCTCCAGACGCGGCACCTGCAGGATCGCGACATCATCAAACCACGCCACCCCATCAAAGTCCTCTGGCTGCGACTCCCCCGGCACATCGAAACGATCCGACAGCTGGTCCGGCTGCAGCACCTGTAGTTCGAGTTGAATCCATACCGCGTCACTCCGCCCCGAGAGCGGGACGCTCGCGTTCACCCAGTCGCCTGGTGTGACGATCGCCTTCGAGAATTTGCGCGAACCCGGGATCTCGTTGAGCTTTGCATCAAGGAACCACGCAACAACCCGCGCCCGCGCGTGCACCAAGCCCTCGGTGCGCACGCGCGCGACTACGGCGTAATCCCCCTCGGGCAGCACCGCGACAACACCTCCAGCAAGAATCAGCGATGTGCTCCCGCCGCGTGTCGGCAGTTTCATCGACACCTCGCCCGCGTCGGCTGTCGTCTTGTCAAACGCCGCACCGTTGAACGGCGGGAATCCGGGTCGGCTGCGATCCGGCGGCCGGTCGTGCCCGCGGTACCAGTGCTGGGGCACCTCCTCGAGGTGCTTCAGCGCGTCCTCGAAATCCCACAACGCCACAACACGCCGCGCCCCATCCGGGCGAGCACTGCCCGCGAGGCTCTCACCCTGTGCGATCGCACCCGAACCCGAACAGCCCAGTACGATCATCGCGCACCAACACCATGTGATGAATAATCTCACCCTGTCTTCATCGGCATCGGGACACCGATCTGCTCAGTTATCGCGGACCCTGCCCTACCCGATCGCACCCTCGCGGAAGATCGCGGCTGACGCCGTGTGAGCGTGCAAAAACGAACGATCGCCGACCGCCCCGAACTCCCCGGCAGCGAAGCACCCCGCGATCGGAACCGCCTTGCCCTCCCGGGTCCGCAGCGCTTTGGTGATCGAGCGAAGATCATCAGCCGGGTTTTCGAGCAACCCGCCCGCCCGTGCAGCACAGGAAAACACCAGCGCCCCGTTCGCAGCCCCGCGGACGCGCTGGATATCCAGCAACAACTCCAGATCCTCCCGCGCGGTTCTCTCGTCGCGGACGTGCAACTGCACCGTCTGCCCGACGCGGACATTGTCCGCGACCGCCACCGCGCCCGATCGCTGGTCGTACCCGAGGATCGTCCGCACAAGGAAATCACCCCGCCCGAAGTGGGACTTGTACTCGTTCACCACCCGCCCGAGGAACACGCCGTTCGGGAGCAGGTCGCGCTCGCGCCCCACGAGATTCGAGATCACGCCGTGCAACACCTCGATCGCGCGCCGCCCGCCGAGCGACATGATCACGTTGTTCCTCGCCTTGGTGATCACCATCGGCTCGCCGATCGGGCGGCACCCCTGAGACACAAGCTGGTCGATCGAGACATCGCCCGAGATGGTCACGCCAACCGCACCGGCGCGCATCACGCGCGAGCCCAGCACCATGACATTCCCGCCCGGCGCGGGCGAGGCGCTCGCCATCCCGCCGATCACCGCGGGCGGCTTCTCCAATCCTTCGACAACCGCGCTCGTCCCGTTGATCGCGCCGAGCAGCGCCGCGGGCGGCACAGAACAGGGGTCCGCAAGCAGGATGACGCCGCGCGTGTCGTGCTCGAGCCCCATCGCGTCGGCGAACTCGCTCAGCGCCAGCTCGTCCTCGTCGTGCACGTGCGGCAGGTCGCGGTATGAAAACGGGTGCAGGCGCGTGCCCGGCAGGCTCGCGACGAACAAACTCGCCGCGCCACGCTTCATCGATGCGCTCTTGCCCCCCATCACCCCCGCAGCGCTCACCCCAACCACAACGCCCGGGCCCAGCGCCTCGTGTACGAACCGGGCCATCGACTGCATCTCGCCCACATGCCGCCCGCTCGCGAAGAGCACCGCGAGATCTGCCCCGCTCACCCCCACCGCCCCGGCCGTCTCGTCCACGAGTTGCTCCACCGCCATCAGCGGCTCGACGTGGTCGGAATACCCGGCGCCGATCGAGAGCGTTGTGGCTGAAGAAACGTGCGTCATGCTCTCATCCTACGCACCGATCCCCCCAAAGACACCACGTTGTGCCAAACCGCCCGATTCAGTACCGTTCGCCCCGCGTAGACCCCTGTAATTCTCGGACAATGCGAGCCGCCGATGACCCCGACCACCACCGCCACACCCCCCGCCACACCGCCCACAGATCGCCCCGTCGCGGGAGAACTGCTCCCGATCCACGAGCGTGTTGATATCGCGGTCGAGCGCTCTATCGAGGCGCTGTTCTCCAAGCAGCACGCCGACGGGCACTTCTGCGCCGAACTCGAAGGCGACTCGATCCTCAACTCTGAATACATCCTCATGAAAGCCGCGCTCGGGCAGTTCGACCCACCCGCTGCCACACCGCACGACCGCGAGCGGTTCCGCAAGATGGGCGTGTATCTGCGCATGCTCCAGCGCGAAGACGGCACTTGGGGGCAGTACCCGGGCTCGTCGCCGGACCTGTCCGCGTGCGTCAAAGCCTACCTCGCGCTGAAACTGCTGGGCGATCAGCGCGATGCGCCGCACATGGTGCGCGCAAGAGAACGCATCCTCGAGCTGGGCGGTGCCGAAAAAATCAACACATTCTCCATGTTCTACCTCGCGTGCCTCGGTCAGGTCTCGTGGGACGCATGCCCGACGATCCCGCCGGAGGTCGTGCTGCTCCCGCGCCTCTCCCCGTTCCATCTGGACAAGGTTAGCGCTTGGACTCGCACCATGATCCTCCCGCTGGCGATCTGCACCGCGCTGCGCCCGGTGCGCCGCCTGCCATCGCACCTCGGGATCGGCGAGCTGTTCATCGACCAGAGCGCACGCGAGCGTCTGTGCCGGACCCCGAGCGATGAGTGGGCGTGGGACGGTTTGTTCCTGAAGGTGGACAAGGCGCTCAAACTCGTAGACAAAACAAATCTCTCGCCGCTGCGCGGGCACGCGATCGCCAAGGCGGTCGAATGGCTCGACGAACGTCTCGACCCCGCGACAACCGACGGGCTCGGCGCGATCTTCCCGCCGATGGTCTACATCCAGATCGCCTACCAGGCGTTCGGGCGCGACCGCGACCACCCGATCCTCGTGGAAGCCGAGAAGCAGCTCGACCGATTCATCGTCGAAGAAGACGACCACGTCCGCATGCAGCCCTGCTTCTCGCCCGTCTGGGATTCGGGCATCGCGCTGTACGCACTCACCGAAGCCGGGCACACGATCGAGAATAACCCGCGCGTCGAGAAACTCTGCGAGTGGCTCCTCGACCACGAGGTATCGCACGTGGGCGACTGGATCCGCAACCTCCGCCCGGAAGACCAGTCGATGCGCATGGGCCCGGGCGGCGACGCTGGAGCGTGGGCATTCGAATATAAAAACGACTGGTACCCGGATGTCGATGACACCGCCATGATCTGCAAAGCGCTCGTGCGCGCGACCGGCTCTCCGATGAGCACGTCCACCAAATACCACCAGGCAGCGGCGCGGGGGGTGCGCTGGATGACCGCGATGCAGAACGACGACGGCGGATGGGCCGCCTTCGATAGAACAACCCACCGCGAATGGATGGAGCATGTCCCCTTCGCCGACCACAACGCGATGCAGGACCCCTCCTGCGCCGATATCACCGGGCGCACCATCGAAGCGCTCATCACCTGCGGCATGTCGCCCAACCATCCGACAATCCGAAGCGCGCTCGCTTATCTCCGCGGGCAGCAACGCGACACCGGAGCATGGTGGGGACGCTGGGGTGTGAACTTCATATACGGCACATGGCAGGCGACCGGCGGGCTCGCGGCAGCGGGCGAGACCGGCACCGCGACGTACCTCGCACGCACCCTCGACTGGCTCCGCTCAACGCAAAATGACGACGGCGGGTGGGGCGAATCCTGCGACACCTACGAGGACGAATCATTGCACGGTCGCGGCGAATCCACCCCGTCGCAGACCGCGTGGGGCCTGCTCTCGGTGATGCATATCCTGGGCGAGTGCGCAGCCAACGACAACGCGGTTATCCGAGGGATCGAGTATCTGTTGGAGCATCAGTTGGATATGCACGCCCCGGCTAATGCACCGGAACATATCCTGCCCGAGCCCGCGGGCGCATGGCGCGAAGCGCCCTTCACGGGAACCGGGTTCCCGCGCGTGTTCTACCTGCGGTACCACCTGTACCGACATTATTTTCCGCTGATCGCCCTGTCTCGCTTCACGAATCTGTCCCGCGTCACCCGCCGCCCGACCCGCTCGTAATCCACAACACGAGCAACCCGGTCACCGCCGCCGCGAGCCCGAGCACCCCGATGATCCCGTAGAGCACCGTCGAGAAGCACGCGCAGACCCTGCGTCGTTGCGAGCTCCGGCTGCTCAGATACATGTGGATGAGATCTCGCGCCTCGTCGCGCTCGTCGAGCACGTCCCGCTGCGCAAGTTTCAGGCGGTACACCTCTGTCGCCGCCGCCTCCAATGCCCGCTGCGCCCGCTCGTCCGCCTGAGCCATCAGCGCCCGGCGCTTGTCCGACCGCTTGCCCGCCTGCTGCGTCCGCTCGCGCCGCACGTCCGCGTCCCAATCAATCGGCTTGGGAGGGCGGAGGTCCGGAAAAGCAGGCTGCAGGGGCGACTCGGTGAATCTGTATGGCCCATCAACACTCATGCTTCCGCAATACTGCCCCAATCTCAGCCCGGCGAAAGCGCAGTGACCGCAGAACCGATCAGATAGACTCCTCCCGCTCCCGCTCCACCATCCGATATGTACTTTTCGCGAGCATCATGTGAAGCCAGAGAAGCCTGAGAACCAGAGCGTCACACTCCGCTCCTCCCTCCCGCCGGAGCAGGCGCTCAACGCGCTCGTCAAACTCTCCCGCAAGGGAAAACTCGCCGGGTTCGATCAGCTCGATAACCTGACGTTCCGCCTCCAGATCTTCGGCAACCCCTACGACCACGCCATGATCGGACGTATCACCCCCGCAGACTCCGGCTCGTCGATCGAACTCACCACCCGACTGCTCCGCAAGCTGCCGACAATCATGATCGTCGTGTTCGTCCTCGCGACGTGGCCCGGCGTCTGGCTCACGCAGTCCATGATGGACATCTATTTCCCGGGCACCCTCGTCGCGAAGTACACCACCATCGTCTACATCGCGCTCATGGTGCTCTCCATCCCCGCGCTGTGGAAGCAGTTCACCAAATCGCAGACCGCCGCCCGCGAGCACACCCAAGAAGTCACCGAGCGCATCCGGACAACCCTCGACGCCAAACCTGACGCTAAACCCGCTACCGATTAACTACCCCTTCGGGATCAGGCGTGCGCGCGTCCTCGGGTGGAACGGGTACGCCTCCGCCAGTGAGCAAAGGTCGCCCAGCGTCACCGCGTTGATCCGCTCCAATTCCTCTTCGAGCGTGAGGTGCTCACCGAGATAGGTCCACTGACGCCCGATCCGCTGCATCCGCCCGCCGGGGCGTTCGCCCGCGATCGTCACGCCCGTCGCCACCTTGTTCCGAAGGCGCTCCAGATCATCCTCCGTAAGCGATGCAACCAGCCCGTCGATCTCGCGCTCCAAAATCGACTGGATCTCGTCTGCACGCTCCGGCTCGCCCGACGCGTACACAAAGTATTCGCCGCACCCGTCCCGCGGGTCGTAGGAAGCCTGCGCCTCCTCCGCGATGCCCGTGTCGATCAGCGCCCAGTGCAGACGCGAATTATCCGGATCGCCCAGCACCTTAGCGAGCATCATCGCCGCGTACCGCTCGTTGTCGCCCAGCGCTGGCGCCGGCGCTACCGTCAACAGGTACGCCCGCGCCACGTTCTCGTCCTCGATCACCAGATCATTCGGCTTCGCGCCGGGGCGCTTTGTGTCGCGCACCGCACCCGTCCGCGACCACCCGCCGCACAAATCGCTCACCTGCGCACACACCGTGTCGAAATCCGCGTTGCCCGCGAGAGAAACAACCGTGTTATCCGCGCTGTACCGGTGATCGAAATACGCCTGCATCGCGTCGCGCCCAAGATCGCCCACCGTGTCGTCCGTGCCCAGCACGCGGTACCCGAGCGGATGATCCGCGTAGTACGCCTCCATCGCCTTCTCGTACAGCACCCAGAAGGGCGAGTCCTTGTACATCGCGATCTCTTCGAGGATCACATTTTTCTCGGTATCGAAATCTTCCTGGCGCAACGCCGGGCGCAGGATATCCGCGAGAATATCCGTCGCCTGAGGGAGCACCTCGGGCAGCACGCTCGCGTAGAAACAGGTGATCTCGCTCGATGTGTACGCGTTGTAGCTCGCCCCGATCTCGTCGAACTCGCGGTTGACATCATCCGCCGAGCGCTTGTCTGTCCCCTTGAACATCATGTGCTCAAGAAAATGGCTCACGCCCATCACGCCCGATTCCTCGTCCCGCGCACCGGTCTTCACGAAGAACCCCACCGCCGCCGTGTGTGCGCTCGGGTCCGTCTCGCCGATGATCGTCAGCCCGTTGTCGAGCGTGCGCTCGTTGAATGTCACAGCCATGCGTCGCCTCCTGAGCACACTCTATCGGCACCCCCACCGAGGGGGCTGCATCAAACACCCTGCTTCTCCGCGCACAACTGGTGCAACAGACTCTCGCACACCTCCCTCGGCCCCTCCGCGCCGCAAACCGCCGAACTGACAGCAACCCCGTACACACCACTACCGAGTTGCCCGATTTTTTCAGCATTGATCCCACCGATTGCGATCGGATATGGCAACCCCGGCGTGTGCGCCATGTACTCGCGGAGGAACCCCGGGCCCGCGAGCGAGCCGTCCGTCCGCCCGCCGGGCGACCGCTTGGTATCCGTCGCAAACATCGGCCCCACGCCGCAATAGTCTGCGCCGTCCCGCAGGGCTTGCTCCGCCTGCACGATGTTCGTCGCGGACACCCCAACAATCCGGTCCATCCCCACGATCTTCCTCGCATCGTGCACAGATAGATCCCCCTGCCCCACATGCACACCGTCCGCGCCTGCTGCAACCGCCACATCCGCGCGGTCATTGATAATCACCTGCGCGCCAAACCCTCTCGCCATCTCGACCAGCCGCCCGGCGCGCTCAACCAGCTCCCCGCCCTCCATCTCCTTCTCGCGCAGCTGCAAACAATCCGCCCCACCACCCTGACCGCCCTCCAGCGCAAGCCTCGCCACCTCCTCCCACGAATGATGCGTGCATAGTTTTTCCGTGATCACCACCATCAGCTTCCACCGTACATCCCGCCCGCTCCCCATCGCGATCACCAGATCCCGCTCGATGTCGTACACCGCGTACCGGATCTTCTCTACCGCATCGCTAACCGAACGCCCGCTGGCGGGTGGGGGGGGCTTCGACCATTCCTCGATCGATCGCAGCGCCTCGCCCACCCGCTTGCCCGCAGCAACCACCACGCCCCGCCCCCCCGCGCGGCTCATCTCCTGCTGCGTTGTCACCGATGTCCCAACATCACCGCCCGTATCCCTTTGAAGGATCGCGTCGTGAAGAACACCCTGCAGCGCCGATGCCAGATCGTGTCGCGCTCGCTTGATCCGCACGCACAGCGACTGATCATCCAGAAGGAACCGCGCACCATCCTCCATCACGCGCAAGCCTTCCCTCGCGCGGTTCGCGCTGGCATCAATAATCCGAAGATGCGCTCGGTTCATACGTCCAATGGTAGTGCGTCAGGCCTTCGCCGCCGCGCCGGAGTCCACACCCGCCCTCGCCCCAACCGCCAGCGCCTGATCGAGATCCGCGATCAGATCATCCGCGTCCTCGATCCCGCAAGACAGCCGGATCAGCCCATCGGTGATCCCGAGTTGCTCGCGCATCTCCGCCGGCACGCTCGCGTGCGTCATGATCGCCGGATGCTCGATGAGCGATTCCACCCCGCCGAGGCTCTCCGCGAGCGCGAACAAACGCACCGTTTCCAGCATCGCCTTTGCCGCGTCGAGCCCGCCCTTGATCGTGAACGACACCATCCCCGTGAACCCGCTCATCTGCTGTTTCGCCAGCGCGTGCTGCGGGTAAGAAGTCAGCCCCGGGTAGATCACCTTCTCGACCTGCTCGTGCGTTTCGAGCCACCCCGCGATCTTCAACCCCGTCTCGTTGTGCCGCGCCATGCGCACATCCAGCGTCTTGATCCCGCGCAACACCAGGTACGCATCAAAGGGCGACATCACCGAACCGACCGCCATCTGCAGGAAGCGGAGTTGCTGCGCGAGCTCCGCGTCGTTCGTGATCAGCACGCCGCCGATCGCGTCCGAGTGCCCGTTGAGATACTTCGTCGTTGAGTGCATCGAGATATCAAAGCCATACTCAAACGGGCGCTGGTTGATCGGCGAGGCGAACGTGTTGTCGCACGCGAGCACCACGCCCGGGTTGATCTCTTTGCAGATCTTAGCGATCACGCCGAGGTCGGCGATCTTCATCATCGGGTTGGTCGGCGTCTCGACCCACACCAGCTTCGTGTCCGCCGTCATATTCGCCCGCAGCGCATCCGCGTCGCTCAGATCCGCGCGCACCACGTCCAGCGCCTGCGAGTGCGCCCGGACCTTGGAAAACAGCCGCCCCGACCCGCCGTACAGATCGTCCATCGCCAGCACGCGCGAACCCGCCTCGAACAGCTCGAGCACCGTCGCCATCGCCGCGAGCCCGGAGGCAAACGCGAACCCGCCGTTCGTCTCGTCCTGCTCCGCGCTCAGCCCGGAACCCTCGAGCCCCGCGACCATGCGCTCGAGCGCAAACCGTGTCGGGTTCTGCGCCCGCGTGTACTCGAACCCGGTGTGCTGCCCGGGCGAGGGCTGCACATACGTAGACGTCGTGAAGATCGGCGGCATCACCGCGCCGGTGATGGGCTCGGGCGATTGTCCCGCGTGGATGACTTTCGTCCCGATCTTGTGCTTGTTCTTGTCCATAACAAAACGCCTCTCGTGTTCGAAATCACTGCGCCAGCTTCGACCGCAGGTAGTTGATCAGATCGATCTTCGTGATCAACCCGTAGTACGTCCCGTCCTCGCCCATCACGATCGCCACCCGATCCGCCCGGAAAATCGGCATCAATTCTTCCGCCTTCGCATCCGGCGCGATCGTCTCAAGCCGCCTTGTCATGAACTCACTCACCGGCTTGGTGAACGCCCCCGCGTCCTCCGCCACCGCCAGCAGCACGTCCGACTCATCGATGATCCCCGCCAGCTTCCCGCGAACATCCATCGCAACCATCTGCGAGATCCCGTACAGCTGCATCCGCTTGATCGCGGTCTGCACCGGCTCGTCCTCGGTGAGCGTGAAGTCCTCGTTGCGCCTGTGGCGCCGTGCGATCAGGTCGCGCAGGTCGTTGCGCTTCTCGCGCTGTATGAACCCGTTGTCGATCATCCAGAAATCGTTGAACATCTTCGAGAGATACTTCGCGCCGTTGTCGCAGATCAGCGTGACAACATTCAGCTCCCTGTCCTGCGCCCTGCACCACCGCGCCGCCGCCGCGACCAGACACCCCGTGCTCGATCCCGCCAACACGCCCTCTTTCTCCAGCAGCTCGCGCGCCGCGAGAAACGAATCCGCGTCGTCCACCCAGATCGCCTCGTCCACAAGTTCCAGATCGCAGATATCCGGCACGAAATCCTCGCCCATCCCCTCGATCAGCCACGACCCCGCCTCGATCTTTTTCCCCTCATTCACGAGCGGCGTCAGGATCGAACCCGTCGGGTCCGCGAGGATGATCTTCACACCCGGGTTCTTCTCGCGCAAATACCGCCCGAGCCCCGAGAGCGTCCCGCCCGAACCCACACCCACTACAACCGCGTCCACCTTCCCGCCCAGCTGCTCCCAGATCTCCGGGCCGGTACCCTCGTAGTGCGCCCGCGTGTTGTCCTCGTTGGAGAACTGGTTGATGAACAGGCTGTTCGGCGTCTCCCCCGCGATCTTCGCCGCGACCTCCTGGTAGTAGTCCGGGTGCCCCTTGGTCACGTCCGACCGCGCAAGACGCACCTCCGCGCCCATCGCGCGCAGGTGCATGATCTTCTCCTGGCTCATCTTGTCCGGCACCACCACGATCAGCTTGTACCCCCGCTGCCCCGCCACCAGCGCCAGACCTAGCCCCGTGTTCCCCGCCGTCGCCTCGATGATCGTCGGACGCTCCGTCGCGTTCGGGTCCAGACGCCCGTCCGCCTCCGCAGCAGCGATCATCGACATCCCGATCCGGTCCTTGATCGAGCCAGCCGGGTTCATCAGCTCCATCTTGCCGAACAACCGGCACTTGCCCGTGTCGAGCTTCCGCAATTCGAGCATCGGCGTGCGCCCGATCATGTCCAGCACGTTCGTATAAACGGGCGGCGCGTTCGTGCCCGATGGGTTGGTCGTTTCCGTACTCATCGATGACATTCTAGCTGGCATGGCAACACCTCCCGCGCACGAAAAAATCCACTGGTTATCGGCTTCGCGAGCCCGCCAGCCCGCCCGGCGGCGCTACTCGAGAGCCGCGGCACCCGAGATGATCTCGGTCAGCTCGGTGGTGATCATCGACTGACGGGCACGGTTGTAGGTGCGGGTGAGGTCTTTGCCCATCTTGCCCGCGTTGTCCGTCGCCGACTTCATCGCGATCATCCGCGCAACGTGCTCGCTCACCACCGCATCATTGAACGCCTGGTACAGCGTTGCCTTCACCGTCACCGGCAACAGCTCGTTGAGCAGCTCCTCCGGCTCGGGCGAGAACTCGTACTGCACGCTCGCCCCGCTGCGCTCTTCACCCTCGACCGCCGGCGGCTTGAGAGGAAGCAGCTGCAACACCTCGGGCGACTGACGCGACGACGAAATAAACCGCATGTACACCACATGCACCGAAGCGATCTCGCCCTTCTCGAACCGGTCCATGTACGACTGCGCGAGCCGCTCCACATCCTCGTACTGAGGATTGTCGCCGAACTGCGCGAGGTGCGAATCGACCTGCACATCGTTGAATTTGAAGTACCCCACGCCCTTCCGCCCCGACACCTCAACAACACGCCCCGCCGAATCCGTCCCGCGGATCTCTTTCACCGATGTCCGCAGGATCGAGCCGTTGTAAGGCCCGCACAACCCGCGATCAGATGTCAGCACCAAGTACAGATGCTTGCCCTTGGGCCCGCCCGTCGGCCCGGAGATCAACGGGTGCGAGATGTTCCCCGCCTTCTCCGCGAGCTGCTGCACCAGACCAAACACACCCTCGGTGTACGGCTTCGAGGCCGTCGCGCGCAGCTGCGCCTTGGCAAACTTGCTCGTGGCGATCATCTGCATCGTCCGCGTGATGCGCATGATGTTGCTGACCGCCTTGATCCGCTTCTTGATTTCGCGTGGGCTTGCCATGGGGGCGACAAGTGTAGCAACCACCCCTCCCCCCCACCATCCCCCCTTCAACCCACCGCCGACGCCCGCAATCCCCCTTCCCTCGCCGGATTCCGGGCTCACCCACCCACTCCCACGCCCCCTACCCCACCACCAGCCCGTCGTACGCAAGCCGCACCCCCTCGGGCAGCCCCGCCTCCACCTCCGCGTGCACGATCTCGTGCGCCAGATGCACCAGGTACGTCCGCCCCGCCCCCACCCGCTCCGCGACCCCCACCGCCTGATCCACATTGAAGTGCGTCGGATGGTGCCGGATCCGAAGCCCATCCAATACGAGCGTCCCCAGCCCCTCCAGGTACACCCATGTCTCAGGCGGGATCCCCGATACATCCGTGCAGTAGGCGATCGGGAAAGCCCCCCCACCCGCCGCGCTCAGGTGCTTCGGATCCACGGGTTCGATTCTGAACCCTACGATCGGCAACTTGCCATGCATCAATCGGATCGGCGTGAACCGCATCCCGTGCAGCTCCACCGGATCCTCAGGCTCGAGCAACCTAGGCAACAGGCTCGCGACGAAACTCTTATTCACGTTGCTCTGCGCATCGAAGATGTGCCGGTACACGCGCCGCAGTGCATCCATCGTGTGCCGCTCCGCGTAGATATCGATCGGGATCGGCCCGATCCCCAGCTCCCTGCCCATCACCACGCACCACCGGCGCACCTCGTCGAGCCCGAAGATGTGATCGACATGGTTGTGCGTAAACAGGATCGCGTCACACCGCCTGATGTCGTGGCGCAGCGCCTGCTGGCGCAGGTCGGGCGTCGCATCGATCAACACCACCCGCTCCTTGCCTTCCTTATCTATCCATGTGACACACGCCCCCTGCCGAGTCCGCGTATCCCGCGGATCGGTAGACGTACACGCATCGCAATCGCACGCGATTACCGGCACCCCGCCCGAGGTCCCCGTGCCGAGGAAGATGAATTGGAGCGAACGGATGCTAGCCACCCCCAGCACCCTGCGGTTCTGGAATCAGCCCGCCTTCTTCCGTGTGATCCGAACTGTTTGAGTCGCCTGCTTTTTCCCACCGAAGATCGACAGCTTCTTGCCCGGCATCTTGGCCACGGCCTTGTAAACCAGATTCTTCGCAGCTGCTGTGCGAAGTTCCTTGTTGGCGGCAGTTTTCAGTGCAGACATTGCTTTTGGATTCTCCAATTAGTACATATCCGTACCCGTAAGTAATATACACCATGAGGGTGACCAAAGTCCAGAACGCTCCATAACGAATCATTCGCTCACTGATCGCTATCTGCTTTTTCTCTAGTTCATTTCGGATTCTAAGGTCCGCAGCAGCATTATAAGTTTTTAGAAATACGACTTTGTTTTCTGGTTCGAGTCCCTCCGAAATCTCGTTCAAGGATGAGTCATCTATCGCGAGATAATCACTCGCCGTCTTATTTGCACTATCAACGTATTGCTCAGAAGCGTCCGTATCAGTGTCCTCGACAGCGGATTCTATTGGTTCGACGTTCAGCCGCACTCCGGGGAGAACCTGTACCAGTGCCGTAACTAATGTCAAGATTGATGCAACCACAGGGAACAAAGCCACAAAGACCACAACGGCTTTTATTTCAAAAGCCAGTGAACTGACGGCGGGAGCTAAATCTGACTTCAAGAAAGTTGCAGCTGCTGCAAGATTCAAAGTAACTAGGGTTGTGACGACTGCAACAGATAGCCGAATTCGAGTTGTGTATCGGGCCGCGAGTTCTCGCTCAGCGACCCAATACCTATCCGCGTGCTCGATCACTCTATCGGCATCGAGCTTTTTCTTAGGTTGATCTGTCATTTGAAATACCCTGTTCCCATCTACCCCACCCGCTCTTCTTTCAGCTCCCGAGCCATCAACGCCCTGATCGCTTCCTTCGGATCCGCGCCGCCGTACAGCACCGAGTGCACGCCCCTCGCGATCGGCATCTCCACCTTCAATTCCTCAGCAAGCTCCACCGCCGCCCGCACCGTCGCCGCCCCCTCGACAACAGCCCCCGTCCGCTTGTTGAACTCGTCGAGCGACTCACCCCGCACCAGCGCCTCGCCGAACGACCGGTTCCGACCCATCGGGCAGAAGCACGTCGTCGCCAGGTCGCCAACACCCGCCACGCCGAAAAAAGTCTCCGCCTGTGCGCCCATCGCCGTCCCGATCCGCACCAGCTCCGCCAGCCCGCGCGCCAGCAGCGCGCTCTTGGCGTTGAACCCCATCTCCAGCCCATCAAGAATCCCCGCCGCCAGCGCGATCACATTCTTCAGCGCCCCCGCAACCTCGACCCCCGTCACATCGCTCCCCGTGTACACCCGGAGCCACGGTGTCGAAAACAACCGCTGCACCCGCTCCGCCAGTTCACCATTCGCGCTCGCCGCGAGCATCGTCGCGGGCAGCTTCTCCGCCAGCTCCGGCGCGATCGCAGGCCCGCTCAGCACACACAACCCGCCACCCGGCTCACCCCCGAGCGCATCGCCGATGACCCGAGTCGGTGTCAATTTCGTGCCTACCTCAAGCCCCTTGGAAACCGTGACCACCCCCGCCCCGCCGAGCTTCGCCGCATCGATCCGCCCCCAGACCCCCCGCATGAACTGCACCGGGATCGCGCTCACGATCAACCCTGCCCCCTCCATCGCTTCATCCAGATCGCTCGTCGCCCGCACACCATCAATCAGCCGCACCCCATCCAGCCTCGGGCTGGTCCGCTCGCTCTGGAGCTGCCCCGCTTCCTCCGGCTCGTAGGCCCACATCGTGAGCCCTCCCTCGTCCCCAAATCCACCCTCCTGCAGGATCCCCGCACAGGCAAGACCCATCTGACCGCAACCAAGTATGGAAATCTTCGTATCGAGCATGGCGTCCCCTCATTCCCGCTCCCGAACGTCCTGATATCGGGATCGGGAGCCATCCAGCGTGGGGGGGGTGGGGGCGGCTAGTATATGCCCCCTACCCTTCCGGGCATCCCAGACACTTTTTTCGCGGAGTCAGCGCGGCATGAGCTCAGTCCACACCGGCGTGGCCGATATCCAGCACCACGACCACAACCACGAGTCAGGCATCGCCTGCTGTTCACACCACGAACTCCAGCTCGAACGCTGGATTGTCGCGTACTGCGTCGGCGGCGTGCTCGTCATGACCACCACCGCCTGCCGATGGCTCAACCTCGTCGAGCCGGAGATCGCGCAGATCCCAGCGGTGTTCGGCTCGATCCTCCTCGGGCTCGGGCTCTTCTACTCCGCGGGCAAGGAACTGATGAACCGCTCGGTCTCATCATCCACCCTCGCCGCGATCGCCATCGCCGCCGCGATCGCAACAGGCAAGTACGAAGCCGCCGGGTACCTCGCCTTCATACTCCTGCTCTTCGACCAGGCGCTGCGCCGCACCGCGTGGGGCGCTCGGCGCGCCATCGAAGACCTCGTCGGGCTCACCCCCGACATCGCGCGCGTTATCCGCGACGGGCAGGAATCAGAGATCCCACTCGACCAGGTCGCAACAGGTGACATCGTCCGCGTCCGCGCGGGCGAGAACCTCCCGGTCGATGGGCGCATCGTGTCCGGTGAAACCTCGATCAACCAGGCATCGCTCACGGGCGAAGCCGTACCCGTCGAAGCCGCAAAGGGCGACGACGTCTACGCGGGCACCACCAACCTCATCGGCAACATCGATCTGGAAGTCACCTCCGTCGGTTCCGACACCACAATCGGCAAGGTCGCCTCGCTCATCGAAGCCGCCGAATCCACACGCACCCCGCGCCAGCTGCTCATCGAGCAGGTCGCGGCGTACTTCGTGCCCGTCTCGCTCGTCACCGCAGGGCTCGTCTGGTACCTCACCTCGGATATCGATACCGCGATCGTCGTGCTCGTCGTCGTCTGCCCCAGCGCGCTGCTGATCTCTTCGCCCACCGCGATGATGGCCGGCTTTGCCGCCGCCGCCCGCCTGGGCATCATGATCAAGCAGACCAACGAGCTCGAATCCGCCGCGAACATCGACACCGTTGTCCTCGACAAAACCGGCACCCTCACCACCGGGCGCTTCGAGGTCTCCCGCCTCGCGCCGAGCGAGGGTGTATCCGGCACCGAACTCCTCCAGGCCGCCACCGACGCCGAGCAGCACTCCAACCACCCGCTCGCACGCTCCATCCTCCAGACCGCCGAGAAAGCCCGCGTCACACCGAACCCGGAGGGCAAACACGAAGAACTCCACGGGCGCGGCGTCCGCGCCACGATCGGCAATGACGTCATCCTCGCCGGGCGCCCGACATGGCTCGCCGAAGAGTACCCCGCGTGCGCCAATCAGATCAAAGCGATCGAAACGCAGATCGAGGGCATCACCGCCGTTCATGTCATGAAGGGCAAGCAGTACCTCGGCGCCGTCGGGCTCGAGGACAAGCTCCGCTACAACGCGAAACACGTCGTCGAGAAACTCCGAGTCCTCGGTGCAAACGCCATCGTCATGATGACCGGCGACCGCCTCGCCGTCGCCCGGCGCGTCGGCGTCACCGTCGGCGTCGATCAGGTCGAAGCCGAATGCCTCCCCGAAGAAAAGCACGACCTCGTCCAGAACATGGTCCGCAGCGGCCGCCACGTCCTCATGGTCGGCGACGGCATCAACGACGGCCCCTCACTCGCAGCAGCGGATGTCGGCATCGCGATGGGGCTCTCGGGCTCCGATATCGCCACCAACTCCGCCGGCATCGCCCTGATGAACGACGACCTCTCGCGCATCCCATTCCTCATCGAGCTCGCCCGGCGCTCGCGCACCATCATCGCACAGAACATCGCCGCCTCGATCATCATCGCTATCATCGGGCTCGCCATCGCCGCGACCGGCAATATCAACATCGGGCTCGCCGCCTTCTACCACTTCCTGGGCGATGTCCTCGTCATCGGCAACTCCTTCAGGCTCATCCGCTTCGGCGAGGAATTCGCCGCCTCCTCCCGCTACGCCGCCACGGCGAGTGTCCCCGCGCCCAAAGCCGCCCCGCGCGAGGCCTCGGAGTCCATCGCTGCCCCCGTTGCGCCAACCACCGCCTGACGCGGTACCCTGCGCACACCGTTGAACGCGCCGCTCCACAACAACGAAGCCGAACAGGCGATCGAAGACGCCGGACGCGAGCAGTTCGCGCACCTCGTCGAGTCCGTCGGCATCAAACGCTTCAGCGCAGAGATCGGCCTGTCCACGCGACAGGTCAACCGGATCCTCTCCGGCGCCCAGCCCAACCCCGTCACAAGATTGATGAAGTGCCTCCAGGCATCCCTGCCCGAAGCGGGTGACGCCGTGCTCGACACGATCGCTCAGGAGATGGGCGGGCACTTCGTCCGCGAAGAGGGCACCCTCGACCAGGCCGCAGTCAACGCCGTCAAAGAATGCGCCGAGGCCATCGCCGCGATCTCCGACGGGCACATCTCAAAGCCCGACGAGATCGAAGTCCGCGAAGCGATCGCCGCGCTCCTCGCGCTGTCGCGCATCGTCAGAGAGAGCGGGCAGCGCCGGTTCAACCCGCCAGCATAGACCCGCCGCCGCGCTGCTCCATCATCCCGTTCGCCGAGCCGTTCGTCTGCGCCGCCGCACCCGAACGATCAGGCGGGGCGTGCCGCCGTGCGATATCGCCCATCACCTGGATCGCCGACTCCGCCGCAACCTCGAACAGCTCACGCACCCGCTCGATCGTGAACGATGCCCCGGGTGTCCGCTCGGGCCTGCCGAGCTCGCGCACCAACGCACCAACACTCTCCACGATGTCGCCCGGCGCACCATCAAGACACTCGAGCAGGTCGTCCGTCTCAAAGCCCCACCTGCGGTCGTTGATCCGACCGGCGCTCCCGCCGCTCAGCTCGCCCTGGTAGAACCCCACAAGCTCGCCCACCGCACGCGACAGGTGAAACGCCCCCGCGTCCGGCATCTCGAACGCGATGCACCGACCAGCACCAGTAAAGTCACGGCGCACCGCGTCCGGCAGCAGGTCGTACACCCGCGGCGTCATCAGGTACCGCACATCACCGAGCAGCCGCTCGGCCCCGAACTGGTCGTCCGCGAGAATGCACGCCAGCTGCTGGTCGCTCTCGGCGTGCATCGTCTCTCTCAGACGACCAACCGTGCTCACCAGCAGGCGCGCATCCGCCTCGCCTAACGATTTCTTGGACCACTCGCTGCCCATCTGGTTCATCAGCACACGCAGCTCATCGAGCGACGCCTGGCTCTGCGGCAGGCGCAGCTCGTTCACCAGATTGATGAGCGCCGAAACATTATCCAGCACGTGATCCGGCCCGTGGATGGGCCACCCCTTCTGCGCACCCATGAGGTACACAGTGAGTTCACCGAGCTGCATGTAACGAGAAGTAGGTAACACAATCATGACGCACCCCGTGGGCT